>NZ_JAWJBK010000015.1:0-131864 GCF_032842915.1 Oceanimonas sp. CAM02
TCGTTGGGCCTCGATAAAGGCAAACCTTACTTGCTGTGCTTGGCGAAGTACTCTTGCGCCTTTTTTAGGATTTCGTTCTCCAGCTCTTTTCGTTCAAGCAGCTTCTTCAGTCGAGCATTTTCACGCTCCAGATCCTGCAAGCTTTTTTCTGGTCCGGTGTTTTCAACTGCTTTATCAGATGCTTTTTTGGCCATGATCCACTCTCTACGCCAGCGCTGTAATTGGGATGGATGAACACCAAGTTTGTCAGCAAACTGAGCTTGTGTCTTGGTGGTAGACAGCGAGGCCTCGACGGCCTCACGTTTGAATGTGTCGCTAAAGCGACGGCGGGGTTTGTATTTCATAACACCTTCTCATTAAATGAAGGTGTCTACTTTTCTCGGGCCAGTCCAACAGGCCTTTTTCACTCTTCACTCTTCACTCTTCACTGTTCACTGTTCACCCTTCACTTTTTTTGAACTTCAATCCCTGGCCGGTCGCCATTCACCGTTACGCACCAGCTCGTCAGTCACCTTGTTCACCGCCTTTTCGGTACGGGCAACGATATCGTCAATGTCGTCCGGAGTGACCACCAGCGGCGGGGCAAAGCCCAGAATATCGCCGTGGGGCATGGCCCGTGCAATCAGCCCCTGCTCCAGGCAGGCGGCAGCAATGCGCGGGCCTACCTTGAGGGCAGGATCCAGCGGCGTACGCTTGGCCGGATCGGCAGAAAACTCCAGTGCCGCCAGCAGGCCTATGCCGCGGCAGTCACCCACCAGCGGATGATGAGCAAAGGCCGCCTGCATGCGCTGCTGCAGGTGAGCACCGGTCGTTTCGGCGTTGCCTACCAGGTTTTCCCGCTCAATAATATCCAGGTTGCACAATGCCGCCGCTGCCCCCATGGGATGACCGGAATAGGTATAGCCATGGCCGATAGCGCCCCAGTCGTCGGTGCCCCGCTCCAGGGTCTGCCAGACTCTGTCTCCCACTATCACGCCGGACAGCGGCTGATAGGCCGAGGTCAGGCCCTTGGCAATGGTCATCAGATCCGGCTGCATATCGTAATAAATGGAGCCAAACTCGGCCCCCAGCCGGCCAAAGCCGCACACTACTTCATCGGCAATCAGCAGTACTTCATATTTGTCGAGTACTTTGCGAATTTCGGCCCAGTAGCCCGCCGGCGGCGGCACTATGCCACCGGTACCCAGCACCGGCTCGGCAATCATGGCGGCCACCGTATCCGGCCCTTCCGCCAGAATTTTGGCTTCCAGCTGCTCGGCACACCAGCGGGAAAAGTCCTGCTCGCTCATGGCACTGTCTTCACGACGGTAGTAACAGGGGGCCACCGTGTGATGAATGCGCTCCAGCGGCAAGTCAAAGTGAGCATGAAACAGCGGCAGGCCGGTGAGCGAGCCGGATGCGATGGTAGAGCCATGATAACCCCGCTCCCGGGAGATGATTTTTTTCTTCTGTGGCCGGCCCAGCACGTTGTTGTAGTACCACACCAGTTTGATCTGGGTTTCGTTGGCATCACTGCCCGACAGACCGTAATACACCTTGCTCATGCCGGCGGGGGCCTTGTCGAGAATACGGCTGGACAGCTCAATCAGTGCCTCGCTGCTGTGGCCCACATAGGTGTGGTAATAAGCCAGCTTTTTGGCCTGCTCATAAAGAGCCTCGGCCATTTCCATGCGGCCATAGCCGATATTGACGCAATAGAGGCCGGCAAAGGCGTCAATGAGCTCAATGCCTTCTGAGTCTTTAATGCGAATGCCTTCGGCACCGGTAATAATGCGTCCGCCCATTTCGCCCCGGGCATACTGGCCAAGAGGAGTGGAGGCGTGAAAAATGGTATTGCGATCGGTTTCAAGCCACTGTTTGGTGTTGATGGTCATGATAAACCTCCTTCAAAAATACGCGATTAAAGCCCGCCCAGGCAGGCGTATTTTATGTTGCTGAAATCATCAAAGCCGTGGCGGCTGCCTTCCCGGCCCAGGCCCGAATGTTTAACGCCGCCAAAGGGAATGCTGTGGCCGGTCATTTTTACCGAGTTCACTGCCACCATGCCGAACTCAAGCCCTTGCAATAGTGGCCAGATCAGCCGTTGGTCATGGCCAAATATGTAGGCGGCCAGGCCATATTCAGTGTCGTTGGCCAGGGCCAGCACCTCGTCTGTATTTGAATAAGGCAGTACGGCGGCGACCGGACAGAAGGTTTCTTCGCGAAACACCCGCATGGCAGGCGTTACATCCGCCAGCAGCACCGGCATAAAAAAGTTTTCACCGGGCACGGCCTGCTGGCTGCCCGCAAACAGCCGGGCACCCTTGGCCAGCGCATCGTCCACCAGACGTTGGGCATTATCCGCAGCCTTACGGTGGATAAGCGGCCCCATGGTGGTGCCGGCGGTGAGGCCGTTACCCACCCGAATGCGCGCCATTTCGCCGGCAAAGGCATCGAGAAACTCTTCATACTGGCTTTGGGGCACCAGAATGCGGTTGGCGGCCAGGCAATCCTGACCGGCGGTCTGAAACTTGGCGGCCACGGCCGCTTTGGCGGCTTCCTGTATATCCATATCGGGCAGCACAATAAAGGGCGCATTGCCGCCCAGCTCCATGGCGCATTTCTTTACGGTGCCGGCGCAGGCTTGCAGCAGTTGCTTGCCCACCCCGGTAGAGCCGGTAAACGACAGCGCCCGCACCCGGTTGTCGGCGCACAGAGCATCGCCCAGCGTCTTGCCCGGGCCGGTGAGCACATTCATAACCCCGGGGGCAAAGCCGGCCCGCTCTGCCAGCTCTGCCAGCGCCAGGGCTGAAAAAGGTGTTTCTTTGGCAGGCTTAATCACCACAGTGCAGCCAATGGCCAGAGCGGCCGCGGCCTTGCGGGTGATCATGGCATGAGGAAAGTTCCAGGGCGTGATCAGCGCCGCTACCCCTGCGGGCTCGCGCAGGGTAAGTAGCTGTGCGCCGGCAATATGACCGGGAATGGTGTCGCCATAGGCGCGCCGGCATTCTTCGGCAAACCAGCGAATAAAAGAAGCGCCATAATCAATTTCGCCTCTGGCATCCTGCAGGGGCTTGCCCTGCTCCAGCACCATCAGGGTGGCCAGATCTTCCTTGTGCTCCAGGATCAGGTCATGCCAGCGCAGCAGAAGGGCGGCTCTTTCATCGGCCATCAGGCCGGCCCAGGGGCCAAAGGCGGCCTGAGCGGCATCCACTGCCTGAGTGGCATGCCCGGCGTCAAGCTCGGGCACATGACCAATCACATCTCCGGTGGCCGGGTTGAACACCGGCAGGTCACTCTGGCTGTGCACCCACTGGCCGTTAATGTAGGCCAGCTCCCGCACCAGACGCGGGTCTTGCAGGTAGGGCATAAGGGCATCGGTCACTTTGCCGTTGGGCATAAGGCGTTCCATGGCGGTCATAAGCGATCTCCTGCATGGGTCGGGTTTTTACTGATGTGTTCAGTCTAGGCGGCAGGCGCTGGCTGTTTTTTTGGTAATGGCGGCAACGGCATTGTGTTTTTTTTGAAAGTGCCGAAAAAACACCGGCTTTTTTTGCCGGTGTATTTCGGCTTGCACCTTGGCCCTAACTTTGGATAATTCGCTCTTCATTGCTCGCCGGAGAAACAAAATGACAGAACACAAGCCCGCTCAGACCGAAGAAGAGCTGCGCCAACGTAAAATTCGCAGCTTTGTGCGCCGGGAAGGCCGCCTGACCAAGGGGCAGGAAAAAGCCATGGCAGAGCAATGGCCGGTGATGGGCATTGAATTCAGTGGTGAGCTGCTGAACCTGGACACGGTATTTGGCCGCACCGCCCCGCGAGTGCTGGAAATTGGCTTTGGCATGGGCGGATCCCTGGTGGAAATGGCCGCAGCGGCACCGGAGCAGGACTTTATCGGGATTGAAGTGCATACGCCGGGTGTGGGTGCCTGTTTAATGGGCGCGGCGGAAGCCGGTCTGACCAATCTGCGGGTGATGTGCCACGATGCGGTGGAAGTATTTGAACAAATGCTGCCCGAGCAGAGCCTGGACAGAGTGCAGCTGTTTTTCCCGGATCCCTGGCACAAAAAACGTCATCACAAACGCCGCATAGTACGCCCCGAGTTTGTGGAAATGGTTCGCAGCAAGCTGAAAATCGGCGGTGAATTCCACATGGCCACCGACTGGGAAAACTACGCCGAACATATGCTGGAAGTGATGCAGGCCGCGCCGGGTTATACCAATGCTGCTGCTTCCGGCGACTATATGCCGCGCCCCGATTACCGCCCGCTGACCAAGTTTGAACAGCGCGGCCACCGACTGGGCCATGGCGTCTGGGATCTGATTTTTACCCGTACGTCATAACGCAAGGTTATTCCTGCGCTCAAGTAACAGGGTCGGCATTGCCGGCCCTGTTTCGTTATGTAAGCAGTTCTGTGTTGCACTTTTCTTCTATATGGCGATTTTTTGCTTAATTTCTGATATTTCATCGCAATAATATCATTTTAATACTAACGAACAGTTCAAACAGGTCCTCTTTTTGTGTTTAATATGCTGCGTCAGTTTTAGACGCACTTATTAACTTTAATTAAAAACGCACGGAAGAGCGCATAATGAATCCCCTCGCAGGAAAATTTCCCTTCGCCCTGGCAGGCATACTGCTGTTGTCTGGCTGTACCACGGCTTATCAGAAAAACAAATTCGGTGATTTTGACCAGGCGCTGGCTGAAGGCCGCAGTCTCGATGCGCTTGCCATTGCCGAGCAGCACTCAGGTCTGGATGACACAGGCAGGGCCGATGACCTGTTATGGTCACTGCAGGCAGCCAGCCTGATGCGCCAGGAGAAAATATACGCCCGCTCCAACAGCCTGTTTGATCAGGCCGAGCACGGCATGAAGGATGAAGATACCAAGCATGTGCTGATGCAGGGCGTTGAGCTTGCCGGCTCCATGCTGGTGAATGACAGCATTACCAGTTATACCCAGACCCAGTATGACGGCGTCATGCTCAATACCTATAAAGCCCTTAACTTTATGGCACAGGGCGACTATGCCAATGCCCGTATTGAGTGGAACCGCACTGAAGACCGGCAACGCCGTGCCGCGGAACATTTCGCCGCCAAAATTGCAGCACAGAAAGAAGAGCTGGCCGAGGAAGAAGAAAAAGTCGATAAGGAAAACGTAAATCGCACGCTGGAAGCGGCCGATCCGTTACTGGCCCAGCAGGGCGTTGACTTGTCTGAGTGGCAGGCCTACGACGGTTATGTAAACCCCTTTGCCACTTATATGCATGGACTGTATTTCATGCTCAAGGCTCAGGACAAGAGTGATTACAGCAAGGCTCATGACAGTTTCAAGCGAGTATATGGACTGACCAAGCACGCCGATGTGAAAACCGACATGAACATGGCCAATGCGCTGCGCCGTGGTCAGTCGATGGAGCGCCAGAAA
Organism: Oceanimonas sp. CAM02; assembly: GCF_032842915.1. Classification (NCBI taxonomy): domain Bacteria; kingdom Pseudomonadati; phylum Pseudomonadota; class Gammaproteobacteria; order Aeromonadales; family Aeromonadaceae; genus Oceanimonas; species Oceanimonas sp. CAM02. The sequence goes on from NZ_JAWJBK010000015.1 coordinate 5,408, forward strand.
CCCACTGTGTGGGTGTTGTTTGAAAACGGTCTGGGCAGCAAAAAAGAAGAGTTCCGCATTGATTTGCCGCTGTTTGTGCTCACCTCCAATGTCAGTTACAGCGGTATTGCCTTGCCTAAGCTGGTAGACCGTGAGCCGGCTTTCAGCAATCTGCAGATGGGCCCGGTAAAAACCCGCCCTCTGGCCAGCATGGACCGCATTATTCAGGCCGAGTTTAAAACCGAGTTTCCCTACATTCTGAGCCGCGAAGTCATTCGCGCCACCCTTAAAACCGTGGCCCAGAAACAGCTGCAGGATCAAAACCAGCTGCTGGGTCTGGCCGCCGGCCTGACTCAGGCCGCCACAACCGGGGCTGATATTCGCGACTGGAGTGCACTGCCCAAAGAGTGGCAGCTGGCGCGGGTGCAGCGTCCGTCGAACGGTAAGCTGAATATTAAGGTTGCGGAGCTGGATCAGCCGCTGAATGTCACCCTGGATCCTGAAAGCCGCTTTCACCTGGTGTATGTAAAGGCAACCTCGCCCATGCAGACTCCCCAGGTTGAAGTGATGAATCTGTAAAAGCAAATACAAGAGAGAGCACAATGAAAAAGCAAATGTCCGCCGTGATCCTGATGGCTGCCCTGTCTGGCTGTGCCACTACGGCCCATTATGTTAACCCGGGTGAAGACCAGACAGTAGTGATGGGCCTGGATTATAAAGACTTTGAGAAGGCGGCGTCTCAGGCGGTGGATGACATGGTTGCCAGCCCGCTGCTGGTACACCCCAAGGCATCTCAGGGCGGCCGCTATGTCATGGCGGTCTCTTCCATGATCAACGATACCACTCAGCGTATTGATACCGATCAGCTGACCAAGAAAATCCGGGTCAGCCTGCTGCAAAGCGGCAAATTCATTACCACCACGGCCATCGGTCTGAACGGGCCGGAAGACGCCATGACCCAGCAGGTGCGTGAGCTGCGCAAATCCTCCATGGTCAAACGCAGCACCGTAAAGGGCAACAATGCGGTGATTGCCCCCGACTTCAGCCTGAGCGGCAAAATCATTCAGCGTAATAACCGGGTGGATCGCCGTACTCAGCAGTCCGACTACTACTTCCAGCTGACCCTGACCAATCTGGAAAACGGCCTGGCCTACTGGGAAGGCGAATACCCCATCATCAAGCGCGGTGACAGCCGCACTGTTACCTGGTAATGGCACGGGGCCTGATGGCCCCGTTGTTTTTAGGGATAAATGAATGAAACAACAGTATCTTGCGGCCTGTTTGCTGCTGGCCATGATTCCTGCCGCACACGCTCAGAATGAGCCTGCTCCGGCCAATGCACCGGCACCGGTTACGGCACCGCCACCGGCTGCAGAAGTGGTGGATGAGCCGGCGGCTCCGGCGCAGACCGAGCTGGAAATTGTAAAATCTGCCGAGCGTGGCATTGATAACGCCCACCTGTACGTGCAGGAGCAGGCCGACAAATATGTGCGCGAGCGTAAAGCAGCCTATCAGCGTCAGGGCCGTGGCCAGGAAGTATTCCTGCAATATGGCGTAGCTGATGTCAGCCGTGCACCTACCTCACCGGACTGGGCTGATGCCCGCAATATTGCTTATCTGCAGGCGCAAACCAAGGCGCGGGAAGCCTTAATCAAAGAGCTCTATATTGATATTTCGTCCGAGGTCATGCGGGAAGCATTTAAAACCAGCAAAGAGCCGGAGTTTACGCCTGAAGAATTGCAGCAAAGCAGCAAACTGGAAGCCATGTTCGACAAGGTGGTGGCGGTAGCCGATGCGTCACTGAGCCAAAAGTTGGTAGAGCTGGGCGTGGATCCTCAGGAATATAATGCTGCGCCTCCGTCCAAGCGCAAGCTGATGATGCGCAAGGCCATCAGCCGCACTGTGGGGACTCGCTCACGGGGTGAAATCAGCGGTGCCATGATCATCCGCACGTTTGAAATTACCGACGACAACGGTAATACGGCCGTGGCGGCGGTGTTGTCTACCTCCAATAAAATGAAAAATGTGCTGGCTTCTTTGCAGCAGAGCAAAGGTCATGTACAAGCCGAGCCGGAAAAGCGCGGCATTAATCTGGACCAGTTTCTTGAGTCCAACAAAGCCAACCTGATGTATGAATACGGCGTCAAGTTGCTGCATGACGAGCAGGGTTATCCCATGCTGGTGTCGTTTGGCATGGCCGGCAACGACTGTAACCCGGTGGATTATGAAGAGTGCAATGACAACCGGGATTTTGCCTTTATTGAAGCCGAACAAGCCGCTTATGCCCATATTTCTGAAGCCTACAACCTCTATGGCACTGTCAGTGCCGAAGTCACCACGGGCCAGAGTCGTGAAGAAAATGCAACGCTGACCAAAACGGACGAAGGCGAAGAAACCGTAGATGAGCTGACCACCAAGCTGCTCAAGGAAACCCGGCAAATGTCGCGCATGAGCTCATCAGTGAAAGGCCTGGTGGGGCTGCAGGTGGCCAAGCGCTGGACCCACAAGCATCCTACTTCAGACCGTGAAATCAATGGTGTAGTGGTGGCCTGGCATCCTCAGAAAGAGCAGGCCATGCGCACTTTCAAGGCCGGCAAGGTGCCGGGGCAGAAAGGCGCGGCAGGCTATCAGGGCGGCAGCAATCAGGGAGCCAGCCTGGACATGATGGATGTGTCGGACTTCTGAGGGTGATGTGATGAAAAAGTGGTTACTGGCAGCCTTGCTGCCTTTATTATTTTTGTCTGGAATGGCTCAGGCAAATGTGACGCCGGTACAGGTCACCGGCCATGGTGTTACCGAGCAGCTGGCGGTAGAAAATGCGCTGATAGAAGCGGTGCGTCAGGTCAATGGCGTAGATATCAACAGCTCACAGCAGGTTGAGCAGCTGCTGCATAAGAAAAATGGCGAAACCGAAAGCCTGACTCACACTCAGCGTGACGGCCGCATGGCCGCCAAGGGCATGGTAGACAGCTATCAGATGCTGTCGCAGCACTGTGATGAAACCGGCTGCCGGGTAGAGCTGCACGTTAATGTGCTGCGCTACAAGCCAGCAGGCATGTCTGCCGACAGCCGGCGCAAGCTGGCGGTGCTGCCGTTCAAAGGCCGCCATGGAGCCACCTTCAGCCGTGAGCTGCAGGATCTGTATACCCAAAGCCGCCGTTTTGCGGTGCTGGACAGAGAGCAGGATCAGGCTTATCAGCAAGAACGTCAGCTGTGGGAAAGTGATGATACGGCGCTGACCGAAAAAGCACGCATGGGGCAGGTGCTGGGGCTGGACTATATGCTGGTGGGCAAGGTTGAAAATGCCAGCACCCGGCGCTGGTCCGAGACGGTGGCCATGACCGGCGAGGTAAACCATTATGCCCGCAGTGCGCTCAAGGTGCGCTATCAGATTATTGAAGTGCCCACGCGGCAGGTGAAATGGTCCGATACCGTGAGTCTGAGTGCCAGCAACGGTAATCTGAATGGTCTGATTAATCAGGCGGTTAACAAAATTTTCCAGGAGTCGATGGATAATATCTATCCGCTGCGGGTGATCAGCGTCACCGGAGACCGGATTATTATTAATCAGGGTGGTAAAACCCTGAAATCCGGCAGCTACTTTACGGTATACAGCCTGGGTGAAAAACTGGTGGATCCTTACACCGGCGAAGTGCTGGGGCAGGATGAAGCGGCCATTGGTAAAATTCGCATTACCACGGTCAAGCCCAAAATGGCCTATGCCACTCTGGTGGAAGGAGAAGCCAGCCTGGTGGAGAAAGGCCAGATAGTGCGTCCGGCCAAGGCCCCGGCCCGTAAGCCGGCACCGCGCCAGCGCACCACCAGTGCCCCGGCCAAACAGAATACGCAAACTGCTGAAGGCGGCGGCGTTATTCTGTAATGGCCTGAGCCTGTGTCAGGTAGTATTGATGCAGCTGCTGCACTTCTTTCAACAGCCCCGCCTGGTCGGGGCTGTTGTTGTTGATAATATCGTCGGCGGCGGCCAGCCGTTGTTCACGGCTGGCCTGAGCGGCCATAATGGCGCGAATTTGTGCTTCATTGGCGTTATCCCGCTTTACCGTGCGCGCAAGCTGAGTCTCGGGGCTGACATCCACCACCAATACCCGGTGGCACAGGCTGGTAAGCTGGTTTTCTACCAGCAGGGGTACCACCAGCAGGCAGTAAGGGGACGTGCTGGCGGCACAGGCGGCCACCATGCGCTCGCGAATAACCGGGTGCAGCAGGGCATTGAGCCACTCCTTTTCCTGCGGGTTGTCAAACACCCGGGCCCGCAGGGCGCGCCTGTCCAGTTCGCCATTCCCGGCAAGGATACCGGCACCAAAATGATGGGCAATGGCGGCCAGTGCCGGCTCGCCGGGGGCCACCACCTCGCGGGCGATAATATCCGCATCAATAATGTCTGCGCCCAGCCCGGCAAACAGGCTGGCTACTGTGCTTTTTCCGCTGCCAATACCGCCGGTCAGGCCAATTACATAAGTCACAGCGCAATACTCCAGTACAGGTCCACCACTTCCGTCCCCCACATCAGATAACACCAGCTCCCCAGTGCCAGCGCCGGACCAAAGGGTAGCACGCGATCTTCATTCAGGCGACGCAATGCCATCAGGCCGAGGCCCAGCACGGCACCGGTAAAGGACGCCAGCAACAGCACCGGCAGCAGACTTTGCCAGCCAAACCAGGCACCAATGGCAGCCAGCAGTTTGAAGTCACCATAGCCCATGCCTTCCTTGCCGGTGGCCAGTTTAAACAGCCAGAACAGGCTCCATAAAATACCGTAACCGGCCGCAGCGCCAATCACCGCCGACGGCAGGGATACAAACAGTTCGCCCACATTCAGCAGCAGGCCCAGCCACAGCAGCGGCAGGGTCAGGTTATCGGGCAGCAGCAGGTGATCGAGATCAATCAGGGTCATGCACAGCAGCACCCAGCTGAACACCAGCGCCGCCACCAGTTGCGCTCCGGGCCCGAAGCGCCACAGCACCAGCCCTGCCAGCAGGGCCGAGGTCAGCTCTACCAGCGGATAACGTTTGGCTACAGGCGCGCGGCAATAGCGGCACCGGCCTTTCAGCCACAGCCAGCTGAGCAGGGGAATATTATCTCTGGCCGCCAGCGGGTGTTCGCAGTGCGGGCAGCGCGAGCGGGGCATACACAGATTAAAGGGAGCCTGCTCCACCACCGGCTGTTCATTTAATGCGGCGCATTCCTGCTGCCACTCTCGCTGCATCATCAGCGGCAGCCGGTGAATCACCACATTAAGAAAGCTGCCCACCAGCAGGCCGAGCAGGGGGATCACAATATAAAGCAGATAAGTATGGTCGAGCAGTTGGGTCATGAGGTTTCCAGTATCATTATTTTCTCTCGGCTTTTACCCGACTTATCGTTGCAAATTGCCTGAGCGAACGCAGTGCGAAGCGACAGCGCGGTTACTCTCCGCCGGCACGCTTCAGGCCCATCCATGGGGCGCTCAGTAAATGCCATCCCTGGCATTTGATGGCCGGCTCCGGTAATCCACGCTGCCGTTTCGTGATGTTGCAGAGCTGTCTGCAGAATACTGACAGTCAACTCGGTGCCTGACAAGGAGGGGTTCACGGCGTGTCGGCGAAGTAGTGCCCTTTGTCCGACGAACTCGTATGGCCCAACAGGCAAGTTGAATTCAGCGTATCACACTGCCCAGGTTAAAGATGGGAAGATACATGGCAATGACCAGAGCGCCAACCAGAATGCCCAGCACCACCATAATCAAAGGTTCAATCAGACTCGACAGCCCGTCTACGGCATCGTCCACTTCACGCTCATAAATGGTGGCCACTTTGTGCATCATGGTGTCAATGGCTCCCGATTCTTCACCAATCATTACCATCTGCACCACCATATCCGGAAACAACCGGGTAGTGCGCATGGCCAGATTAATCTGCATACCGGCAATAACCTCATCACGCATCTTCATCACCGCCCGCCGGTACACCACATTGCCAGAGGCACCGGCGGCCGACACCAGCCCTTCGACCAGCGGAATGCCGGCGGTAAAAGTGGTGGCCAGCGTGCGGGCAAAACGAGACAGGGCTGCCTTATGCAAAATGGTGCCCACAACGGGCAGGCGCAGCAAAAAGCGGTCTGTCATATTGCGCACTTTTTGTGAACGCCGCCAGGCCTGAATATACAGCAAAATACCCACAATGACGCCGGTTACTATATAAAGCCAATACTGCTGTAACCAGCGCGACAGGCTGATCACCATTTGTGTAAACAGGGGCAGGGGAGCGCCAAAACCGGCAAATATATCTTCAAACTGGGGAATAACAAACAGCAGTAAAATTGCCGTGACGGCCATGGCCACCAGCACAATCAGGGCGGGATAAAACAGGGCCTTGCGAATTTTGGATTTGATGGTTTCGGCTTTTTCCCGGTACACAGCAATACGATCAAAAATATGCTCAAGTGCCCCGGTCTGCTCACCGGAATGCACCAGATCGCAATAAAGAGTATCAAAGTAATGCGGATATTTTCTTAATACCTCAGAAAGCGGTGTGCCGCCTTCCACGTTTGCAGCCAGCGCGCTGGCCAGCTCCCGCAGTGCCGGCTTTCCCGAAGAACGGGCAATAATCTGCAGTGTCTGCACCAGAGGCACGCCGGCTTCCAGCATGGTGGCAATCTGGCGGGTAACAATGGCAATATCGGCAGCCTTGATAATGTTGCTGTAACGCGCCAGCATCCCCTGCCGCTGACGTTTAATTTTAAGCGTGTTTACGCCCTGGCGTTGCAGTTCACGGCGGGCCGATCTGACATCGGTTGCCTGCAGCAGACCTGTTGTTTTCCGGCCCTGACGATTAATGCCTTCCCACTTATACGAGTACACTCGGAATGCGTTGGTGTCGGCCATGTTCAGCTCCCCGTGAACGGCATTATCCGGTAATTCTGTTTACCTCAGCCAGACTGATCAGCCCCTGGCCTGCCTTGGCCAGCGCCGAGTGGCGTAATGAGATCATCCCCTCCTGCTGTGCCGCCCGTGCAATGGCAAGGGCACCGGCATTGTTCATAATCAGCTCAGCCAGCTGCTCACTCATGGTCATGATTTCATAAACCCCGGTGCGCCCTTTATAGCCATCTGTACACTGGTCGCAGCCTGTGGCGCGATAAAGTGTGATGCCACTGGCCTGCTGTGCAGGCGTAAAGCCAAGCTGGCTCAGTTGCCCGGGGGACAGCTGTTCCGGCTCCCGGCAATGAACACAGAGTTTACGGGCCAGGCGCTGGGCAATAATCAGGCTGATGGATGAAGCAATATTGTAAGCGGGCAGCCCCATATGGCTGAGGCGGGTCAGGGTCTCTGCCGCCGAGTTGGTATGCAGCGTAGAAAGCACCAGATGACCGGTTTGTGCTGCCTTCACAGCAATTTCAGCGGTTTCCAGATCACGAATTTCGCCCACCATAATAATATCGGGGTCCTGCCGTAGAAATGCCCGCAATGCATAGGCAAAGCTCAATCCGACTTTGGGATTAATTTGTACCTGATTGATACCCGGCAGATTAATTTCAATAGGGTCTTCGGCAGTAGAAATATTGGCAGTGACCTGATTGAGAATACTCAGGCCGGTATACAGTGTCACGGTTTTGCCCGAGCCGGTGGGCCCGGTGACCAGTATCATGCCCTGAGGGCGCTGTAATGCCTGCAGATATAAGGTTTTCTGCGCGTCAGTCAGCCCCAGCTGCTCAATGCCAAGGCGGGTGGCAGCGCTGTCGAGCAGACGAATGACGACCTTTTCTCCCCATTGGGTGGGCAGTGTGTTCACTCGCATGTCGACGGATTTTGAGCCGGACAAGTGCAGTTTGATACGGCCATCCTGAGGCAAGCGCCGCTCTGCGATATCGAGCTTTGCCATTACCTTGAGCCGGGCAGCCAGGCGCGCCGCCAGCTGCACCGGCGGCGATGCCACTTCGTGCAGTATGCCGTCAATGCGAAAGCGAATACGAAAAAAACGTTCATAGGGCTCAAAGTGCAGATCGGACGCTTCCTTGCGTACCGCATTGATCATGATGTTGTTGATATAGCGCACAATGGGCGCGTCATCATCGGCGCTGATCCTGTCCTTTTCCTGCCAGGCGTTTTGTTCATCCTGTTCAAGGGCGGCAATATCATCATCAAGGGTATGTTCAAACTCCAGCCCGGCACCATGTTGCTGCTGCAGCTGCTGTAGTAATGCCTGCAGCTTGCCTTCTTCTACCAGCAGGGCATCGGTGACCAGATTAAAGCGAAAGCTGAAGTCTTCCAGTGCACCTATATTGGTGGGGTCAGACATGGCCAGGTAAAGGACTTTGTCTTCCAGCAGCACCGGAATGGCATGGTGATGCTCTATCAGATCCATGCTCAGATATTCAGGTGCAATCTGCTTGATATCGAAATCATGCAGATTGCTCAGCGGCAGCATAAACTCACGCTCACAAAAGCGCGCCAGCTCCTCGGAAGACAGCCACTGCTTTTCTACCAGCACCGAGCCCAGCGGCCTGCCTTCTTTTCTGGCCTGCTCCTGTACCAGCTCCAGCTCTTCGGCAGACAGCAGGGCCGCCGCCACCAGGCTTCTGGCAAGGCCGCTGCTGGAGGGAGAAGTGAAGGTGCTCATAGGGTTAGCACAAGCCATTGACAATGCACGTAGAGTTTGACTCTGGCTGTTCCCAAGTGATTCGGTTGTTACTTACTGTTCCACTCATAATGAAGTTGGAGCCATTAAGGCCACCATTATTTGTTGCTGTAGCGGTAATGGTTAAAGTTCCATCGGAAGGATTAGCAACTACAACGCTATCCACCAATTTAGTTTGTACGTTGTTTGTTCCAGCTGCTGCATTTCCCAACGTAACACAGTCTGCTTGTGTTCTTCCTGACTGAATACATACTTCAACAGCTGTTTTTGCTGCCCCGGTGGCGGCAATCACTTCGGTAAATTTGGCGCGCTGAGTGTAGGTCTGGTAAGCGGGCAGTGCCACTGCCGCCAGAATGGCAACAATGGCAACCACTATCATCAGTTCAATCAGGGTAAAGCCGGACTGAGGGCAGCTTGGTTTATGGTTCATCATGACTTCTTCCTTGAAACGCCTGACAAACGGGTATCTGTTTTGTTTTACCCGTCTTATATCTATAGCAAGCGTTAGCGGGTTTGCCCAATCGGCAAACCCGGCATCATGATGGCAGTGCTCAGGTCACGGGATCAGTTTTCAACCCGCAGTGACAGGTCCAGCGCCCGCACATGCTTGGTGAGGGCACCTACAGAAATAAAGTCCACGCCGGTGGCAGCGTAGTCGGCGATGGTCTGCAGGGTCACATTGCCCGACACTTCCAGTCTGGCGCGGCCGGCGGTGCTGGCCACGGCGGTGCGCATATCGGGCACGCTGAAGTTGTCGAGCATGATAATGTCGGCACCGGCATCCAGTGCCAGTTTAAGCTCCGCCAGAGACTCCACTTCCACTTCTACCGGTTTTTCCGGCTGCAGGCGGCGGGCTTCAGCCACTGCCTTGTCGATGCCGCCACAGGCAAAGATGTGGTTTTCTTTGATAAGGTAAGCGTCATACAGGCCCATGCGGTGATTATGGCCGCCGCCGCAGGTTACCGCATATTTCAGCGCCCGGCGCAGGCCGGGCAGGGTTTTGCGGGTGTCGAGCAGGCGGCAGTGAGTGCCGGCCAGTTTGTCGACATAGCGTCTGGTTTCGCTAGCCACGCCAGACAGGGTCTGAATAAAGTTGAGCGCAGTGCGCTCACCGGTAAGAATGGCACGGGCCGGCCCGGTCAGGGTCAGCAGCCGCTGGCCGGCGGTCACGGTGTCACCGTCTTTTACCAGCCAGTGTAACTCCACTTGCCCGCCGAGTTGGGTAAAGGTTTCTTCGGCAAAGTCCCGGCCGCAGAACACACCGTCTTCACGGGTAATCAGGTGCGCGGTAACCTGCTGGCTCTCTGGCAGCAGCATGGCGGTAATATCCTGCACAGGATCCGTGCTGCCACCCAGATCCTCGGTGAGGGCGGCAGTTACATTTAAGCGGATTTCGTTGGCCAGGGTGGAGTTGGGCATTGAGTCTACCTTTGTCACAAGTTCACAATTGTACTGAAAATGCCGGAATCACTGCTCCGGCCCGGAATAGGTAATGGTCATTTGTAAGCCCCGCTGTATCAGCTCAAAGCGGCGCAGGGCGTTCATGCCAAGCAGTATTTCCTCACTCTGGCTGGGCATAATGACGGCGCTCAGATCGTACAGGGTGAAGGGCCCCAGCGACAACGATTTAATATGAGTGCGGTAACCGGTGACCTGACCAGCCGCTGTGCCCAGCGTCAGTGGTGCGCCTACCGGCAACTCCAGCCGTGCAGCCACGGCCCGGGGCACGGCCATCTGAGTGGCACCGGTATCCAGCAAAAACACCACCGGCTGGTTATTTACTGCCCCGCTGGCCACATAATGGCCATAACGGTTTTGCTCCAGCACCATGCTGTTGGCGCTGAGTATCTGCACCTGCTGATTGGGATTGTGTTGCCGGTCAAGCAGGTGGCTGAAATACCAGGTAAGCATCAATAACCCAAGTGCCCATACCAGAATCCACATAATGCGCCCGGCACGGCGCACCGGATCTGACGATTGTCCCATATCGGCTCCTTGGCAAAGTTTGCCGTTACCCTGTTAGTATACGTCCGCCCGAATACAGTGAACGGACCCTCTATGTCTTTTACCCTGGAGCATGGCTGGCTCAGTCCGGCCCGTTATTGTGAGTCTCCTCATCAGGATGACCGCCCTGATAATGATATTTCCCTGCTGGTGGTGCATTGCATCAGCCTGCCACCGGGGCGTTTTGGTGATCATTACATAGATGACCTTTTTATGGGCCGTCTTGATGCAAATATGCATCCTTATTTTGAGGCTGTTCATCAGCTGCGGGTGTCAGCCCATTGCCTTATTCGCCGCGACGGTGAACTGGTGCAGTATGTGCCGTTTCATAAACGGGCCTGGCATGCGGGACTGTCGAGTTTTGACGGCCGTGACAAGTGTAATGATTTTTCCATTGGCATTGAGCTGGAAGGCACCGATACCGGTGACTATACCGAGGCCCAGTATCAGCAACTGGCCGCGGTTACCCAAATACTGATGCAACATTACCCCGCCATCACGCCCGGCCGCATTACCGGCCACAGCGACATTGCCCCCGGCCGCAAAACCGACCCCGGCCCCGGCTTTGACTGGAAACGCTTTCGCGCCCTGCTCTGAGACCTCATCTCACGAAGCACCAGCGCGGTTGCGCTCCGCCGACACGCTTCAAGTACTTCCATGTAGCGCTCGAAAATGCCATCCATGGCATTTAATGGTCGGCTCTGGCAATCCCCACTGCTGCTTCGGGCAACATCGGCGTTGCCTGCTACACCACTAACCCCCAGTCCCTAATCCCCATTCCCCGGTTTTCGGTTGGTCTGACCATTACCAATATTCTTGTGTTTTCCCGGGGCTGGTCTAGTTTTATGAGCCGGCCCAAAAAATTACCGCGCGCAAATGGTCTTTTGTATGCAATGATCACAAAAACCATGGACAATTCTTGCCTGCTCTGATACCTTTTTTTAACAGTGTTAATTGGTATTACCAATTTTTAAAGCAGAGTGAATGGCCTACCAGCGAATCAAACAACCCAAACTTGCCGAAACTATCGCCACCAAACTGGAGCAGATGATAGTGGAAGGCAGCCTGAAGCCGGGTCAGCGGTTGCCGCCCGAGCGTGAGCTGGCCGAGCAGTTTGCGGTGTCGCGCCCGTCTGTGCGCGAAGCGATTCAGCACCTTGAAGTGCGCGGTCTGGTATCCCGCCGGCAGGGCGGGGGCACCTACGTACAAAATGCCCTCACCAAAGGCTTGGCGGATCCCTTGTTTCAGCTGCTGGCGGAACATCCGGAATCTCAGTATGACCTGCTGGAGTTTCGTCACACCATGGAAGGCATCTCTGCCTTCTACGCCGCCATGCGCGGCACTGAAACCGATTTTGATGCCATTCGTGCGGCCCAGCAGGCCATTATTACCGCTCAGGAGCAGGGCGACCTGGCTGGTGAAGCCAAGCATGCCGCCGAATTCTATCTGGCGGTGGCGGCCGCGGCTCACAACGTGGTGCTGCTGCACCTGCTGAGAGCCATTCAGCCCATGCTGGAGTCCAGCATTCTGCGCAACATTCAGATTCTTAACCGGCGAGCCGGCATGGTGGAGCAGATCCGCAAACATCGCGCCAATCTGATCCAGACCATACTGTCTCGCGAGCCGGAAAAGGCCAGGGACGCTTGTCATGAGCACCTGGCCTTTATTGAAGAAACCCTGTTCGAGATCCAGCGTGAAGAAAGCCGCATTCAGCGTTCTCTGCGCCGGACCCGGCAACAGGAATAATAATGCCTTCGGCAGCGACGAAACCCATGGGCATCAGCCCCAAACGAGATAGGAAACAGCCATGTCTGATATCCTGAAAAATGATGTGGATTCAATAGAGACTCAAGAGTGGCTTGACGCCCTGGAGTCTTTGATCCGTCAAGAAGGACCTGAGCGCGCTCAGTACATTTACGAGCGCCTGACCACCAAAGCCATCAAGCATGGTGTAGCCGTGGCCCGCAACGCTCACTCAGATTACGTCAACAGCATCAGCACCGACGAAGAGCCTGAGTACCCGGGCAACTGGGATCTGGAACGGCGGATCCGCGCCATCATCCGCTGGAACTCAGTCATGATTGTACTGCGTGGCTCCAAGAAAGATCTGGACCTGGGTGGTCACATGTCTTCTTTCGCTTCCAGTGCCACCATGTACGAAGTGGCGTTTAACCACTTCTACCGTGGTCGTAACGAGAAAGACGGCGGCGATCTGGTGTTCTTTCAAGGGCACATCTCTCCCGGTATCTACGCTCGCGCCTTTGCCGAAGGCCGTCTGACCGAAGCCCAGCTCGACATGTTCCGTCAGGAAGTAGACGGCAAGGGTATTCCGTCTTACCCGCATCCCAAGCTGATGCCGGACTTCTGGCAGTTCCCGACCGTGTCCATGGGTCTGGGTCCGATCAACGCCATCTATCAGGCCCGCTTCCTCAAGTACCTGACCGACCGTGGCCTGAAAGACTGCTCCGAGCAGCGCGTATACGCCTACCTGGGCGACGGCGAGATGGACGAGCCGGAATCCAAGGGTGCCATTACCATTGCCGCCCGTGAGAAGCTGGACAACCTGTGCTTCGTTATCAACTGTAACCTTCAGCGCCTCGACGGCCCTGTGGTGGGTAACGGCAAAATCATCAACGAACTGGACGGCCTGTTCACCGGTGCCGGCTGGAACGTGGTCAAGGTTATCTGGGGCCGTCGCTGGGACGACCTGCTGGCCAAAGACACCTCCGGCAAACTGGTTCAGCTGATGAACGAGACTCTGGACGGTGACTACCAGACCTTCAAGTCCAAAGACGGTGCCTATGTGCGTGAGCACTTCTTCGGTAAATATCCCGAAACCGCCGCCCTGGTAAAAGACTGGACCGACGAAGAAATCTTTGCCCTGAACCGTGGCGGTCACGATCCTGCCAAGATGTTCGCTGCGTACAAGAACGCCGCCGACACCAAAGGCAAGCCCACCGTTATTCTGGCCAAGACCATCAAGGGTTACGGCATGGGCGATTCTGCCGAAGGCAAGAACATCGCGCACCAGGTCAAGAAAATGGACATGTCTTCGCTCAAGCACATGCGTGACCGCTTCAACATTGAAGTGAGCGATGAAGACCTGCCCAACCTGCCTTACCTGAAAATTGAAGAAGGCAGCCGCGAATATGAATACCTGCATGCCCGTCGTCAGAGCCTGAAAGGCTATGTGCCGACCCGCCTGCCCGAAACCACCGTCAAGCTGGACATTCCGGCACTGGAAGACTTCCAGCCGCTGCTGGAAGAGCAGAAGCGTGAAATCTCCACCACCATGGCGTTTGTGCGTTCTCTGAACATCATGCTGAAGAACAAGTCCATCGGCAAACGCATTGTGCCCATTCTGGCCGACGAAGCCCGTACCTTTGGTATGGAAGGTCTGTTCCGTCAGATTGGCATCTATAACACTCATGGTCAGAACTACACGCCGCAGGACCGTGAGCAGGTTGCCTACTACAAGGAAGACAAGCAGGGTCAGGTACTGCAGGAAGGTATCAACGAGCTGGGTGCCATGTCTTCATGGCTGGCCGCTGCCACCTCCTACAGCACCAACGACTGCCCCATGATTCCGTTCTACATCTACTACTCGATGTTCGGTTTCCAGCGGGTGGGTGACCTGTGCTGGGCGGCTGGCGACCAGCAGGCCCGCGGCTTCCTGATTGGCGGTACCTCCGGTCGTACCACCCTGAACGGTGAAGGTCTGCAGCACGAAGACGGCCACAGCCACATTCAGGCTGGCGTGATCCCCAACTGTATCACCTACGATCCGACCTACGCTTATGAAGTAGCGGTAATCGTGCAGGACGGTCTGCGTCGCATGTACGGCGACAACCCCGAGAACGTGTACTACTACCTGACCACGCTGAACGAGAACTACCATCAGCCGGCTATGCCGGAAGGTGCCGAGGAAGGCATCCGCAAGGGTATCTACAAGCTCGACACCGTGGAAGGCAAGAACGGCAAGGTTCAGCTGATGGGCTCCGGCTCCATCCTGGTTGGCGTGCGTGAAGCCGCTCAAATCCTGGCCGACGAGTACGGCATCGGCTCCGATGTATACAGTGTGACCTCCTTCAACGAACTGACCCGTGAAGGTCAGGACGTGGAGCGCTGGAACATGCTGCACCCGACCGAAGAGGCCCGCGTGCCTTACATCGCTCAGGTGATGGGTTCCGAGCCGGCCATTGCTGCCACCGACTACATGAAGAACTACGCCGAACAGGTGCGTGCCTTTATGCCGTCTGCCAGCTACAAGGTGCTGGGCACCGATGGTTTCGGTCGTTCCGACAGCCGTGACAACCTGCGTCGTCACTTTGAAGTGAACAAGCACTATGTTGTGATTGCCGCGCTGACCGAGCTGGCCAAGCAGGGCACCATCGACAAGAAAGTGGTTGCCGACGCCATCGCCAAGTACGGCATCGACGCCGACAAGATCAACCCGCTGTACGCATAAGGGGTAACACATGTCTAAAGATATTCTGGTGCCGGATATCGGTGCCGATGAGGTTGAAGTCACCGAGATCCTGGTTGCCGTGGGCGACAAGGTTGAGGAAGAACAATCTCTGATCACCGTGGAAGGCGACAAGGCCTCCATGGAAGTTCCTGCCCCCGCCGCCGGCGTGGTCAAGGAAATCAAGATTGCCGTTGGCGACAAGGTCAACACTGGCTCACTGATTATGGTTTTTGAAGCAGAGGGCGGCGCTGCCGCCCCGGCTGCTGCAGAAGAAGCCCCCAAGGCTGACGCTGCTGCACCGGCCGCTGCCAGCGCGCAGAAAGACGTAAACGTACCGGACATCGGCGGTGATGAAGTAGAAGTCACCGAAATTGCCGTGGCCGTAGGCGACACGGTTGAGGAAGAGCAGACCCTGATCACCGTGGAAGGCGACAAGGCTTCCATGGAAGTACCTGCGCCCTTTGCCGGCAAGGTTGTTGAGATCAAGACTGCCGTAGGCGACAAGGTTAACACCGGCTCTCTGATCATGGTCTTTGAAGTGGCTGGTGCCGCACCGGCGGGTGAAGCTGCGCCGGCTGCTGCTGCGCCAGCTGAAGCTGCCCCTGCTGCGGCCCCGGCCGCTGCTGCTGCCAAAGACGTGAACGTGCCCGATATCGGCGGTGACGAAGTAGAAGTGACCGAAGTGATGGTGGCCGTGGGCGACAAGGTAGAAGCCGATCAGTCCATTCTGACCGTGGAAGGCGACAAGGCCTCCATGGAAGTGCCCGCGCCGTTCGCCGGTGTGGTCAAGGAAATCAAGGTAGCCACCGGTGACAAGGTGAACACCGGCTCGCTGGTAATGGTGTTTGAGGCGGCAGCCGCTGCTGTGGAAGGTGCCGCCCCGGCTGCTGCTGCTCCGGCCGCAGCGCCGAAAGCACAAGCACCTAAAGCCGAAGCACCGAAGGCGGCTGCCCCGGCCGCTGCTGCCGCACCTGCCAAGGGCGAGTTCGTTGAGAACAACGCCTACGTGCACGCCACCCCGGTAGTACGCCGTCTGGCCCGCGAGTTTGGTGTGGATCTGTCCAAGGTATCCGCCACCGGCCCGAAACAGCGCATTCTGAAAGAAGACGTACAAAACTACGTTAAATCCATTATCAAGCAGGTTTCCGGTCAGCCCGCGGGCGTGGCCGTGGCCGGCAGTGGTATGGAAGTGCTGGCCTGGCCCAAGGTCGACTTTGCCAAGTTCGGTGAAGTGGAAGAAGTGGCCCTGACCCGCATTCAGAAGATCTCCGGCCCCAACCTGCACCGTAACTGGGTGAAAATTCCCCACGTTACTCAGTTTGACGAGACTGATATCACCGAGCTGGAAGAATTCCGCAAGAGCGAAAACGCCATTGCCGAGAAACAGAAGCTGGGTTACAAGATCTCCCCGCTGATCTTCATCATGAAGGCCGCCGCCAAGGCGCTGGAAGCCTTCCCCAAGTTCTGCTCTTCTCTCTCCGAAGACGGCCAGAGCCTGGTGATGAAGAAGTACGTGCACATCGGTGTGGCGGTAGATACTCCCAACGGTCTGGTGGTGCCGGTTGTTCGTGATGTGAACAAGAAAGGCATTCGCGAGCTGGCCATCGAGCTGGGCGAAATCTCCAAGAAAGCCCGTGCCGGCAAGCTGACCGCGGCCGACATGCAGGGCGGTTGCTTCACCATTTCGTCGCTGGGCGGCATTGGTGGCACCCAGTTCACGCCTATCGTGAACGCCCCTGAAGTGGCCATTCTGGGTGTGTCCAAGTCCGGCATCAAGCCGGTATGGAACGGCAAGGAGTTTGAACCCCGCCTGATCCAGCCGCTGGCGCTGTCTTACGACCACAGAGTGATTGACGGTGCCGACGGTGCCCGTTTCATCACCATGCTGAGTGGTGTGCTGAGCGACCTTCGCCGCCTGGCCCTTTAATGTGACAAGGCAGGCATAAGCCTGCCTTTTTACTTTCTTTTTGATAACAGAACAGTAAACTTTTCCCCGTTTGTAATGTAGTGGCCGTCTTGAGTCTGGTTCTCCTGTCGCCACTGCCTGAACAGGGCTAAAAATCATAATAGAGGTCACCATGAGTCAAGAAGTCAAAGCTCAGGTTGTGGTTCTGGGCGCGGGCCCTGCCGGCTATTCCGCCGCTTTCCGTGCCGCCGATCTGGGCCTGGAAACCGTAATCGTTGAGCGTTACTCCACTCTGGGCGGTGTTTGCCTGAACGTGGGCTGTATTCCCTCCAAGGCACTGCTGCACATCGCCAAAGTGATTGAAGAATCCAAGATCATGGCCAGCCACGGTGTGACCTTTGGTGAGCCGCAGATCGATCTGGACAAGGTGCGCGCGCACAAGGAAAAAGTCATCGGTCAGCTCACTCAGGGGCTGGGCGGCATGGCCAAGATGCGTAAGGTCAAGGTGGTGAACGGTGTGGCCAAGTTCACCGGTGCCAACACCCTGGTGGTGGAAGGCGAGGGTGGCAACACCACGGTTAACTTCGACAACGCCATCATTGCTGCCGGCTCCCGTCCGATCAAACTGCCGTTTATTCCCCATGACGATCCGCGCGTGTGGGACTCTACCGATGCGCTCGAGCTGAAAGAAGTGCCCGAGAAGCTGCTGGTGATGGGTGGCGGTATCATCGGTCTGGAAATGGGTACCGTGTACCATTCCCTGGGCTCCAAGATCGACGTGGTTGAAATGTTCGACCAGGTGATCCCGGCTGCCGACAAGGACATCATCAGGATCTTCACCAAGCAGGTGAAGAGCAAGTTCAACCTGATGCTGGAAACCAAGGTGACCGCCGTTGAAGCCAAAGACGATGGCATTCACGTCACCATGGAAGACAAGAAAGGCCAGACCGTTACCAACGTGTACGACGCCGTGCTGGTGGCCATTGGCCGCGCGCCCAACGGCAAGTCGCTGGACGCTGAAAAAGCCGGTGTTAACGTGGATGAGCGTGGCTTCATCAACGTCGACAAGCAGATGCGCACCAATGTGCCGCACATCTACGCCATCGGCGACATAGTGGGTCAGCCCATGCTGGCGCACAAGGGTGTGCACGAAGGTCACGTGGCCGCCGAAGTGATTGCCGGCATGAAGCACTACTTCGATCCGAAAGTGATCCCGTCCATCGCCTACACCGAGCCGGAAGTGGCATGGGTGGGTGTGACCGAGAAGGAAGCCAAGGAACAAGGCCTGAACTTTGAAGTGGCTTCTTTCCCCTGGGCGGCGTCCGGCCGCGCCATTGCGTCCGACTCTTCCTACGGCATGACCAAGCTGATCTTCGACAAGGACACTCACCGTGTTCTGGGTGGTGCCACCATTGGTACCAACGCCGGCGAACTGCTGGGCGAGATTGGTCTGGCCATTGAAATGGGTGCCGACGCCGAAGACATCGCGCTGACCATTCACGCTCACCCGACTCTGCACGAGTCCGTGGGCATGGCTGCCGAAGTGTTCGAAGGCTCCATCACCGATATGCCGAACCCCAAGGCCAAGAAGAAGAAGTAATTCTTTTTGCCTCGGCAATAAAAATCCCCGGCCAACTGGCCGGGGATTTTTTTAGGGACCAGGGAATTGGGATTAGATACTGGCGGGGTATTCTGCCAATCCCCAATCCCCAATCCCCAATCCCCAATCCCCAATCCCCAATCCCCCGCACTACGGCCTCATTTGTGCCACGGATCACTGTTTTGAATAAAAAGCGCGCGCCTTTGTCAATTAGTCGATATGGTTAAACGTCCTGTTTTAAGGACTTAATGCTCTACCGCGACGTAAAGGAATACGATATGCGCTTTCATCCCGGCAATATGAGTGTCAGGTTCAAGTTGATCCTGGGCTTTGTGATGATGTTGCTGACCACCCTGGTTATCGCCGCCATCAGTGGTTTTTCTCTGAATCAGGCACTGAGCAGCGCCGACCGCCAGGAGCGGGCGGTCAATATCGATCTGTTGTTCAGCAAGGCGCGTCAGCAGGAAAAGGACTATCTGCTGCAGCATGACGGCGAGCAGTTGACCCAGGCGAAAGCCACCGTATCCCAAGCCCGTGAGCTGGCCAGCCGATTGCAATCGGAGCTGCACGAGGACACTGACCTTGCCCGTCTTGAGCTGCTGCTGGATGGCGCCCAGACCTATCAACAGGAGCTGGATCAGCTGGCGGCGCTGGGCCAGCAGAGAAACGACGTGCTGTTTGCCCTCAGCCAGCTCGGTTTTGCCGCCCAGCAACGGGCCGAATACCTGAGCGGTGGGGAACCCGCCTACATGAGCTGGCTGGTACGGCTGACCGGTATACGCCTGACCCAGCGTGAATACGTGATCAGCGGTGATCAGTCCCAGGCCAAGTTGCTGGCGGGCCGCCTGAAAGGGCTGATGCTGACGCTGGAAAGCCGCCTCAGGCTGGGAGACGATGCGGATGTGCGCGAGTTTTACCAGCTGTTGGAGCGCTTTGAGCAGCAACAGCAGCAGTATGTCAGCCTGGCCCAAGAGCTGTCGGCCCTGGAGGCTCGCATTGATGAGCTGGCCAGTACCATGGCCGAGAGCAGTGCGGCCCTGGTGGCCAGCCAGAAACAGAACATGGAAAAGGTCAGCCAGTGGTCCGGCATGCTGATCCTGCTGGTGACCGCCGCGGCGCTGGTGATGGGCGCCCTGTTCGCCTGGCTGATCACTCAGGGCATCGTCAATCCGCTCAAAATTTTGGTGTCCCAGGCGGATCGCATTGCCAGCGGTGATCTTACCCAGAATGTGTCTCATCGGCGTCGGGACGAACTCGGCCAGTTGATGGACAGCATGCAGACCATGACCCAAAACCTGCGCAGCCTGGTGGGCGAGCTGAACAATAACAGCAGTCATATCGCCAGCTCGGCCCAGAGCCTGTCGGCCATGTCGGAACAAAGCCGCAGTGGCACCAACCAGCAGCGGCTGGAGCTGGAGCAGGTGTCCACCGCCATGAACGAGATGGCGGCCACGGTGCAGGAGGTGGCGCGCCACGCCGAGGCCGCCTTTGGCGCGGCCCAGACCGCTGATAGCGATGCCGGTGCCGGCAATGCCAAGGTCACCCAAACCACGGAACGGATCACCACGTTGGCGGAAGAGGTGCGCCGGTCACTGGCGGTGATCCAGCAACTGGAAAGCGAGAGCCTCAATATCGGTGGCATCCTCGACGTGATCAAGGGGGTGGCGGAGCAGACCAACCTGCTGGCCCTGAACGCCGCCATTGAGGCGGCCCGGGCCGGCGAGCATGGCCGCGGTTTTGCGGTGGTGGCCGATGAGGTGCGCGCCCTGGCCCAACGCACTCAGCAGGCCACCTCCCAGATTGAAGGCATGATCCAGGGATTGCAGGGCAAGGCCCGAGAGTCGGTGACCATGATGGATCACAGTGCCGTCATGGCCGAGGATACCGTGGCCACCGCCAATGAGACCGGCAGCGCCATTCAGGCCATTGCCCGAGCGGTGTCGCAGATCCAGCAGATGAACAGCCAGATCGCCACTGCCGCCGAACAGCAAAGCTCGGTGGCGGAAGAGATCAACCGCTCGGTGTTCAGCATTCGCGAGCTGTCCGAGCATTCCGCCGCCGCCAGCGATCAGGCCGCCGACAACAGCGCTCAGCTCGCCGGTCTCGGCAACGAGCTGCAACAACTGGTGGGGCGGTTCAGCTTGCCGGCCTGATGCCAAGCGCAGTGAGGGGGAAGGGGTAAGGAGACCGGTATCATTCCCCATTCCCCATTCCCCATTCCCCATTCCCGGCCGCAGGCCTACAATGCGAACATCATTTGCTCAGTCGTTGTCGGTTCGCCATGCGCTTGTCTCTGTTGCTGCTCATTCTGCTGTTGTCCTTGCCGGCGCTGGCGGAGCGTCCGCGTGTGGCGCTGGCGCTGAGCGGCGGCGGGGCCAAGGGAGCGGCCCATGTGGGAGTGCTGCAGGTACTGGAAGCGCACCGCATTCCGGTAGATATTGTTACCGGTACCAGCATGGGAGCTTATATCGCGGGCATGTATGCCCTGGGGCTGGACGCCGATGAGCTGGAGCAGCAGCTGCTGAGCCTGGACTGGAATCAGGGCTATCAGGACAAGGTCGGTCGCGACGAACTTTCGCTCAGGCGCAAGCGCCAGAATGATGAATTTTTGCTGCGCACTGATATCGGTCTGAACGAACAATGGCAGCTCAGCCTGCCCGGCGGCTTTTTTCAGGGCCAGGCGCTGGGGGCCCTGCTCAGGCGCAGCACCCTCACCATTCCTCGGCTGAAGAACTTTGATCAGCTGCCCATTCCTTACCGGGCCGTGGCCACCGACATGGAAACCATGACGCCTGTGGTACTGAACAAGGGCCACCTGGCCACCGCCATGCAGGCCTCCATGTCGGTGCCGGGTGTGCTGCAGCCGGTTGATCTGAACGGCAAGCTGCTGGCCGACGGCGGCGTGGTCAACAATCTGCCGGTGGATGTGGCTAAAGACATGGGGGCCGGGGTAGTGATTGCCGTGGACATCGGTGATGCCATGCTGCCCAGAGAAAGCCTCGACAGCGCCCTGGCCATGGTCACCCAGCTTACCAACTACCTTACCCGGGCTGGCACAGAGCGGCAAAAGGCACTGCTTACCGAGGACGATGTGCTGCTGACTCCCGATATCACCGGCATTGGCGTGGGAGACTTCAGGCTGATGCCTGCAGCCATTGCCAGAGGCAGGGCGGCTGCTACCGCCCTGTTGCCCGAGCTGTTGCCACTGGCACTGAGTGAGCAGGACTATACCGACTATCGCAATCGCAAGCTGGACAGACGCGCCCGGCTGCAGCGCAGTGATGTGGTGTTTCTCGACCGGGTTGAAGTGGAAGGCAATGCCAGCCTGAGCGAGGCCGTGATCCGTGATGCGCTGGGGCTTCAGCCCGGTGACTTTCACCAGACCGAAGAGCTGGAGCAGGGGGTGCGCCGGCTCTATGCGCTGGATGCCTTTGAGCAGGTCAGTTACCGCATTGAAGAGCGGGACGGCGAGCAGGTGCTGACGGTGCAGACCACGGAAAAAGGTTGGGGCCCGGGCTTTGTGGATCTCAAGTTTGCACTGGAAGATGACTTCTCCAGCCGCACCAGTTATGAGATTGGTGCTCAGTTTCGCCGCACCAATATCAATATGCTGGGGGGCGAGTGGCTGGCCGAAGTCACTCTGGGCAGCAACAAGCTGCTGGCTACCGAGTTCTACACGCCGCTGGATACCGACTACGACTTTTTCTGGAAGGCCAGAGGGGAATATGAGAAGCGCCGGCGCACTTTTTTTATCGAGCCCGGTGACGAAACCTATGAGCAGTTCGGCCGGCTCACTACCCTAGACTTTGATTATTCCACCTGGAGCCTGCTGAGCGAGCTGGGCTATAACCTCAACCCCTGGAGTGAGCTGGCCCTGGGTTTTCAGGGGCTGACCGGCAGCATAGAGGCGCGGAATCTGGACGGCGGGCTGGATGTGTTCTCTGCCGGACCTTATCTGAGAGTGACCCATGACACGCTGGATAATGTATTTTTCCCCACCCGCGGGGAAAGTGCCGGGCTGACCCTGGGCTATTACCGCAACCGGCTGGAAGGGCAGGGTAATAATGAAAACGTCACCGGCCTTGACTATGAACTGGACTGGCTGCGCCCCTGGAATGCCGGCCGTCATACTCTGATCACCAAGCTGACGCTGGGAGGCTCTACCGCCGAGCAGCCGCTGCCGGTATTTGCCCGCAGCTTGGGAGGATTATTCAATTTGTCCGGTTATCAGAGCGAGCAGCTCAGCGGCCGCTACAGCGGTCTGGCCGGACTGCTTTATCACTACCGCTGGCTGGATAATGACTTTGGTGCTTTTCGCTCACCCGTCTATCTGGGTACTTCACTGGAGCGGGGGGGCGTATGGAACTCGGGTGCCGATGTGGGCTGGGATGAATCACTGACAGCCGGTAGCATATTCGTTGGTGTAGACACCAACTGGGGGCCGCTCTATCTGGCATTTGGTCAGGCTGACGGGAATAAAAGCAGCATCTACCTCTATTTTGGCAATCTGTTCAGCTTTTAATGTTAATGGCTTGTTGGTGCTCAAAACTGTGGTTTATGCACGGAAATGCTATTCAAAACATGGCGTTAGTCAAACATTCGACCAAAGGTAGGGCAGGCCGGATTTTAATTCACGGTTAAAACTAATATACTTTCGCGGCGTCTCACCGACGCCCAAGGCCCCCTATAAAGGATACTTACGCCCGTGGTGGCGAATGATAATAAGAGGATACAGTCGTGCTTGAAGCCTATCGTAAACACGTCGAAGAACGTGCCGCTGAGGGAGTGGTTGCCAAACCGCTCGACGCAGAGCAAGTTGCTGCCCTGGTTGAATTACTCAAAAACCCGCCCGCTGGCGAAGAATCTTTCCTCTACGAACTCCTTTCCACTCGCATTCCCCCCGGTGTTGATGAAGCTGCCTATGTAAAGGCCGGTTTTCTTGCTGCTGTGGCCAAGGGCGAAGTGAGCTCGCCGGTCGTGTCTGCCGAGCAGGCCACACAACTGCTGGGCACCATGCAGGGTGGTTACAACATTGCTCCGCTGGTTGAGCTGCTGGACGTGGACGCCCTGGCGCCCATCGCCGCCAAGGCCCTGAGCCACACTCTGCTGATGTTTGACGCTTTCCACGATGTGGACGAAAAAGCCAAGGCCGGCAATGCCTTTGCCAAGCAGGTGATGCAGTCCTGGGCCGAGGCCGAGTGGTTCCTGGAGCGCGCGCCCCTGGCTGACAAGATCACCATGACCGTATTCAAGGTGCCCGGTGAAACCAACACCGATGACCTGTCTCCGGCCCAGGACGCCTGGTCCCGCCCCGACATTCCGCTGCACGCCCAGGCCATGCTGAAAAACGCCCGTCCCGGCATTGAGCCCGACGAAGACGGCGTGGTTGGCCCCATCACCGCCATTGAAGCCCTGAAGCAAAAAGGTCATCCACTGGCTTATGTGGGCGACGTGGTCGGCACCGGCTCCAGCCGCAAGTCCGCCACCAACTCAGTGCTGTGGCACATGGGCGACGACATTCCGTTTGTGCCTAACAAGCGCGCCGGCGGCATCTGCATTGGCAGCAAAATCGCCCCCATCTTCTTCAACACCATGGAAGATGCCGGTGCCCTGCCCATTGAATGTGATGTGACCAAGCTGAACACCGGCGATGTGATCGACATTTACCCCTATGAGGGCAAAATCTGTCGCCATGGCAGTGACGAGGTACTGAGCACCTTCAAACTGAAAACCGACGTGCTGCTCGACGAAGTGCGCGCCGGCGGCCGTATTCCGCTGATCATCGGTCGTGGTCTGACCGACAAGGCCCGTGAAGCACTGGGGCTGGCCCCGTCCGAGGTATTCAAGCGTCCGGCTCCGGTAGCCGACTCCGGCAAGGGTTATACTCTGGCCCAGAAAATGGTGGGCAAGGCCTGCGGCGTCAAGGGCGTACGCCCCGGTCAGTACTGCGAGCCCAAGATGACCACAGTGGGCTCTCAGGACACCACCGGCCCCATGACCCGGGATGAGCTGAAAGATCTGGCCTGTCTGGGCTTCTCCGCCGACCTGACCATGCAGTCGTTCTGTCATACCGCGGCTTATCCCAAGCCGGTGGACGTTAATACGCATCACACTCTGCCCGACTTCATCATGAACCGGGGCGGTGTGTCTCTGCGCCCGGGTGACGGTGTTATTCACTCCTGGCTGAACCGCATGCTGCTGCCCGACACCGTCGGCACCGGCGGTGACTCCCACACCCGTTTCCCCATCGGCATCTCGTTCCCGGCGGGCTCCGGCCTGGTGGCCTTTGCCGCCGCCACCGGCGTGATGCCGCTGGACATGCCGGAATCCGTGCTGGTGCGCTTCAAGGGCGAAATGCAGCCCGGCATCACCCTGCGGGATCTGGTGCACGCCATTCCTTACTACGGCATTCAGCACGGTCTGCTGACCGTGGCCAAGGAAGGCAAGATCAACGAATTCTCCGGCCGCGTGCTGGAAATTGAAGGCCTGCCCCAACTGAAGGTGGAACAAGCCTTTGAACTGGCCGATGCCACCGCCGAGCGCTCTGCCGCCGGTTGTACCATCAAGCTGGATAAAGAGCCGATCATCGAGTACCTAAACTCCAACATAGTGATGCTGAAGTGGATGATCGCCGAAGGTTACGGTGACAAGCGCACTCTGGAGCGCCGCATCAAGGGCATGGAAGAGTGGCTGGCCAACCCGGAGCTGATGGAGGCCGATGCCGATGCCGAGTACGCCCACGTGCTGGAAATCGACATGAGCGAGATCAAGGAGCCGATCCTGTGTGCCCCGAACGATCCCGACGATGCCCGTTTGCTGTCTGACGTGACCGGCGAGAGTATCGATGAAATCTTCATCGGCTCCTGCATGACCAACATCGGCCACTTCCGCGCCGCCGGCAAGCTGCTGGACCGCTTTAAAGGCCAGCTGCCGACCCGTCTGTGGGTGGCCCCGCCCACCAAGATGGACAAGGATCAGCTCACCGCCGAAGGCTACTACGGTATCTTTGGCCGGGTGGGTGCCCGCATCGAGATTCCGGGCTGCTCTCTGTGTATGGGTAACCAGGCGCGGGTAGGGGACAACACCACAGTAGTGTCCACCTCTACCCGTAACTTCCCCAACCGTCTGGGCAAGGGTGCCAACGTGTATCTGGCGTCGGCCGAGCTGGCCGCCGTGGCCGCCATTCACGGCAAGCTGCCCACCGTGGCCGAGTACCTGGAATACGCCCAGGAGCTGAACGCCACCGCTGCCGACACTTATCGTTATCTGAACTTCGATGAGCTCGACAGCTACGTGGAAAAAGCCAATACGGTGATAGTGCAGCAGGCCGTTTAAACGCCGAACATATTCACTCTGATATCAAAACCAGCCTTCGGGCTGGTTTTTTTATGCCTGAAATAAATAGCGGAAACAGACATTTCAGAACTTGATCTAAATCAAACAATAAATGATAATTATTATTCTTTACAGAGGGTATCTTTAAGTTTAAATACTAACAAGGAGTTGTCAGTGCGCACCTTTATTCGCTCAACCGCCGGTTCCCCCAAAACCATGCTCAGTTCCGCTGTGGGTCTGGCCGTGGCCAGCATGGCGGTTCCTGCCTATGCCCAGCAGGATGTCACTCGTTTTGATACGGTCACCGTCAAGGATCAGCGGGAGCAGGCCTATAAGACAGAAGCGTCGGCCTCGAGCAAATATGTAAAGCCCCTGCTGGACACGCCCCAGACAGTCACAGTGGTGCCCAAAGAAGTGATGAAAGAGCAGCAGGCGCTGAGCCTGCGCCAGGTGCTGTCCAACGTGTCGGGCATCACCTTTGATGCAGGCGAGGGCGGCGGCGGCTCCGGTGACAAAATCAATATTCGTGGTTTCAGCGCCAACGCCAACATGCAGATTGACGGCCTGCGCGACAGCAGCCAGAACAACCGCACCGACACCTTTAACATTGAGCAGGTGGAAGTGCTGAAAGGCCCCAACTCGGTGTTTGGCGGTGCCGGCACCACGGGCGGTGCCATCAACCAGGTAAGCAAGACTCCCCAACAGCGTGACTTTGCCGAGCTGGGTGCCAGCCTGGGCACTGACAACTATCGCCGTGTGACCCTGGACGCCAACACCACCCTGGATGTGGGCGTGAACAGCGCTGCCCGCATCAACCTGATGGCTCACGAGAACGACGTGCCCGGGCGCAACAATATCGATCGTCAGCGTTTTGGTATTGCGCCCTCGGTAACCATAGGGCTGAGCGAGCAGACTCAGGCCACCCTCAGCTACTTCCACCAGCAAGATGACAACCTGCCCGACTACGGCCTGCCGGCGCAAAACGGCAAGGTGCTGCCCGGTGTAGACAGAGAGAGCTACTTCGGCTGGCGCAACCTGGACGAAGAAAAAATTCAGTCCGATGCCATTACTCTCAAGCTTGAGCACCAGCTGAGCGACACCGCTCGCATCGAGAACCAGACCCGCTACAGCCGGGTAGACAGAGACACCACTATTTCTGCATCTCATGTCAGTCTGGGGGAAAACCTGGGCGACAGGAATAATCCTAATTGGGTTGCCTTGCCGGACGGGCAATATCTGCCTGCCGGGCCGCAGGGCTATCGTCGCGATGCCAAAACCGAGCTGTGGATCAACCAGACCGGTGTGGCCTTTGAATTTGACACCGGCGCTTTCAGGCATGACATGCTGGTAGGCGGCGAGATTTCGCGCGAGACCTATGATCTGACCTCCGGCAGCGATAACCTGAGTGGTAATTATCCGGCCAATGGCTTTGATCTCTACCATCCGCCGGGGCACTGGAGCGGGCCCGTCAATTATAAAAACAGCGGCGGTACCGAGGCGGCACTGAACACGCGTGCATTGTATGTGTTTGATACCATTAGGCTGCACCCGCAGTGGGATCTGAGTCTGGGCGCGCGCCAAGACTGGATCTCGGGTGATACCTCCAATAAGGTCAGCGGTGATACCACCTCTACCAGTGATCGAATGTTCAGCGGTCGTGCCGGCATAGTGTACAAGCCCGCCGATAATGGCCGTATTTACCTGGCTTACGGTACTTCCTTTAATCCGTCTGCCGAAGCGCTGGCCACCTCAGGCAGTTTGCCGCTGCGGGGGGCTGCCGGTGCCGAAAGCCTGGAGCCAGAGAAGAATGAAACCTGGGAGCTGGGTACCAAGTGGGAGCTGATGAACGGTCGTCTGGGGGTGGATGCGGCACTGTTCCGGGTTAACAAGAATAACGTCAATGAAAAAGACGCCAACGATAACCTGTATAACGCGGGTGAACAGCGAGTACAGGGTGCCGAGCTGGGGCTGACCGGTGTGCTGACCGACGAATGGAAAGTGTTTGCCAACTATACTCTGCTCGACAGCGAAACCCTGAGCTCGGTGACCAACCCCGATGCAGTGGGCCGGGAGCTGCAGAACACGCCCCGCAACAGCGCCAACCTGTGGACCACCTATGAGGTGATTCCGGGCGTGGAGCTGGGCTATGGTGCCCGCTATGTGGGCTCCCGTGCCGTGACCAGCAGCTCTGATACTCAAATCGACAGCTACTGGGTGCACAATGCCATGGCGTCTTATCGGGTTAATGAGGCTTTCAGCCTGCAGCTGAACGTGAACAACCTGTTTGATGAAGAGTATGTAGAACGGGTTCGCGGCAGCAACGGCTCGGTTGATCCGGCCACCGTCATTCTGACCCGCAGCTCCGCCGTGGAGCTGGGTGATGGCCGCTCTGCCGTGCTCTCCGCCAACTACCGGTTCTGATAGATCTGTCTGAACAGAACTTCTGCTGGCGTTTAGCAACTCGATGCTGCCGGAAGCAACAGCAGGGATTGCCGAAGCCGACCGTCACATGCCATGGACGGCATGTGCCGAGCGTCCCAGGGATGGGCTTGAAGCGTGTCGGCGGAGGTAACCCTGCTGGTGCTTCCCTGTGCAGGATCTGACAGCGGCATGCCATTTCTAGTTTGATAACAAGCCCCTGCCGGGGCTTTATTTGTTTAGCAAGAAAGCGAGAATTTCATCATGATGCTGCATATACCCGGCGTGCTCAGCGCCGAACAGGTGGCCGAATGCCGCAAGCTTTTGCTGGCGGCCGACTGGATAGACGGCAATGCTACTGCCGGTTTTCAGTCGGCTCAGGCCAAAAACAACCTGCAACTGCCTGAAAACAGCGACACCGCTGCTGTGATTGGCAAAATGATCACAGAGGCGCTGGCCCGTCATCCGCTGTTTGTGGCGGCGGCGCTGCCGGCGAAAATCTTTCCGCCGCTGTTCAACTGCTATCAGGGCGGCCAGGCTTTCGGCATTCACGTAGACAATTCCATTCGTATGCACCCGGTTACGGGAGAGCGCATTCGTACCGATTTGTCGGCGACCTTGTTTTTCTGTGAACCGGAAGAATATGAAGGGGGCGAGCTGGTAGTGGAAGACACCTATGGCGCTCACAGCGTTAAACTACCGGCAGGAGATCTGATTCTGTATCCGTCTTCCAGCCTGCACAAGGTGCTGCCGGTGACGCAAGGGGCGCGTATCAGCTCGTTTTTCTGGATTCAGAGCATGGTGCGGGACGATGGCCAGCGCAGTCTGTTGTTTGATCTGGACACCAGCATTCAGAACATTAACCAGCAGCTGGGAGCCGACAACGAGACCAGCATTCAGCTTACCGGTGTCTATCACAACCTGCTGCGCCGCTGGGCGCTTTGAGTGGGGAACAGGGAGCAGGAAAAGAAAAAGGGACCGGGAACCGCTTTTCACCAGTCCCCCAGTCCCTAATCCCGATTCCCTGATAGATTACGCCTGCTGAGTTTCGGCGTCAGCGGCGTCGTCGGTCTCGGGCTTGCCCATCGGCATAATGATGTTCATTACAATGGCGGTAATGCCGCCGGCGGAGATGCCGGAAGCAAACACGTTCTTAATGATGTCGGGCATAAACTGCAGAATGTCCGGCTTCTGGGAAATACCCAGGCCCATGCCAAAGGAAATGGCAATAATGAACAGGGCGCGGCGATCCAGTTTTTCACGGGACAGAATACGTACACCAGCGGCGGCAATAGAGCCGAACATTACCAGAGTGGCACCACCCAGTACCGGCTCGGGAATGCGCTGCACCAGAGTACTGATGGCCGGGAACAGGCCCATTACCACCAGAATACCGGCCACATAAAAGCCCACGTGGCGGCTGGCCACGCCGGTCATCTGAATCACGCCGTTATTCTGGCTGAAGGTGGATACCGGAAAGGTATTGAAGATGGAGGCCAGTGAGGAGTTAACACCATCACCCAGCACGCAGCCCTTGAGACGGCTCATGTATACAGGGCCGGATACGGGTTCGCCGGAGACTTCCGATGTGGCGGTGGTATCGCCAATGGCTTCCAGTGAGGTGATCACATACACCAGCACCAGCGGAATAAACAGGGATGCATCAAAACCCAGACCATATTGCATGGGAATGGGGAGGGCAATGGTCGGCAGGCTGCCGGACAGCGGTGCCAGCTTGCCCATATACCAGGCCAGCAGGGTGCCTGCGACCATGGCCACCAGAATGGAAGACAGCCGGATATAAGGATTACGGCTGCGATTCATCAGAATAATAATGCCAAGCACAGTACCTGCCAGAGCCAGATTTTCCAGCGAACCGAATTCACCGGCTTCCATGGCACCAAAGCCACCACCGATGGAAGTGAGGCCCAGCTGGATCAGGGTCAGGCCGATCAGGGTCACGATAATGCCGCTGACCAGCGGGGAAATAATGCGCCGGGCCAGGTGCAGAAAACGGGAAATAATCATCTCGGTAGGTGCGGCCAGCAGCGCAGTACCAAAAATCGCCGCCAGCATGGCTTCGGTGGTCACGCCGCCGTCTTTCATGGCCAGACCACTGGCAATGATAGGACCAAGAAAGTTAAAGCTGGTGCCCTGAATGGACAGCAAACCCGTGCCCACAGGACCAAACCGTTTCATCTGAATAAATGAGGCCACACCGGTAATAAACAGCGACATACTGATGATATGGGCGGTGTCGGTAGCAGGAATGCCCAGCGCCTGACAGATGATCAGCGGAGGCGTGATTACCGCGACAAACAGGGCCAGCAGGTGCTGAATGGCGGCGAACAGAGACTGCATAAACGGCGGCTTGTCATGAAGCCGGTACACCAGATCACTCTGGTGCGAAGATTGCTGCGTGTTGGACATATTTTTTCCGGTATGTATCTACGGGTGTTGGTTTTGTTATGGTTATTTCTGGCCTGTGGTTGAAAACGCACTCGGCTGAAGGGCGCATAGGATACTGGATAAGCAGGCTGACGACCAGTAACCGGATGCAAAACGAGCATAAAATGTATGCATTTTTTGTTCGCTTTATCATCACCTGACCGAAAAGTTGGTTTACCGGGACAAAATTCGTCACTTTGCTTTTTTACTCGAATGCTACTTGTGAGCGAATGAACCACCTCGTTAAAATAGCGCTCTTTTGTGCCGGAAAGCTGCACCATGGAATTTGAATTTTTACGTGATCTGGACGGCCGCTGCCGTGCCCGGTGCGAGATGGGCCACGAGGCCTTTGGGCAATGGCTGACCGACGAGGTAACAGCGGCTGAAGCAGGATGGTTGCTGAATACCATCACTCGACTCGACGCTCAGCCCCAGGAGGAGTTTCGTAAGGTATATGCCGAATTCACGCTGGCACTGAGTGACGGCGAAGCTGAGCTGGCCGGCCACGGTCTGGCTTTTGACAGCGAGGCGCTGGAAGAGGGCATGAGCTATTACGATGACGCCCACTACGCCGGCTGCGGCCTGGACGATCTCGCCCGCCTGCTAACCCAATGGCAGGCGTTTATTCAAGCCTGAAGCGGAGCTGCATGGAGCTGCTGTTGTTTGTGTGATGGACTCCGGCCTTCGCCGGAGTGACAATTTTACTTCCCGCTGATCGCTTACAGCTTCACCTTCCCCCGTGCGCTTTTGATCTTGCCCCTGTGGGTTTTGCTGTCGGTACGTCTGGCTTTGGCGGCCTTGCTGGGTTTGGTGGGGCGGCGTACTTTTACCGCTCTGCCGGCTTTCTGTAACAGGGCCACCAGCGCTTCTTTGGCGGCTTCCTTATTCATCAGCTGACTGCGCTCGCTTTCCACTCTGATCAGTATCAGGCCGCTTGGCAATATCCGGTGATCCTTCATTCTGGACAGGGCTTCTTTATAGATGCCGGGCAGGCTGGGGCTGTTGGCGTAATCAAAGCGCAGCTGCACTGCAGAGTCGGTCTTGTTAACGTGCTGGCCGCCGGGGCCACCGGCCCGCATGGTAATAAACTCCAGTTCATTATCCGGGATGCTTACCCGGGCTGATATCTCCAGCATTCTCTCTTTCCTCTGCACCGTTTTGGTGCTGATTGCTTTGCTATTGCACCAGCATAACATTGTGCCTTTGCGAACATCCATGCTGATTATTGTAAGTGTTTGAATTTAAATAAATAAAAAACTGGCATAAAGCTTGTAAGTATCATCCTGACTCTTTTAACAGCGCGAGGAACACAGGATGAAAATGATTTGCGCCATTATCAAACCCTTCAAGCTTGACGATGTGCGTGCCGCTCTGGCCGCCATGGGCATAGACGGCATGACGGTAACGGAAGTGAAAGGTTTCGGCCGTCAGAAGGGCCATACCGAGCTGTATCGTGGTGCCGAGTATCAGGTGGATTTTTTGCCCAAGATCAAGCTGGAAATTGCCACTCACAGTGAAGAGGTTGAGCGGGTGATTGAAACCATTCTGGAAGCTGCCGGCACCGGCAAAATCGGCGACGGCAAAATTTTTGTGTATGACCTGCTGCAAACGGTACGTATTCGCACCGGCGAGCGGGACATGGATGCCATTTAAGGGGATTTGTCATGGATGCATTAACCGAAGTGAAGTTTGCCCTCGATACTTTTTACTTTCTGATGTCGGGTGTGCTGGTGATGTGGATGGCAGCGGGGTTTGCCATGCTGGAAGCCGGTCTGGTACGGGCCAAAAACACCACCGAAATACTGACCAAAAACATACTGCTGTTTGCCATTGCCTGCACCATGTATCTGCTGGTGGGCTATTACATCATGTATGTCAATAACGCTGAAGGCGGTGTCATGCCAAGCTTAGGCGGCCTGATTGGCAATGTGGCTGAAGGCGCGGATCATGCCCTTGAGTCTGACTTTTTCTTTCAGGTGGTATTTGTCGCAACCGCCATGTCCATTGTTTCCGGTGCAGTGGCCGAGCGCATGAAATTATGGGCCTTTCTTGCCTTCAGCGTCGTTATGACCGGCTTTATCTATCCGGTAGAAGGCTACTGGACCTGGGGCGGCGGTTTTCTTTCAGAGTGGGGGTTCACTGACTTTGCCGGCAGCGGTATTGTGCACCTGGCCGGTGCGGCCGCCGCTATGGCAGGTGTGCTGCTGCTGGGTGCGCGTAAAGGCAAATATGGCAAGCATGGCGAAGTGCACCCCATTCCCGGCTCCAACATGCCGCTGGCGACCCTGGGGACTTTTATCTTATGGATGGGCTGGTTTGGTTTTAACGGTGGATCTCAGCTGCTGGTGTCTGATGTCGAGAACGCCACCGCCGTAGCCAAAATCTTTGTGAACACCAACGCCGCTGCCGCTACCGGTGCCATTGGTGCGCTGCTGGTCACCAAGCTGACCTGGGGCAAGGCCGATCTTACCATGATCCTCAACGGTGCCCTGGCGGGCCTGGTTGCAATTACCGCCGATCCCTTATCGCCCGGACACTTGTGGGCAGCCTGCATCGGTTTGCTGGCCGGCGTGCTGGTGGTGTATGCCATTGTCGGGCTGGACCGGTTGCGTATTGACGACCCCGTGGGTGCCATATCTGTTCATGGTGTATGCGGTATGCTGGGCCTGATGCTGGTGCCGGTGGCCAATGGTGAGGCCAGTTTCCTTGTTCAGCTGGCAGGCATACTGGTGATTGGCGGCTGGTCTTTTGTAATGAGTTTGCTGGTCTGGTTCGGGCTCAAGCGCACCATGGGCATTCGTGTTGGAGAGGAAGAAGAGCTGTCGGGCATGGATCAAATTGACTGTGGCATTGATGCCTATCCTGAGTTTGTGACGCTCAAGCCCCGTTAATGCCTTTACGTCACGAGGCAGTTTGTCTTGTTTTTGAGGAGCTTCGGCTCCTCTTTTTTGATCCGCTGCAAAAGATCGTATTGCAGATGAAAATTTTTCTTATTTCAATACGCTTTGGTAGTTGATTCCCGTTATGCTCTCTGTATACTTCTAAACGTTAATTATTCTCAGTCAACCAAATGGAACTGTGTATGACCAAAAAGTTTGTTCTCTCTGCCGCCGCTTTACTGGCATCCAGCTTTACTGCTCAGGCCTTTGCTGAAGAAGTGAACGTTTACTCCAACCGTCAGGAATTCCTGATCAAGCCCATTCTGGATACCTTTACCGAGGAAACCGGTATTGATGTGAATGTGGTGTTTATGAAAGACGGCCTGGGTGAGCGACTGGAGCGGGAAGGACGACTGTCTCCGGCGGATCTGGTACTGACGGTGGATGTCAGCCGCCTGATGGAAGTAGTGAATGCCGATCTTACACAGCCGGTACAAAGCGATGTGCTGGAAGAGAGTATTCCGGCCCAGTATCGTGATGCCGGTGGCAGCTGGTATGCCCTTACTACGCGTGCCCGCGCCATTTACAGTTCGGTTGACCGGGTAGGCAAGCGTGATGACATCACCTACGAAGAGCTGGCGGATCCCAAGTATAAAGGGAAAATCTGTACCCGCAGCGGCAAGCATCCCTACAATGTGGCGCTGACTGCCTCCATGATTGCCGAGCACGGTACCGAATACACCAAAAACTGGCTGCAGGGCCTGAAAGACAACCTGGCACGCAAGCCTCAGGGTGGTGACCGCGATCAGATCAAGGCCATTCATGATGGCGTGTGCGATTATGCCCTGGGCAACAGCTATTACTATGGCGTTATGCTGACCAACGACGATCAGCGTGAGGCGGCCGAGTCGGTTTATATCAACTTCCCCAATCAGGATGGTCGCGGCACGCATGTGAACATCTCTGCGGTAGCCATGGCCAAGCATGCCAAGAACAAGGACGCCGCTCTTAAACTGATGGAATTCCTGGCCGGTGATGAAGCCCAGCACCTGTATGCTTCTGCCAACCATGAATATCCGGTTAAGCCGGGTGTGGAACCGTCCGAGCTGGTAAAAGGCTGGGGTGACTTCAAATCCGATACTCTGCCGCTGGCCGATGTGGCCAAACATGCCAAAGACGCGATCAAGCTGGTAGACGAAGTGAAATACGATCTGTAAAAAGACGGGGGTAGATTCCCCCGCTTTGAGTAGTAAATGAAAAGACATGGTTGGACGGTCAGTAGCTGGGTCATTGCCCTGATACTGACCTTGCCGGTTCTGGCATTGGTTATTGAAGCCCTGTTGCCCGCAGAAGACATCTTCCGTCATCTGTGGGCTTCTGTGCTTCCTGCTTATATTGGCAATACTTTCTGGCTGGTGCTGCTGGTCATGGGGCTCAGTCTGTT
Organism: Oceanimonas sp. CAM02; assembly: GCF_032842915.1. NCBI lineage: Bacteria > Pseudomonadati > Pseudomonadota > Gammaproteobacteria > Aeromonadales > Aeromonadaceae > Oceanimonas > Oceanimonas sp. CAM02. The sequence continues at coordinate 40,522 of NZ_JAWJBK010000015.1, forward strand.
ATTTGGTCTGCCTGCGGCCTGGCTGATGGCCATGTGCGAGCTGCCCGGCAAGCGCATACTGCAATGGGCACTGATATTGCCTCTGGCCATGCCTTCCTACATTGTCGCCTTTGTTTACACCGATTTGCTCGATTATTCAGGGCCGGTACAGCAGGTCCTTCGAACCTGGTTTGGCTGGCAGTCGGCCACTGACTATTTCTTTCCTCCCATTCGCACCCTGGGGGGCGCTGCCCTGGTGATGGGGCTGGTGCTTTATCCTTATGTTTATCTGCTGGGGCGCACCGCCTTTCTGGAGCAGTCTACCAGTCTTATTCAGTCCAGCCGGCTGCTGGGGTGCACGCCCTGGCAAAGTTTTCGGCGAGTCAGTCTGCCGCTGGCTCGCCCTGCGCTGGCGGTAGGGTTGTCGCTGGTGGCAATGGAAACCCTGGCTGAATTCGGTACCGTGAATTTCTTTGCGGTCAATACTCTGACCACAGCGGTATACGACACCTGGCTGGGCTACGGCAGTCTGCAGGCGGCAGCCAAGATCTCCGCCATTATGCTGCTGGTGGTGGTGCTGTTGCTGAGCATGGAGCGCATGAGCCGCAAGCGTCAGCAGGTATTTCAGAAAAGCATGGGCCACGAGCAGGACAGCGGCTACCGGCTTGCCGGAGGTCGCAAGTGGGCAGCGCTGGCGTTTTGCTGGAGCCTGGTGGGGCTGGGCTTTTTACTGCCCTTTGGTATTTTGTGTTATCACGCCGTGCGTTATTTTGATCAGGCCTGGAACAGCCGTTTCTTTGAATACAGCCTGAACAGTCTGGTGCTGTCTGTGGTGGTGGCTGTGCTGGCGCTGATGGTAGCGCTGCTGCTGGGCATGACTCACCGTTTAAAAGGTAAACGCTACACTGTGCTGCCCATGCGGCTGGCGTCCATGGGCTACGCGCTGCCGGGCACAGTGCTGGCCATTGGTGTGCTGGTACCACTGACCATGCTGGACTTTGCCATTAACGATATGGCGCTGTGGTTTAATCTGCCTGAGCCGGGCCTGCTGCTCACCGGCACCATGACGGCCATCGCCTTTGGTTATCTGGTGCGTTTCGGCGCCATGGCCATCGGTGCGGTAGAAAGCAGCCTGAATAAGGTGTCGCCGTCTCTGGACATGGTAACCCAGACCATGGGCTACGGCCCGGCAGCCATGATCAAGCGTGTGCATCTGCCACTGATCCGCAAGGGCATGCTGGCCGGCGCCCTGCTGGTCTTTATTGAATGCATGAAAGAGCTGCCGGCGGCGCTGCTACTGCGGCCCTTTAATTTTCAGACCCTGGCCACTTATGTCTATCAGTTTGTGTCCGACGAGCAGCTGGAGCTGGGGGCGCTGCCCGCTATCGTGATTGTGCTGGTAGGCCTGATACCGCTGATTTTTCTCAACCGTTCACTGGAGCAACATCACTGATGGCGGCACTGACTATTCACGACATTTGTTGCAGTTATAACGGCAAGCCGGTGCTTGATGGCCTGTCGCTTAATGTGGAGCGTAATGAGATCATGTGTCTGCTGGGTGCCAGCGGCTGCGGCAAGACCACACTATTGAAAGCTGTAGCCGGCTTACTGCCGGTCACCCAGGGTGAAATTACCATTAATGATCAGCAGGTCAATGGCGGCGGTCAGGCGACGGTGCCGGAGCAGCGCAATATCGGCATGATTTTTCAGGATTATGCGCTGTTTCCTCATCTTGATGTGGCGCAAAACGTTGCTTTTGGTCTGCAAAGCAAAGAAAGCAACAAGGCGCTCATTCAGCGCCGGGTCAAGGAAGTGCTGGCGCTGGTTAATCTGGCCGGACTTGGTGATCGTTATCCGCATCAGCTTTCCGGCGGTCAGCAGCAGCGGGTGGCCATTGCCCGGGCATTAATCTGCCAGCCCCAGCTGATGCTGCTGGATGAGCCATTTTCCAATATCGACACTCAGGTGCGTATGCGTCTGATTGGAGAAATACGCACCCTGCTGAAAGAGCAGGGCATCAGTGCCATCTTTGTGACTCACAGCAAGGAAGAAGCCTTTGCTTTCTCCGACAAGCTGGCGCTGTTCCGGGAAGGGCAAATTGAGCAGGTGGGCCGGCCGCAAACCCTGTATCAGCATCCGCAAACGCCCTTTGTGGCCGACTTTCTCGGCCAGAGTAACTATGTTCCGGCCACGGTGCATAACCGCCATACCCTGGTTACTCCCATCGGTCCCATTGAAAGCCAGGTGGAGCTTGATGCCGAGCCGGGTAGTGAAGGCCGTTTGTTGCTGCGTCCGCGCCAGATACAACTGACCGAGCATGAACAGGGCAATGGCCGCGTGCTGGAGCAGCAGTTTCTTGGTGCCCATACCCGCTGCCTGGTGGAATGCCATGGGCTGACCCTTGAAGTAAGTATTAACGAGCCGCTGCCTGCTGTCAGCCGGGTACAGGTAAGTGTAACCCCACATGCTCTGACCTTTTTTTCTGAACAAGCCCAGCGCCGGCAGGCAGTCGCTTAACTGCGGGAATGGGGATTAGGGATTGTAACCCAGTCCCTAATCCCTGTTTTTGTTGTTATATTAGGCTCTTTCGAAGTAACGGATAAGCCATTATGACAGCACAAGCCGGCATTTGTGCCGAACCCAATCTGCATGCCCATTACCTGTTCCTGAATATAGTGCCGGGCAGTCACGCTGCCGTAACAGCCGCGCTGGCCCGGCTGCCCGCCTTGTGGCGTGAGCTGGAAAGCAGCTATGCCGACGCCGCTTTTTCCGGCCTGGTAGCCATTGGTAACCGGGTCTGGGATAACCTCTATTCTGATGCCCGCCCGCCCGAACTGACCGCCTTTCCCGCGCAGGGAGACGCTGCACCGGAAACTCCGGCCGATCTCTTTGTACAATTGCGAGCCGACCGGCTGGATGTGGCCTATATCGGCGTTCAGCGGGTAATGGCGCTGCTGGCCGGGCTGGTGAACGTGCAGGACGAGCGCCAGGGCTTCCGTTATCTCGACTGTCGCGATATGACCGGCTTTGTGGACGGCACCGAAAACCCGCAAGGCGAAGACAGAGCCAGCGTGGCACTGCTGGCTGATGGCCCCTTTGCCGGCGGCAGCTATGTGCATGTGCAGCGTTTTCATCACCGTATGAACCGCTGGCAAAAGCTGAGCCTGTCGTCGCAGGAAGCCATTTATGGCCGCACCAAGGCCGACAATATTGAATTTGCTTCCTCCGACAAGGCACCCACCGCCCATACCAGGCGCACCAGTCTGAAAGACGAAACGGGCCGCAGCATGGAAATTCTGCGCCAGAGCATGCCCTGGGGCAGCGCCACCGAGCAGGGGCTGGTATTTATTTCCTGTTGCAATACGCCGCGCCACTTTACCGCCATGCTGGAAAGCATGTACCGCAAAGACAACAACGGCCATTTTGATCATTTAACGTTGTTTACTGAGGCCAAAACCGGCGCGGCGTTTTTCGCGCCGTCGGAAGACTGGCTGGAAAAAAACGGGGATTAGGGAACAGGGAATGGCTGGGTCTGTAGGCCCGAATTTATTCGGGCAAACCATGCCTGATGATGGCACTGCTGCCCGGTTAAAACCGGGCCTACTGGCTTCCGGCTCGCCGCAGGCGTCAGACGTATTGCTCGAACAGCTCCAGCACACTCTGGTGCAGCTCTTCGATGGGGGTTTCCATGGTGGGCGTGATGAAGATGGTGTCATCGCCGGCAATGGTGCCGAGAATGCCTTCGGCCCGGCCCAGAGAGTCGAGCATGCGGGCAATCAGCTGGGCTGCGCCTGGGCTGGTGTGGATCACGATCAGCGCACTGTTATGGCCCACGTCCAGCACCAGGTTCTTCAGCTGGCTGCTGGAAGTAGGCACGCCCAGCTCCACCGGCAGGCAATAGACCATTTCCATCTTGGCATTGCGGGTGCGCACAGCGCCGAACTTGCTCAGCATGCGCGACACCTTGGACTGGTTAATGTTTTCAAACCCCAGCTCCTGCAGGGCATTAACGATTTCCGCCTGAGAGCCGAAACGCTCCTCTTTCAGCAGCGCCTTGAACGCCTTGACCAGCTGTTCCTGTTTTTCGTTCATTTTTTGCAGTCGACCAAGCGTGAGTGAATGGGGCATATTGTCTATCCGTTATAGGGTTTTATCAAGGAATAGTCATTTATCTTGCATAAAGATGCAAAATTAGCTTGCATTAACAATATTGCAAAATAAAATCAGCCAAAGACTCTGACGAATGAAGTGAATATAGCGCATGGGCATAGAATTCAGCGGCATAAACAAGTCCTGGTCTGGTCAGGAAATTTTAAGCCAGGTTTCGCTGCAATGCGATGCCGGAGAGACATTAGTGCTGCTTGGCCCTAGCGGAGCAGGAAAAAGCTCTTTGCTTCGGTTGATGAACCTGCTGGATATTCCGGACTCCGGCACTTTGGCGATTGCCGGCGAGCAGTTCAGCTTTCCTGCCGATAACAATGGCCGGCTGTCAAAGCGGGCGCAGCTGCTGCGAAGCAAGGTGGGCATGGTGTTTCAGCAATATCACCTCTGGCCACACCTCACTGTTGAGCAAAACCTGCTGGAAGCGCCCTGCAAGGTATTGGGCATGAGCAAGGCAGAGGCTCAGCAAAAAGCGGTGCAACTGCTGACGCAGTTAAAGCTGGCCGACAAGCGCCATGCCTGGCCCGGCGCGCTTTCTGGCGGGCAGCAGCAACGGGTGGCTATTGCCCGGGCGCTGATGATGAACCCCGATGTCTTGTTGTTTGACGAGCCTACGGCAGCGCTGGATCCGGAAATTACCAAAGAAGTGGCCGAGATCATTTTACAGCTGGGTAAAACCGGCATTACTCAGGTTATAGTGACCCACGAAGTGAATTTTGCCCGCCGGGTAGCCACCAGGGTGGCCTATCTCGAGCAGGGTAAGCTGGTGGAATACGGCAATGCCGGCTTGCTTGACCATCCTCAGACCCAGCGTCTGGCGGAATTTCTGACTCATTAATAAGGACATACTCATGAAAAAGACCCTGTTGTCTGTTGCCCTGCTGGCCACCTTTGGCAGTACTGCTGCTCTGGCCGATGAAGTAAAGTTTGTGACCAACGCCGCTTACCCTCCCTTTGAGTTTGTTGATGACAACAACGAAATGCAGGGCTTTGATATTGAGCTGGCCAAGGCCCTGTGTGAGGTGGCGGAGCTTGAGTGCAGCTTTCACAATCAGGCCTTTGACAGCCTGATCCCCAGCCTCAAGTTCAAGCGTTATCATGCTGCCATTGCCGCCATGGACATCACCCCCGAGCGTGCCGAGCAGGTAGACTTCAGTGATATTTATTACGAAAACTCCGCGGTATTTGTGGCCCCGAATGACAAGTTCAGCAGCATTGATGAGCTGAAAGGCCTGACCGTGGGCGTGCAGAACGGTACTTCTCACCAGAAATACATTCAGGACAATCTGGAAGGTGAAGGTCTGAAGCCGCGCCCTTACCAAAGCGTGCAGGACGGTCTGCTGGACATGACCAACGGCCGCATTGAAGCCGTGTTTGCCGATACCGCCGTGGTAGGCGACTGGCTGGGCAAAAATACCGGCTATGAAGTGGTGGGCGATGCCGTGACCGACGACAACTACTTCGGCACCGGTTTTGGCATTGCCGTGACCAAGGGCAACCAGGAACTGCTGAACAAGCTGAACCAGGGCCTGGCCGAGCTGAAGGAAAACGGCACCTACGACCGCCTCTACAGTAAGTACTTCCCCAAATAAGATGATGAATCATTTATTGAATGCCGGCCTGATGACCCTCGGGCTGGCATTGGTATCGCTGGCGGTGGGCATGGTGCTCGCCGTTCTGTTGTGCGGTGCCGAGATGAGTCGCTGGCGGCTGCTTCGGCTGCCGGCCTTTGCTCTAACAACCGTGCTCAGAGGCCTGCCGGAAATTCTGGTGGTGTTCTTTATTTACTTCGGCTCGACTCAGGTATTGTTCCTGTTAACCGGTGAATATATTGAATTCAGCCCTTTCTGGTGCGGGGTGACCGCGCTGTCGCTGCTGTTTGCTGCCTATGCCGCACAAACCCTGCGAGGGGCACTCAATGCGGTTTCCCGCGGTCAGCGTCAGGCGGCGCAGGCGCTGGGGTTGCCGCCCTTGTATACCTTTTTTCGTATCGTGCTGCCGCAAACCTGGCGGCATGCTCTGCCAGGCCTCAGCAACCAGTGGCTGGTGCTGCTGAAAGACACGGCGTTGGTATCCCTGATTGGCGTGCACGATCTCATGCATCAGGCCAAATCGGCGGCGGCCAGTACCTATGAGCCCTTTACCTGGTATGCGCTGGCGGCGCTGATTTATCTGACCATTACCCTGGTCAGCCAACAGGGGCTGAAACGGCTGCAGGCGAGGGTAACCCGCTATGACTAAATTACTGGATTACGGCATGACCCTGCTGGAAGGTCTGCAGATCACCCTGCTGATCACCGGTGCCGGTTTATTGCTGGGGCTGGTCATTGCCCTGGTGCTGACCTGGGTGCTGGACAAGCGGGTGCCGCTTGCCCACTGGCTGGCAGAAGGCTACTTGCTGCTGATCACCGGCACACCGCTGCTGGTGCAGATTTTTTTGATCTATTACGGTCCGGCCCAGTTTGACTGGATCAAGCAAAGCTGGGCCTGGACCTATTTGCGTGAGCCCATGTTCTGCGCCATTTTGGCCCTGGGCATGAATGCCGGCGCCTATACCTGCCGGCTGTTCAAAGGCGCGCTGGATGCGGTGCCGAAAGGGGAAACCCTGGCCTGCCGGGCGCTGGGCATGAATGAATGGCAGACCTTAAGCGTCAAGCTGCGCCATGCCATGCGCCGGGTGATCCCGGCCTATTCCAATGAAGTGGTGCTGGTACTGAAGGGCAGCTCGCTGGCCAGTACCATCTCCATTATGGACATAATGGGTCTGGCCCAGCGCATCAACGGTCAGACCTACGACACCCTGGCGGTGTTCGGCGTGGCCGGTGCCATCTATCTGCTGATGAACAGCCTGCTGACCTGGTTGTTCCGCCTGCTGGAACAGCGCGCGCTGGCGTTTCAGCAGCAGGGGTAACGCGTGTCGGCGTAGCACAACCGCGCTGCTGTTGCGTGCTGCGTTGGCTCACAGAACCATAACATTTGATTGGCCTGGGCATTGTGTTTGAACGGCTGTTTCGCTATTTTGCTAAAGCCCAGGAAACGTATAACTATTCAATTATAAACGGAGTTCAGTTATGAAAGTTGCCGTACTAGGAGCTGCCGGTGGTATCGGTCAGGCTCTCGCCCTGCTGTTGAAGAACAACCTGCCTGCCGGCTCTGAACTGAGCCTGTACGATATTGCTCCCGTGACTCCCGGTGTAGCCGCCGATCTGAGCCACATTCCTACCGCTGTTAACGTGGTTGGTTTTGGTGGTGAAGATCCCACTCCGGCCCTGACCGGTGCCGACATTGTGCTGATCTCTGCCGGTGTAGCCCGTAAGCCGGGCATGGATCGTGCCGACCTGTTCAACGTGAACGCCGGCATTGTGAAAAACCTGATTGAAAAAGCCGCGGCTGCCTGCCCCAAAGCCTGCATCGGCATCATCACCAACCCGGTGAACACCACGGTTCCCATCGCTGCCGAAGTACTGAAAAAAGCCGGCATCTACGACAAGAACAAGCTGTTCGGTATCACTACTCTGGACGTGATCCGTGCCGAGACCTTTGTGGCGGAAGCCAAGGGCCTGAATGTGGCCGACGTCAAGGTTCCCGTAATCGGTGGCCACAGCGGCGTGACCATACTGCCGCTGCTGTCTCAGGTAGAAGGCGCTTCCTTCTCCGACGAAGAAATCGAGAAGCTGACCTACCGCATTCAGAACGCCGGTACCGAAGTGGTAGAAGCCAAGGCCGGCGGCGGCTCTGCTACTCTGTCCATGGGTCAGGCAGCCTGCCGTTTCGCGCTGTCTCTGGTGAAAGCCATGCAGGGTGAAGCCAACGTGGTTGAGTGCACCTATGTAGACGGCGGCAGCGAACACGCTGAATTCTTCGCCCAGCCGGTTCTGCTTGGCAAGAACGGTGTAGAAAAAGTACTGCCCTACGGCGAACTCAGCGCGTTTGAAAAGTCTGCAATGGACGGCATGCTGGAAACCCTGCGTGGCGACATTGAGAAAGGTGTGGAGTTCGTTAACCAGTAAGGTTTACGGGTTAAACACTCAAAAAGGGAGCTTTGGCTCCCTTTTTTCGTTATACCCAAGCGTTTGCAGTATTGTGCATTTTCGTCGGACAAAGCGCACTGCTTCTCCGGCACGCTGTGAATACCTCCCTGTACGCTCCGTCGCGCCATCCTTGGCGCGAAGGGCACGGCGAAGCAGACACCCTTTGCCCTCCTCGGAGCGCATTGAGTTGACTGAAAGCAAGCAGACAACGCCGATGTTGCCCGAAGCAGCAGTGGGGATTGCCGTAGCCGACCATTAAATGCCATGGATGGCATTTTCGAGCGCCACATGGATGTGCTCGAAGCGTGTCGGCGGAGCGCAACCTCATTGCTGCTTCGTATTGCGATATTTCAGCTTTAACTATTCCAGGCGCGCCCGGTTTTTGAACCGTTTTCCCGGCCTAGCTGCCGGCTGATCCAGCGGCCGGTGTGCACTAGCCGATCGAGATCCACTCCCGTGTCCAGGCCCTGGCCGTGGAGCAGATAAACCACATCTTCGCTGGCCACGTTGCCGCTAGCACCTTTTGCATAGGGGCAACCGCCCAGACCCGCCACCGAGCTGTCGATAATCCGCAACCCTTGCTCCAGCAACGCATAAAGGTTGGCCAGCGCCTGGCCGTAGGTATCGTGAAAGTGAGCTGCCAGCCGCAGCAGAGGCACTTCCTGACGTACCGCCGACAGCATCGCAATGGCCTTGTTCGGGGTGCCGGTACCTATGGTATCGCCGAGAGAGATTTCATCACAGCCCAGGCGGTACAGCTCACCAGCCACCCGGGCCACGGCGGCGGGGGCAATGTCGCCTTCGTAAGGGCAGCCCAGCACAGTGGAAACATAGCCCCGCACCCGCACGCCGCGCTCACGGGCCAGCTGCAGTACCGGCTCAAAACGCGCCAGACTCTCCGCCACCGAGCAGTTGATATTTTTCTGGCAGAAGCGTTCGGACGCGGCGGTAAACACCGCCACTTCATCGGCACCGGCGGCCAGGGCCGCTTCAAGACCTTTCAGGTTGGGCGTCAGCGCCGAATAGACCACGCCTTGCTTGCGGCTAAGGCCGGTTAACACCTCACTGCCATCGGCCATTTGCGGCACCCATTTGGGGGAGACAAAGCTGGCCGCCTCGATATGGGTGAGGCCGCACTCCGCCAGCTGCTGCACCAGCTCGATTTTTACCGCAGTGGGCACTTGCGCCGGCTCGTTCTGCAGGCCGTCCCGGGGGCCCATTTCCACCAGTTTGACCTTATCCATTGTCAGGCTCCAGCCGTAACAGCTCGTCGCCTTCGCTCACCTGCTCGCCGGCGCGAAAGTGAATGGCCGCCACTGTGCCCGCCATGGGCGCGCGAATGGGATGCTCCATTTTCATGGCTTCCAGCACCAGCAGGGTCTGCCCCTCGGCGACCCGGTCGCCTTCGGCTACCTTCAGCTCAGCCACCAGCCCGGGCATGGGCGCGGTCAGGCTGCCGCCGGCGCTGTGCTGAGTGGCTCCGGCTTCGTCGGCTACTTTGCGTAAATCAAAGCGTTGCCCCTGATAAAACAGCCAGAGGTGAGCATCGATACTGGCTATATGCAGGCTGATCCGGCGATCATTCACCATGGCTCTCAGCTGCTCACCAGCCAGCTCGCCCTGCAGATCAAAGGTTTGCTCATTTACTCCTGCCCGCCAGCCGGCTTCGGTGGCGGTCAGTGTGATTGCATAACACTCGCCGCCATAGTCCAGCCGCAGTGAGTAAGCCGCAGGCTGGTTCAGCCGCCAGCCGGTGGCGGCGGCAAAGGGCGAGGAGCTGTTTTGTGGCAGGCCAAGCACATGTGCCAGCGCCCCCAATGCCAGTACCTCACCGTTGGCAAGAGCCGGGGCGCTAAACAGGCTGGACTCATGCTGCTTAATAAACTGAGTGTGCAGCTCTTCGTTGACAAAGGCCGAATGTCGGCACAGACGATGCAAAAAGCCGATATTGGTTTTCACCCCGCCAATACGATATTGCGCCAGTGCCTGTGCCAGCCGGTTTAATGCGGCTTCCCGGCTTTGATCGTGGACGATCAGCTTGGCGATCAGCGGATCATAATAAATGCCTACTTCATCGCCCTCACGCACGCCGGTGTCTAGGCGTATCCGGCTTGAGGTGGCGGGCTCGCGCAGCACATGCAGGGTGCCGGCGGCGGGCAGAAAACCGTGCTCGGCGTCTTCGGCGTAGATGCGGGCTTCCACCGCATGGCCGCGCAGCGTGATTTGGTCCTGAGTGAGCGGCAGGGGCTCGCACGCCGCCACCCGCAGCTGCCATTCCACCAAATCCAGCCCGGTAATCAGTTCCGTTACCGGGTGCTCCACCTGCAGCCGGGTGTTCATTTCCATAAAGTAAAAGTGGCCGTCCTCGGTATAGAGAAACTCCACGGTGCCGGCCCCGCGATAGCCGATGGCCTTGGCGGCACGTACCGCGGCTTCGCCCATGGCGGTGCGGGTGGCCTGGCTCAGGCCGGGAGCGGGGGCTTCTTCCAGAATTTTCTGATGGCGGCGCTGTACCGAGCAGTCCCGCTCCGAAAGGTAAATACCGTTGCCGTGGGCATCGCAAAATACCTGCACCTCCACATGGCGGGCTTCGGGCAGGTAGCGCTCCAGCAGCATGGCGTCGTTGCCAAAGGCGGCTTTTGCCTCGCGCCGGGCGGCGGCCAGCGCTTCCTCGAACCCGGCGGGGTTGTGCACAATGCGCATGCCCTTGCCACCGCCGCCGGCCACGGCTTTCAGCAACAGCGCATAGCCGCAGCTATCGGCCTCGGCTTTCAGCCGTTCATTACTTTGCTCATCGCCATGATAGCCGGGCACCAGGGGCACACCAGCCGCCGCCATCAGCGCCTTGGCGGCGGCCTTGTCGCCCATGGCGGCAATGGCGGATGGAGACGGACCCACAAATATCAGGCCGGTGTCGGCACAGGCCTGGGCAAAACCGGCGTTTTCCGACAGAAAACCATAACCCGGGTGCACGGCATCGGCGCCGCAGGCGCTGGCGATTTCCAGCAGCGCCGACTGATTAAGGTAACTCTTTACCGCCGGTGCCGGGCCTATGCACCAGGCCTCGTCGGCCATGGCCACATGCAGGGCATGGCGGTCGGCATCGGAATACACGGCTATGGTGTGCAGCCCCAGCCGGCGCGCGGTGCGCAGCACCCGGCAGGCAATTTCGCCCCGGTTGGCCACCAGTAGTCTGGTCAGCATACGTCGTCCTCCCAGCTTGGCTTGCGTTTTTCCAGAAAGGCGGCCAGCCCTTCTTTAGCCTCATCGGTCACGCGCAGGGAGGCCAGGCGCGCAGCGCTGTCAGTGACCAAAGCCCGGCTTACCGGTTGGCCGGCATAGTCCCGGATCAGATCTTTGGTGGCGATTTGTGCCTGCGGGCCGCCCCGCAGCAGCGCTTCAATGACGGGGGCGGCGGCCTGCTGCAAAGGCTGTGTGGTCACTTCATGCACCAACCCCAGCCGTTCGGCGGTGGCCGCGTCAATCACCTCGGCACTCAGCATATAGCGCCGTGCCTGACGGGCACCGAGCACCCGCAGCACATAGGGGGAGATGGTGGCGGGGATCAGCCCGAGCCGGGTTTCGCTCAGGCTGAAGCGGGCGTCATCGGCGGCCATTACCATATCGCAGGCGCACACCAGCCCCAGGGCACCGCCGTAGGCCGCGCCCTGCACCAGTGCCAGAGTGGGTTGGGCAAAGCGATCCAGCCGCCACAGTAGCTCGGCGAGCCGGGCGGCATCGGCACGGTTTTGTGGTGAGTGTAACGCGGCGGCCCGCTGCATCCAGCCCAGATCCGCCCCGGCGCAAAAGTGCCTGCCCTCGGCTTTCAGCACCAGCAGGCGCAGCGCTGGCTTGGCCTCGGCTTCGCTCAGGCGGTCATGAAAGGCGTCAATGGTGGCGTCGTTCAGCACATTGCAGCGTTCGGGGTTATTCAGCACCAGCTGCCAAACGCCCTGGCCGGCGGCTTGCAGCAACACGGGTTCGGACATGACGCCTCCTTACATGCGAAACACGCCAAAGCGGGTGGGGGCTTGTGTGCGATTGCTTGCCAGCGCCAGGCTCATGACCAGCACGGTGCGGCTGTCTTTGGGGTCAATCACACCGTCGTCCCATAGTCGGGCGCTGGCATACCAGGGATGCCCCTGCTGCTCATAGCGTTCGATAATGGGGGCCTTGAAGGCGGCTTCGTCTTCGGCGGACCAGTCTTTACCGGCCTTGGCAAGCGCATCCCGGCGCACAGTAGCCAGCACGCCGGCGGCCTGCTCACCGCCCATGACCGAAATGCGGGCATTGGGCCAGCACCACAAAAAGTCCGGATCATAGGCCCGGCCGCACATGCCGTAGTTACCGGCACCAAAGCTGCCGCCGATGATCAGCGTGATTTTCGGTACGCTGGCGCAGGCCACGGCGGTCACCAGCTTGGCACCGTGTTTGGCAATGCCTTCGGCCTCGTATTTTTTGCCCACCATAAAGCCGGTGATGTTCTGCAGAAACAGCAGCGGAATATGGCGCTGACAGCACAACTCGATAAAGTGCGCGCCCTTCTGGGCCGATTCGCTGAACAGAATGCCGTTGTTGGCAATAATACCTACCGGATAGCCGTGCAGGCGGGCAAAGCCGGTCACCAGAGTGGAGCCATAGTCGTGCTTGAACTCGTCCAGCACAGAGTCATCTACCAGCCGGGCAATCACTTCCCGCACGTCAAAGGGTTTGCGCAAATCGGTGCCGACAATGCCGTAAAGCTCATCCATTGAGTAGCGTGGCAGAGCTGGCTCGTGAGGCGGTGCGGGAACGGCGCAGTGATTGAGATTGGCCACCAGCCGGCGGGCCCGGGCCAGCGCCTGGTGGTCGTTATCGGCAGCATGATCTGCCACGCCTGACTGCTTTGTGTGTACACCGGCACCGCCCAGCTCTTCGGCGCTGACCACTTCGCCGGTGGCGGCTTTTACCAGAGGCGGACCGCCCAGAAAAATGGTGGCCTGATTGCGCACCATAATAGACTCGTCCGCCATGGCCGGTACATAGGCTCCGCCGGCGGTGCACAGACCCATGACCACCGCCAGCTGAGGAATGCCGGCGGCAGACATGCGCGCCTGATTAAAAAAGATGCGGCCAAAGTGCTCTCTGTCCGGGAAGACTTCGTCCTGGCTGGGCAGATGCGCGCCGCCGGAGTCCACCAGATACAGGCAGGGCAGGCGGCAGCGTTCGGCAATGGTCTGTGCCCGCAGGTGTTTTTTTACCGTGAGCGGGTAATAGGTGCCGCCCTTGACGGTGGCATCGTTGGCCACAATCATGCACTCCACACCGCTGACCCGGCCAATGCCGGTGATAATGCCCGCCGCCGGCACCGGCTCGTCATATACGTTGAGCGCCGCCAGTTGCGACAGCTCAAGAAAGGGCGCGCCCTCATCCAGCAGGGCGGCAATGCGCTCCCGTGCCAGCAGCTTGCCTCTGGCATGGTGGCGCTGCCGGCTTTCGGCATCGCCCCCTTCGGCAATGACGGCTACCTGTTCCCGCAGGGCGGCCACCTCGGCGGCCATGGCGGCCTGGTTGGCAATAAACTCTGCTGACGCCGGCTGTACCCGGCTGACAAACTGGGTCATAACGGCTCCTTAAGGTTCGCGCACCAGCTCCCGGCCAATCAGCATGCGCCGAATCTCCGAGGTGCCGGCACCGATTTCGTAGAGCTTGGCGTCCCGCAGCAGGCGGCCGGCGGAGTACTCATTGATATAGCCGTTGCCGCCCAGCAGCTGAATGGCATCCAGGGCTACCTGAGTAGCCGTTTCGGCTGCCAGCAGAATCACGCCGGCGGCGTCCTGGCGGCTGAGCCTGCCTTTGTCGGCGGCCATGGCGGTCATGTAGGTGTAACAGCGGGCGGCGTTCATGCGGGTGTACATATCAGCCAGCTTGCCCTGCACCAGCTGAAACTCGCCAATGGCCCGGCCAAACTGCTTGCGCTCGCGCACATAGGGCACCACCAGATCCATGGCCGCCGCCATAATGCCCAGCGGTCCGCCGGCCAGCACCAGCCGCTCGGTATCCAGGCCGCTCATCAGCACTTTTACGCCCTCGTTCAGCGGCCCCAGCAGATTGGCGGCGGGCACCCGGCAGTCCTGAAATACCAGTTCACAGGTGTTGGAGCCGCGCATGCCCAGCTTGTCGAGCTTTTGCGCGGTGGAAAATCCGGGGGTACCAGCGTCCACAATAAAGGCACTGATGCCCTTTGTTCCTGCCTGCGGAGCGGTTTTGGCATACACCACAAACATATGAGCATCGGGGCCATTGGTGATCCACATTTTGTTGCCGTTCAGCACAAAGTGATCGCCGTCGCGGCGGGCGGTGAGCTTCATGGCCACTACGTCGGAGCCGGCCCCGGGCTCGGACATAGCAAGGGCACCGATATGCTCACCGCTGAGCAGGGCGGGCAGGTATTTGTGTTGTTGCTCCTTACTGCCATGGCGGTGAATTTGATTGACACACAGATTGGAGTGAGCGCCGTAAGACAGCCCCACCGAGGCCGAGGCCCGGCTGATCTCCTCCATGGCCAGCACATGAGCCAGATAACCCATGTTCACCCCACCAAACTCTTCTGCCACCGTAATGCCGAACAACCCCATTTCGCCCAGCTTTGGCCAGAGCTCGGCAGGAAAGCGGTTGTCTCTGTCAATGGCCTCGGCCAGAGGGGCGATTTCTTTGTGGGCAAAGGCGGCCACCTGCTCACGCAACAGGATATGCATATCGCCGAGATCAAGCTCAAGCGTGGAATATGACGCCATCATGCCTCCCGTTAATGAAATAAATCGGGTTCGTTTGAATGCATTAACTATAGTCAGGAGAAGCCGGCTAAGCTTTATCAAGTGACGTAATTTTCAGCAATGAGGCCAGCATGAGCACAAACCATACCATTGTGATTGCCGCCAGCGCCCGCACTCCCATGGGCGGCCTGATGGGCACCCTGAGCAGTGAGCCGGCCCATGGTCTGGGAGCTGTGGCCATTGAGGCGGCACTGGTAAAAAGCGGCGTGAAGGCCGGTCAAGTAGACGAGGTGATCATGGGCTGCGTGCTGCCTGCCGGTCAGGGTCAGGCACCGGCCCGGCAGGCAGCGCTGAGGGCGGGCTTGCCGGTGTCGGTGCCTTGTACCACGGTGAACAAAATGTGCGGCTCGGGTATGAAGGCACTGATGCTGGCGCATGATCAGTTAATGGCGGGCTCGGCCTCGGTAATAGTGGCCGGCGGCATGGAAAGCATGAGTCAGGCCCCTTATCTGATACCCAAAGCCAGAGCCGGTTTGCGGCTGGGCCACGGCCAGTTGCTGGATCACATGTTCTGCGACGGCCTGGAAGACGCCTATGAAGGGAGCCTGATGGGCTGCTTTGCTCAAGACACAGCGGATCGTTTTGGCGTGACCCGGGCCGAGATGGACGATTTTGCCATTACTTCACTGCACAGAGCGCAGCGGGCCATGATGGAAGGGGACTTTCGCGAGGAAATTGCCCCGGTCACAGTGTCTGACCGGCGCGGAGAAACCAGCGTCGATACCGATGAACAGCCGGGCAAGGCAAACCCGGAAAAAATACCCACCCTTAAACCGGCCTTTGCCCAAAACGGCACCGTGACTGCCGCCAACTCCAGCTCCATTTCCGACGGTGCCGCCGCCCTGTTGCTGACCACCGCACAGCGGGCGGCTGAGCTGGGGTTAACACCGCTGGCGCGCATTGTGGGCCACGCCACTCATGCACAAGCGCCTGCCGAATTTACTCTGGCTCCTATTGGAGCTATTCAGAAATTGCTTCCACAGCTGGGCTGGCAGGCAAGTGAGGTGAATTTGTTTGAGATCAACGAGGCCTTTGCGGTGGTCACCCTGCTGGCTATCAGAGAGCTGGGGTTGGATCCGAACAAGGTGAATGTGAATGGCGGTGCCTGTGCTCTGGGGCACCCTATCGGTGCCAGTGGTGCCCGCATTGTGGTGACCCTGCTTCATGCCCTGCGTAAGCGTGGGCTCAAGCGCGGAGTGGCGGCTCTGTGCATTGGCGGCGGCGAGGCCACGGCGCTGGCCGTTGAATTGTGTGAATGAGGTGAACCCATGGCCTATCAGGTTCCGCTGCTGATCAACGGCAGCATGGTGCAAAGCAAAACACAGCAGTGGCTGGAAGTGACCAACCCGGCCAGCCAAAAGGTGATTGCTCATTTGCCTTGTGCCACCGCTGATGAAGTAAAGGCGGCGATAGCGGCGGCAAAAAACGTCTTTGAACAGTGGCAACGGGTGCCGGTGCCGGAGCGGGCGCGATTAATGCTGCGCTACCAGGCCCTGCTCAAGGAGCACCATGACGAGCTGGCGCAACTGCTCAGCCGGGATACCGGCAAGACCCTGGAAGATGCCAGAGGTGATGTGTGGCGGGGCATAGAGGTGGTGGAGCAGGCCGCCAATATCAGCTCACTGACCCTGGGAGAAATCCAGACCGAGGTGGCCACCGGCGTGGACTGTTACAGCTTCAGTCAGCCGTTGGGCGTGTGTCTGGGCATCACTCCCTTTAACTTTCCGGCCATGATCCCCCTGTGGATGTTTCCGCTGGCCATCGCCTGCGGCAATGCTTTTGTACTTAAACCGTCCGAGCAGGATCCGCTTGTGCCCATGGAGCTGGCGCAATTGTTCAAGGAGGCGGGAGCACCTGACGGTCTGCTCAATATTGTGCACGGCGGGCCTGAAGTGGTGGATCAATTACTGACTCACAACGACATTGCTGCCGTGTCTTTTGTGGGCTCGGTGGCCGTGGGCCGGCATGTGTACCGCACCGCCACCGAGCAACTGAAGCGGGTGCAGGTGTTTGCCGGGGCCAAGAACCATATGGTGGTGATGCCGGATGCCAACAAGCTGCAGGCCATCAACAATCTGGTGGGGGCCTCTGTGGGGGCTGCCGGCCAGCGCTGCATGGCCATTTCGGTAGGCGTGCTGGTGGGCGAGGCCCAGGCGTGGATTCCCAATATTAAAGCAGCACTGGCGAAGGTGCAGCCCGGAGTCTGGAATGATCCACAAGCCGGTTACGGTCCGTTAATCAGTAAAGCCGCTAAAAAACGGGTGCTGGAGCGGATTGCAGCGGGCAAGCAGGAAGGGGCCGACTGTCTTCTGGATGGCAGTGACTGTACCGTGAGCGAGCACCCGGACGGTAATTGGGTAGGCCCCACCCTGTTTGCCGGCGTCACCCCTGCCATGCGCATTTATACCGAAGAAATTTTTGGCCCCGTGCTGTTGTTAATGGCAGCCGACAGCCTTGAGCAGGCCATTGCCCTGGTGAACGCCAACCCTTATGGCAACGGTACCGCCATTTTTACCGCCTCGGGGGCGGCGGCCCGTAAATACCAGCAAGAGATACAGGTGGGGCAGGTGGGCATTAATGTGCCTATACCGGTGCCGCTGCCGTTTTTTTCCTTTACCGGCTGGCGCGGCTCTTTTTATGGCGACTTGCATGCCTACGGTAAACAGGCGGTGCGCTTTTATACCGAAACCAAAACCGTTACCGCCCGCTGGTTCGACGATGATGTGGCAGCCGGCCCCAATATGTCGATTCATTTGAAATGATGAGCACAGCGGGAAGAGTGTCTGCTGTTTGGGTGCTCCTGCCAAGCGAAGAATCAGCAGGGTTACCTGCGCCGACACGCTGCGAGTACATCCATGTAGCGCTCGGCAAATGCCATCCCTGGCATTTGACGGTCGGCTCCGGCAATCCCTGCTGCTTCTTCGCTTCATGCCGGTGTCGCCTTATAAATGTCGTCAGGCAACTCGGCATTTTCCCGAAGAGCAAAGGGTGTCTGCTTCGCCGTACCCTCTGCGCCATGGATGGCGCAGCGGAGCCCCCATGGAGGGGTTTACGGCGTGTCGGCGAAGTAGTGCCCTTTGCTCGAAGGCAGGCAGGAATTTGCAGTCAACGTTTGGTTGTCAGTCAGGAGGAGCCATGAACTTTGAACTGAATGAGGATCAGCGGGCCTTTGTGGCGCTGGCGGGAGAGTTTGCCGACAAGGCGCTTGCCCCTTTTGCCGCAGAGTGGGACAAAGAACATCACTTTCCGGTGGAAACCCTGCAGCAGGCGGGTGAACTGGGCTTTTGTGCGCTTTATACGCCGGCAGACGCGGGCGGGCTGGGCTTATCAAGGCTCGATGCCAGCCTGATTTTTGAACGGCTGGCCATGGGCTGCACCTCTACTACTGCCTTTCTCACCATTCATAATATGGTCACCTGGATGATTGCCAGTACCGCAGAAAAAGCGGTCTGGGAGCAATGGCGGGAAGGCATGATCAGTGGCCGTTTGCTCGGTTCCTATTGCCTTACCGAGCCCAATGCCGGCTCCGATGCCGCATCCCTGAAAACCCGGGCGAAAAAAGCGGGTGACCACTATGAACTGACCGGCAGCAAAATGTTTATCTCGGGGGCAGGCAGCACCCAGGTGCTGGTGGTCATGGCCCGCACCGGCGGCGAAGGCCCCGGCGGCATTTCCGCCTTTGCCCTTGATGCCAGCAGCCCCGGCATTGAGTACGGCCGGCCGGAAGACAAGATGGGCTGGCACAGTCAGCCCACCCGCAGTGTCACCTTTGACGGCGTGCGGGTGCCCGCCAGCCAGTTGCTGGGGCGGGAAGGCGAAGGCTTCAAGCTCGCCATGAAGGGGCTGGATGGTGGCCGTATCAATATCGCCAGCTGCTCATTGGGCACGGCGCAACAGGCACTGAACCTGGCGCGCAATTACCTGCAGGAGCGCAGCCAGTTTGGCCGCAAACTGGCGGAGTTTCAGGCGCTGCAGTTCACCCTGGCCGATATGGCCACCGAGCTGGTAGCGGCCCGCCAGCTGGTACGGCTGGCCGCCAGCCGGCTGGATGCCAGTCACCCGGATGCCACTACTTATTGCGCCATGGCCAAACGCTTCGCCACCGACGTGGGTTTTAACGTCTGCGATCAGGCGCTGCAGCTTTATGGCGGCTATGGCTATATTCGGGAATATCCATTGGAGCGCCATGTGCGCGATACCCGGGTGCACCGCATTCTGGAAGGCACCAATGAAATCATGAAACTGCTGATCGCCCGCCGGCTGCTGAGCGAAGGCGATGACCTGCAATAAAAAATGTAACTATCAGGAGGTGCCATGAGTGTCACAGTAAGCCGGCAGCCTGCTGCCGACGGCCGCGATATCGGCCGGCTGGTGCTGGATCGGGAAGCGCAGCTGAATGCCCTTAATCAGGACATGATTGAAACCATGCTGACCACACTGCAGCAATGGCAGCAAGACGATGACATTATCGCTGTGGTGCTGGAAGGAGCAGGTAGCAAGGCCTTTTGTGCCGGTGGTGATGTGGTGGGGCTGAGCAAGGCGATTGCTGCTGCCCGGGCCGGCTGCGGCAGGCACGAACTGGGTGCCGTGCCCGGAGCGGCGGCGCGCTTTTTTGAGCGCGAATACCGGCTCGATTATCTGTTGCATACCTTTGCTAAACCAGTGGTCTGCGTGGGCTCCGGCATAGTGATGGGCGGCGGCATGGGATTGTTTACCGCGGCTGGTCAGCGCATTGTGACCGAGCGCAGCCGGCTGGCCATGCCCGAAGTCACCATTGCCCTTTATCCGGATGTGGGCGGCAGCTGGTTTCTGAACCGCCTGCCGCCCGGGCTGGGCGAATTTATTGCCCTGACCGGCTGCTCGCTCAATGCCCAAGACAGCCTCTGGCTGGGGCTGGCCAACCGTTTTATAGCCGAAGACAAGCTGAGTGAACTCTGGCCCAGACTGCAGCAAAAAAAGAGCAGTCCGGCCAGTGTGCTCAGACAACTGGAAGCCGAATCAGCTGAAGCTTTGGCTCAGCTCGACTCACCTTTACGCCGGCATCAGGACTTAATTCAGCAACTGATGGACAAAGACACCCTGGCCGACAAGGTCAACGCCATACTGGAAGTGAGCACCGAAGACGACTGGTTCTGGCGAGCCAAGCAAACCCTGGCCGCAGGCAGCCCCCTGGCCATGGCGGTGATCCACCGGCAACTGGCGCGCTGCCGGCATTTCTCGCTGGCGCGGGTATTTCAGGCCGAGCTGGATTTGTCGGTGCAGCTATGCCGCTTTCGTGAGTTTGCCGAAGGCGTACGCGCTCACCTGATTGACAAGGACAAAACCCCCGACTGGACTTACACCAGCCTGAGCGAAGTGGACACAGCACTGCTCGACACCCTGTTCACGTCCCCCTGGGGCCTGAGTCCACTGGCGGATCTCAGGTAAGCAACAAAATATTCAGTTTGCGCCCAAGCAGGCCATGCTGATGTTGAGACGGAGATCCGGAGGAACAGCTTCACGACCGATCAAATGCCATGGATGGCATTTGCCGAGCGTTACATGGAGGTACTTGAAGCGTGTCGTGAAGTTGGCCTTCGGGGCGACGTAAGCTGAAGGAGGCACACTATGGCGACGATTGCATTTATCGGCCTGGGTAATATGGGGCTGCCCATGGCAGCAAACCTTATCAGGGCCGGGCATCAAGTGCAGGTCTACGATCTGCAACCAGAAGCAGTCAGCCGGGCCACAGCCCTGGGTGCCATTCCCCACACCACGGCAGTGGCAGCGGTCAGCCATGCCAACGTGGTGATCTCCATGTTGCAGAGCGGGCAGCAGATCGAGGCGCTGTACAGCAGTAACAAGGGGCTCTTTGGTCATCTGGCTCCGGGCTGCTTGGTCATTGACTGCTCCACCATAGAAGCGGACACCGCCAGAAAAATGGCCGATATGGCCACAAAACACGGGCTCGACTTTGTGGATGCGCCTGTCTCCGGCGGCGTGGCCGGAGCCGAGGCGGGTACACTCACCTTTATTGTTGGTGCCAGCGAAGAGCAGTTCGCCCGGGCTCAGCCGGTGTTGGCGCATATGGGAAAAAAGGTGCTGCATGCCGGCCCTCATGGGGCCGGCCAGGTAGCCAAGGCCTGTAACAACCTGCTGCTGGCCGCACAAATGGCCGCCAGTTGCGAGGCGCTTAATCTGGGAATGGCCCACGGCCTGGACGCCGCCGTATTATCGGAGATCATTCAGCAGAGCTCGGGTAATAATTGGGTGATGGAGCACTACAATCCGGTACCCGGTGTCATGGAAAGCACCCCCGCCAGCCATGGCTATCACGGCGGCTTTCAGGTCAGTCTGATGTGCAAGGATCTGGGGCTGGCCATGAGCCTCAGCCAGGCCAGTGGTTCGCCGGTGCCCATGGGCTCGGCGGCGCGGGCCCTGTTCAGCTTCCATCACAGTGCAGGTCATGGCGGGCTCGACTTCTCCAGCCTGTTCCGGTTTTATCATCAGGGAGAGGATTAAATGGATATTAAAGGCAAGGTAGTGGTGATTACCGGTGCCGGCCGCGGCCTTGGAAAAGCCATGGCTTATCATCTGGCCCGGCAGGGGGCGACGCTGGCACTGCTCGATACCAACGAGCAGGATCTGGCCAAAAGCGGTGAAATGGTCGCCGCTGCCGGTGCCCGGGTGGCGGTATACCTGTGCGATGTGGCCGATGAAGCTCAGGTAACCGACTGTTTTGGCCATATCGTACGGGAGCTGGGCGGCCTGAATGTGCTGGTCAATAATGCCGGTGTGATGCGTGATGCGCTGCTGGTAAAGCTGGAACAGGGCAAGATCAGCCGCACAATGAGCCTGCAAGACTGGCAGCAAGTGATTGACGTTAATCTTACCGGCAGCTTTCTCTGTGGCCGGGAAGCCGCCGCCATTATGGCTGAGCGGGGAGAGGGCGGTCTGATTATCAATATTTCTTCCGTTGCCAGAGCCGGAAATCCGGGGCAAAGCAACTATGCTGCCAGCAAAGCAGGGGTAGCGTCTCTGGTGGTGGGCTGGGCCGGGGAGCTGGCCCGCTTTGGCATTCGGGTGGCGGGAATCGCGCCGGGCGTGATCAGTACTGACATGACAGCACAAATGAAACCTGAAGCCATGGCGCGCATTACTCAGCGCATTCCTGCTGGCCGGCTGGCGAAGGTGGATGAGTTGCTGCACAGCCTGCAATATATTATTGAAAACGACTATTTCAACGGGCGCATACTGGAAATGGATGGCGGTTTGCGGTTGTAAACCAGGGTTTTGTGATCCTCGTCGGCAAGGTTAACACTAAAGTCTATCTTGTTAACAGACAGTGGTAAGCGTATTGTTTTTTGCAACGCACAGCAACGGAACGTGCCCTTAGCGTTAACAGAGTTAAACAAAAAAATAACCATAACCACTGCCATACCCCTGAACGCATTGATTCCTTACGAGGGAACATTGCCTTCAGGGTTTTTTTTATATTACATGCCGGAATAATTAGGTCCGCTGCCGCCTTCCGGTGGCACCCAGGTGATATTTTGTGCCGGATCCTTGATATCACAGGTTTTGCAGTGCACACAGTTGGCGGCATTAATCTGAAATACCGGCTTGCCATTCGTCTTTATCACTTCGTAAACGCCCGCAGGGCAATAGCGCTGCGCCGGCTCATTAAAGCGGGGCAGGTTATCCCGCACCGGCAGCCGTGGGTCTGCAAGGCGCAAATGGCAGGGCTGATCCTCATCGTGGCCGGTATTGGCCAGATGAACTGACGACATGCGATCAAAGCTCAATACACCATCGGGTTTTGGATATGCAATTGCCGGGCAGGCTGCCGCCGGTTTAAGAGCGGCGTGATCCGGCGTGCGGTCGTGCAGCGCAAACGGCAACCGGCCTCCCAGCAGATTCTGGCTCAGCCAGTTTATCGCGCCTCCGGCCCAGGGGCCGAATTTATGCAATGCAGGAACAAAGTGCCGGGCCTGTTTCAGCTCGGTATGCAGCCAGCTGTTTTTCATATGAGTGTCAAACACTGTCAGCTTGTCGCCGCGCCGGCCTTCGGCTAATGCCGGCACCAGGGCGTCGGCGGCCAGCAGGCCTGACTTCATGGCAGTATGAATCCCCTTGATGCGCGCGCCGTTGAGTGTGCCCGCATCACAACCCAGCAGCAGGGCACCGGGCAGCACCATTTGCGGCAGTGAATTCAGCCCGCCCTTGGTGAGCGCTCTGGCCCCCCAGGACAGCCGCTCGCCGCCCCAAAGGTAACGGGCCAGCAGCGGATGCTGTTTCAGCCGCTGAAACTCCTGAAAGGGATCCAGATGCGGATTCTGATAATTAAGATCCACAATCAGACCGACCGAAGCCAGGCCGTCGTCGCCGTGATAGAGAAAAAAACCGCCGCCATTATTGCCCAGTGGCCAGCCGCCGCCGTGCACCACCAGACCTGGCTGATAACGCTTTGAATCCAGCCGCCACAGCTCCTTAAAGCCAATGGCGTAATGCTGAGGATCCCGCCCTCTGTCCAGCGCAAAACGGTCGATCAGGCTCTTGCCGATATGTCCCCGGCTGCCTTCGGCAAATAGTGTGTATTTGGCATGCAGCTCCATGCCCGGCATATGGCCGGCCCTGGCCGAGCCATCGGCGGCCACCCCCATATCGCCGGTGAGCACACCGCATACGGCCCCTTGTTTGTCGAACAGCGCCCCGGCTGCGGCAAATCCCGGGAATATGGCCACGCCCAGCTCTTCGGCCTGTCGGGCCAGCCAGCGGCACAGCTTGCCCAGGCTGACGATATAACTACCCTTGTTATGCAAGGAGCGGGGCACCAGCAAGGGCGGCAGCTCCAGGCCACCCTGTTCACTGCTCAGCATATAAAAATGCTCATTGCCAACCTGAGTGTTCACCGGCGCGCCACGCTCATGCCAGTCGGGAAACAGCTCACTCAGGGAGCGCGGGTCAAGCAGAGCACCCGACAATATATGGGCACCTACTTCTGCGCCTTTTTCGACTACGCATACACTCGGCTTCAGGCCCGCTTTGTTGGCTTTCTGCATCAGGCGGCAGGCCGCCGCCAGCCCTGCCGGGCCGGCCCCCACTATCACGACATCAAACTCCATCGACTCCCGTTCCATTGCGCTCTCCTGCCAGACTGCTCTGGCTAAAGTATTGTATTGGCGGCGATATTTAACAAATCGCCGATGCGGCAGAATCGACTAGTATTAAGTCGGACTGATTGATCCCGGGAGCGAGCATGAAAGTACTGGTAACCGTTAAGCGGGTGATTGACTACCATGTTCGGGTGCGTGTGCGTGCCGATGGCAGCGACGTGGATCTGAGCAACGTTAAAATGGCCGCCAACCCCTTTTGCGAAATTGCCGTGGAAGAAGCGGTGCGCATGAAGGAAAAGGGCTGGGTGTCCGAGATAGTGGCCGTCAGCATAGGTCCGGCCGACGCCGGGGAGCAGTTGCGGGCCGCGCTGGCGCTGGGAGCCGACAGCGCCATTCTGATAGAAACCGATAAGCCCGCCGAGCCCCTGGCAGTGGCCCGGTTGCTGGCAGCATTGTGTGAGCGCGAACAGCCCGATCTGGTGATCATGGGCAAACAGTCTATCGACACTGACCATAATCAGGCCGGACAAATGCTGGCGGCGCTGAACGGCTGGCCTCAGGCCACCTTTGCCTCGGCCATTGAACGTGAAGGCGACGAGCTGCTGGTCACCCGGGAAATGGACGGTGGTCTGCGCACCCTGCGCCTTGCGCCACCGGCGGTCATCACCACGGATCTTCGGCTGAACGAGCCCCGCTTTGCATCCTTGCCCAACATAATGAAAGCCAGACAAAAGCCACTGGCCAGCCTGACTCCCGACGCGCTTGGGGTAGCCATTGAGCCCCATGTGCGCCTGCTGAGTGTCAGCGAGCCGCCGCTGCGCAAGGCGGGCATCAAGGTGGCCGATGTGGCCGAGCTGGTAACCAGACTGAAAACCGACGCCAAGGTGATCCCATGAGCATACTGGTGATAGCCGAACACGATAATCAGACTCTGAACTTCAATACACACAAGGTAATAAGTGCGGCCAAACAGCTGCAGGGCGAGATACACCTGCTGGTAATGGGCCATGACTGTGCCGCCGTGGGGGAGCAGGGCAGCCGCCTTGCTGGTGTAACCAGGGTGCTGCTGGCAGATGATGCCCTCTATCAGCATCAGCTGGCGGAGCCTTGTGCCGCCCTGGTGTCGCGGCTGGCCACCGCATATCGTCATGTGCTGGCACCGGCCTCCACCTTTGGCAAGGATATGCTGCCCAGAGCTGCCGCCCTGCTGGGGGTGGGCATGGTGGCCGATGTGGTGGCCATTGAAAGCGAAGACATTTTTGTGCGCCCCGTTTATGCCGGCAACGCCCTGGCCAGAGTGCAGTCACTGGATGCGGTCAGCCTGCTGACCATTCGCCCTGCCGCCTTTGACGCGGCGGCTGAAAGCGGTGAACCCGTGCCGGTGGAAAAGCTGGCGGCGGTGCCGGTTGAAAACAGCAGCCGTTTTGAGCGGGATGAGCTGAGTGTCAGCGAGCGTCCGGAACTGACTTCGGCCCGGGTGGTGGTCTCCGGCGGGCGAGGGCTGGGAACCAAAGAGCAGTTTGCCCTGTTAGAGCAACTGGCAGACAAGCTGAATGCCGCCATTGGTGCCAGCCGGGCGGCGGTGGATGCAGGCCTGGCCGACAACGCTCAGCAGGTAGGGCAAACCGGCAAAATAGTGGCACCCGAGCTGTATATTGCCGTGGGCATCTCCGGTGCCATTCAGCATCTGGCCGGGATCAAGGATGCCAGGGTGATAGTGGCCATCAACAAGGATGAAGACGCCCCCATCTTTGAGGTGGCCGACTACGGCCTGGTGGCAGACTTGTTCGACGTTTTGCCCGAGCTGATCGACAAACTTTGAAGGGCAGGGAATAGGGATGCCATATTGTCATGCTCTCCATTCCCCAGTCACTACCCCCTCAAATCATTACATTCTCTGCTCGAGGCCCATGTCCCAGAAGTCGATTTCAAGTCTTGTGGCGTCATCAAAAATACGGCACAGCTGCTTAAAGCGGGACGCCGGCACTTCCGCCAGACGCTCGTTCAGCCAGGCAATTTCAGCCCGGGCGGCGGCCTGAAACTCGGCGCTTTCATACATGGCAATCCAGGCTTCATAAGGGTTGGCATCGCCACGCACCGTGGCAGGCTGCTTCGTCAGCCAGCTTGCAATCTCGGCATAGCCCACCAGGCAGGGAGCCAGCGCCACATGCAGATCCAGCAGATCACCCCGGTTGCCGGTGTCCAGCACATAACGGGTGTAGGCCAGTGTAGCGCGGGCTTCCGGCAGCGCCGCCAGCTCCTGCTCGCTGATACCCCACTGGTTGCAGTAGTCGATATGCAGCCCCAGCTCCAGATCAATAATGGCATCCAGCCCGGCCTTGGCATGACGCAAATCACTCAGGGTAGGGCTTTTATAGGCTGCCAGAGCAAAGGCGCGGCCAAACTGAATAAGAAAAAGGTAATCCTGTTTCAGATAATGACGAAAGGCGTCGGGGGCCAGGGTGCCATCACCCAGCTTGCACACAAAGTCATGCTGCAGGTAGTCGCGCCAGTTGTGTTCGCAGTGCTTTTTCAAATCATTGAAAGTAAAGCTCATTTCATATCCTTATTAGTGAGAAACCGCCGTGCCGGCGGTGAGTGAGCCGGCATGGCCCATTCTGACCCGGCGGCAAATAATGGCAAGGGCGTAAATGTTATCCTGTTGTAATAAAACTACGTTAACGGTTATAGTGACCGGCATTCGAACGAGAAAATGCCGTATGGCGGGACCATTGTTTCATTGTCGTAAACGGGCTTCTTGCGTATAATGTGACCCCGTCTCGAATTCCACATTTCATTCGTTCCCAAGCTTTTCAGGTTCAGCATGACGACTAAATATATATTTGTTACTGGCGGGGTGGTCTCCTCCCTGGGCAAAGGCATTGCAGCAGCCTCTCTGGCCGCTATCCTCGAAGCCCGAGGCCTTAATGTGACCATCATGAAGCTGGATCCCTACATTAACGTGGATCCGGGCACCATGAGCCCCACCCAGCACGGTGAAGTCTTCGTGACCGATGATGGTGCCGAAACCGATCTGGACCTGGGCCACTATGAGCGGTTCATTCGTACCAAAATGACCCGTCGCAACAACTTTACCTCCGGTCGTGTATACGCGGATGTGCTGCGCAAGGAACGACGCGGCGATTATCTGGGTGCCACCATTCAGGTGATTCCTCACATTACCAACTCCATCAAGGACCGCGTTATCGCCGGTGCCGAAGGCCATGAAGTGGCCATAGTGGAAGTGGGCGGCACTGTCGGTGACATAGAGTCACTGCCGTTCCTTGAAGCCCTGCGCCAGCTGGCGGTGGAAGTGGGCCGGGAAAACACCCTGTTCATGCACCTGACTCTGGTGCCCTATATGGCTGCTGCCGGTGAGGTAAAAACCAAGCCTACCCAGCACTCGGTAAAAGAACTGCTGTCTATCGGCATTCAGCCCGATGTGCTGATCTGCCGCTCCGACCGGGTTATTCCGGCAGTGGAGCGGGGCAAGATAGCCCTGTTCTGTAACGTGTCTGAAAAGGCCGTTATCTCTCTGAAAGACGTCGACTCCATCTACAAGATTCCGGCGTTGCTCAAGTCTCAGGGGCTGGACGAACTGGTGGTCAAGCGCTTTGGCCTGACATGCCCGGCGGCGGATCTGTCCGAGTGGGAGCAGGTTATTTACGAAGAAGCCAATCCGGTAGGTGAAGTGACCATCGGCATGGTGGGCAAATACATAGAGCTGCCCGATGCCTACAAGTCGGTGAACGAGGCGCTCAAGCACGGTGGCCTGAAAAATCGTCTTACCGTTAATATCAAATACATCGACTCCCAGGATCTGGAAAGCAAAGGCACCGGCCTGCTGGAAGGTCTGGATGCCATTCTGGTGCCCGGCGGCTTTGGTGCCCGTGGTGTGGAAGGCAAGATCATGGCGGCCCGCTATGCCCGGGAAAACCGGGTGCCTTATCTGGGTATCTGCCTGGGTATGCAGGTGGCACTGATTGAATATGCCCGTAACGTGGCCGGCCTGGAAGGCGCTCACTCCAGTGAGTTTGATCCCAAGAGCCCTTATCCGGTGGTGGGTTTGATCACCGAATGGGTGGACGAAGAAGGCAATGTGGAAATGCGGGACGAAGAGTCCGATCTGGGCGGCACCATGCGTCTGGGCGCTCAGCTGTGTCACCTGGCACCGGGCTCCAAGGTTCATGCTCTTTATGGCTCCGACACCATCTACGAGCGCCATCGTCACCGTTATGAAGTGAACAATCGTCTGCTGCCCAAAATTGAAGCGGCAGGCCTGAAGGTGACCGGCCTTTCCGCCGACAAGAAGCTGGTGGAAATTATCGAGAACCCGGATCATCCCTGGTTCGTGGCGGCTCAGTTCCACCCCGAATTCACCTCCACCCCCCGCGATGGTCATGGCCTGTTTGCCGGCTTTATAAAGGCGGCCGGTCAGTACCAGCAGGGAGAGCTGGAGTAACCAGTACCAACGGCTGACCCCTTGGGTCGGCCGTAATTTTTAGTGCGTTAGTTAGGTTTTACGTTTAACTCAAGAGGAAAGTGAGAATGGCTAAGATCGTTAAAGTGATCGGTCGTGAGATCATCGATTCCCGTGGTAACCCCACAGTGGAAGCCGACGTTTACCTGGAAGGTGGTGTAATGGGCCGTGCAGCAGCACCGTCCGGTGCCTCTACCGGTTCCCGCGAAGCGCTGGAACTGCGTGACGGCGACAAATCCCGCTACCTGGGCAAGGGCGTACAGACCGCCGTTGCCAACATCAACGACCGCATTGCTGCCGCTCTGACAGGCAAGGACGCCACCCAACAGGCCGAGATCGACCAGATCATGATCGATCTGGACGGTACCGATAACAAAGCCACTCTGGGTGCCAATGCCATTCTGGCCGTGTCTCTGGCCAACGCCAAAGCCGCCGCTGCCGCCAAGGGGCTGCCGCTGTACGCCTGGATTGCCGAGCTGAACGGTACTCCCGGTCAGTACTCCATGCCGCTGCCCATGATGAACATCATCAACGGTGGTGAGCATGCCGACAACAACGTCGACATTCAGGAGTTCATGATCCAGCCGGTGGGTGCCAAAAATATCAAGGAAGCCCTGCGCATTGGTGCCGAGGTATTCCACAACCTGGCCAAGGTACTGAAGGCCAAGGGCCTGAGCACCGCCGTGGGTGACGAAGGTGGTTTTGCTCCCAACCTGGAGTCCAACGCTGCCGCCCTGGCTGCCATCAAGGAAGCCGTTGAGCAGGCCGGCTACACCCTGGGTAAAGATGTGACCCTGGCCCTGGACTGTGCCTCTTCCGAGTTTTATGAAGACGGCAAGTACAACATGAAGGGCGAAGGCAAGATCTTCACCTCCGAGCAGTTCTCCGATTATCTGGCCGAGCTGTGCCAGCAGTACCCGATCGTTTCCATTGAAGACGGTCAGGACGAGTCCGACTGGGACGGTTTTGCCTACCAGACCAAGATTCTGGGCGACAAGGTACAGCTGGTGGGTGACGATCTGTTTGTAACCAATACCAAGATCCTGAAGGAAGGCATCGACAAGGGCATCGCCAACTCCATTCTGATCAAGTTCAACCAGATTGGCTCCCTGACCGAAACCCTGAACGCCATCAAAATGGCCAAGGACGCCGGCTACACCGCCGTTATTTCTCACCGCTCCGGTGAAACCGAAGACGCCACCATTGCCGACCTGGCTGTGGGCACCTGCGCCGGCCAGATCAAAACCGGCTCCATGAGCCGCTCCGACCGCGTTGCCAAGTACAACCAGCTGATCCGCATCGAGGAAGAGCTGGGTGCCAAGGCTCCGTTCAACGGTCTGTCCGAGGTTAAAGGCCAGGCGTAATGCCTGACCCTGCTGTCTGTTAAAGGCAGACTGCCGGGAAGTCGAACCGGGAGAGCAAAGGGAACTGCAGAGCCGACCGTCAAATGTTAGGGATGACATTTGCCGAGCGTCCCACGGATGGGCTTGAAGCGTGTCGGCGGCGCAGTCCCTTTGTACGACCTTGCTCCCGTGACTGCAGACCGCTTTCGTTGTTATCCTGAAACCCCGCCTTGTGCGGGGTTTCTTTTGTTCGGCCGTCGAATATGGGAAACTAGCCGCCTTGTTCCGGAGGATGAATGCGCACCCTGACGCTGATACTGCTTGCCCTGCTGGCCACCCTGCAATACCACCTGTGGCAGGGTAAAAACGGCCTGGCCGAATACCATGAAGCGGCCGCCAATGTAGAACGCCAGCTTGTTGATAATGAACGCCTGGCCGAGCGAAATGCCCTGTTATACCGCGAAATCAAGGATCTCAACCAGGGTCTGGCTGCCGTGGAAGAACTGGCCCGGAATGATCTGGGCATGATTAAACCCGACGAAACCTTCTACCGAATTCTGCTTCCGGAAGACAAACCAGCACAATGATCAAGATGACCGCCGTGGTGCCGGCCGCCGGCGTAGGCAAACGCATGGGCAGCACCATTCCCAAGCAATATCTGCCCCTGGGTGATAAAACCGTACTGGAGCACACGCTGATGCGTCTGCTGTCGCACCCGGCGATTGAGCGGGTGGTGGTGGCAGTCAGCCCGGAAGATCAATGGTTCGGCACTTTGCCGCTGGCGTCCGATCCGCGCATAGCGCGGGCTGCCGGAGGCCGGGAGCGGGCCGACTCAGTGCTTAATGCGCTGGCGCAGGTCACCAGTGAACAAGTCCTGGTGCACGATGCCGCCCGGCCCTGTCTGGCCATGGAGGATCTCGACGCCTTGCTGGCGGCAGCCAATCAGCCCCAGGGAGCCATACTGGCCAGCCGGGTGCGAGACACCATGAAGCGCGGAGACGGCTGTGGTGCCATCGCCGAAAGTGTGTCCCGCAACGAACTCTGGCATGCGCTTACGCCCCAGT
Organism: Oceanimonas sp. CAM02; assembly: GCF_032842915.1. NCBI lineage: Bacteria > Pseudomonadati > Pseudomonadota > Gammaproteobacteria > Aeromonadales > Aeromonadaceae > Oceanimonas > Oceanimonas sp. CAM02. The sequence goes on from NZ_JAWJBK010000015.1 coordinate 71,490, forward strand.
GTTTTAACACGCGGAAGCTGCAGCGGGCATTGAGCAAGGCGCTGGAACAAGGCCTGACCATTACCGACGAAGCGTCCGCCATGGAGCTGGCCGGCTTTCACCCTTTGCTGGTGCCAGGGCGGGCCGACAACATTAAAATCACGCAGCCGGAAGATCTGGCCCTGGCCGGCTTCTTTCTACAGCAGCTTAAAGAGAACAACTCATGATGCGAATAGGGCACGGGTTTGACGTGCATAAATTTGGTGGTGACGGCCCCTGTATGCTGGCCGGTGTGGCAGTCCCTTATGAGCAGGGGCTGCTGGCCCATTCCGACGGAGACGTTATTCTGCACGCTCTGAGCGATGCCCTGCTCGGTGCCATCGGGGCCGGCGATATCGGCCGGCATTTTCCTGATACCGATGCGGAATTTGCCGGCATCGACAGCCGCATTCTGTTGCGGAATGTATACGCTCAAGTGCTGAGCGCCGGCTATGTGCTGGGTAATGCGGACGTTACCGTCATGGCCCAGGCACCCAAGCTGGCACCTTATATCGACACCATGACTGCCACCATTGCACAAGATCTGCAGGCAGCGGTATCGCAAATTAACGTCAAGGCCACCACCACCGAAAAACTGGGGTTTGTGGGCCGTAAAGAGGGCATAGCGGCAGAAGCCGTGGTGTTACTGGTAAAAGCATGAATAACTGGCATTATCTCCATGGTGAGCCCACCGTCAGCGGCCGGCTCAAGGCCGAGCCCGAACATTTTATTGTGCGTGAAGATCTGGGCTTTGCACCGGGTGGTGAAGGCGAACATATTTTTCTGCATATTCGCAAGCGCGGACAAAACACTCAGTGGATAGCCCGAGATCTGGCAAAACTCGCCGGTGTTGCTCAGCGGGATGTCACCTGGGCCGGCCTCAAGGACCGCCATGCAGTTACCGAGCAGTGGTTTGGCGTACATCTGCCGGGCAAGGAGATGCCCGACTTCTCGCCGCTGGAAAGCGATGATGTGCAAATTATGGCCATTGCCCGGCACAATAAAAAGCTGAAAACCGGCGCGCTCAAGGGTAACTGGTTTGAGCTGACCCTGACCGAGCTTGACGGTGAAGGTGATCTTGATGCCCGTCTGCAGGCCATCAGCGAGCGGGGCGTGCCCAACTATTTTGGCGATCAGCGCTTTGGCCACAACGGCGGCAATATCGAGCAGGCCAGAGCCATGTTTGGCGGAAAACGTATCAAGGATCGCAATAAGCGGTCGATGTACTTGTCGGCGGCCCGCAGTTATCTGTTTAACCTGGCTGCCAGCCAGCGCCTGGCTGAAGGCAGGGGGGAGCAGCTGCTGAACGGCGACTGCGTCATGCTGGCGGGCAGCCAGTCGTTTTTTACCCTGAATGACGACAATCCGCTCAACGAAGACATACAGGCCCGTTTTGCCAGTGGCGATATTCGCCTGAGTGCCCCTCTCTGGGGGCGTGGCCGGCTGCCGGCAGAAGATGAGGCCGGTACTCTTGAGCAAACAGCGCTGGAAGGTCAGCAGGCGCTGATGGCCGGACTGGAAGCCAACGGCCTTAAGCAGGAGCGCCGCGCTCTGCTGCTTAAACCGGAGCAGCTGAGCTGGCAGCGTGATGGCGACCGGCTGACACTGTCGTTCTGGTTACCGGCAGGCACCTATGCCACCAGCCTGGTGCGGGAACTTATCAAAGAAAAGGAACTTCATGAAAATACTGGTGAGTAATGATGACGGTGTAAACGCCAGGGGCATTCGCGTGCTCAGCCGGGCACTGTCGGAATTTGCCGAAGTAGTGACAGTGGCACCGGATCGCAACCGCAGCGGTGCCAGTCACTCCCTGACGCTGGAAGTGCCTCTGCGGGCCGACAAGCTGGATGAATCCGGCTTTTATTCCGTCAAGGGCACGCCCACCGACTGCGTACACTGGGCGGTCAATCACCTGCTGGATCCGGACCCGGATCTGGTGGTAGCAGGCATTAACCATGGTGCCAACCTGGGGGACGACGTGCTCTACTCGGGTACGGTAGCGGCGGCTACCGAGGGCCGGCACCTGGGGCTGCCGTCCCTGGCCATCTCTCTGTGTGGTGACAAACACTTTGAAACTGCAGCCCATTTTGCCGGTGTCATGGTGCAGGGGTTGCTGCGTGCGCCGCTTTACTCCAATCAGATTTTAAACGTCAATGTTCCCGACTTGCCCCTGGCAGAAATTCGGGGTATCAAGGTGACTCGTCTGGGTAACCGCCATCGTTCCGATGCGGTACTCAGGGAGTTTGACCCCAGGGGCCGGCCCATTTACTGGATAGGTCCTCCCGGGGCCATTCAGGATGCCGGTGAGGGCACCGACTTCGATGCGGTAGAGCGGGGCTTTGTGTCCATTACGCCGCTCACCATAGATCTGACCGCTTACGACCAGATGGCGGCACTGTCCCGCTGGATTGAGGATGTGGAGTAAAGAGGGTGCGTACAGAGCAGCTTTATCACCTGCTGAAACAGCAGGGCATTGATAATGAACAAGTGCTGAAAGCCATTACCGCTCTGCCCCGGCACGAGTTTGTGGATGAAGCCATGAGCCATAAGGCCTGGGACAACAGCGCCCTGCCCATTGGCTTTGGCCAGACCATCTCGCAGCCTTATATAGTAGCGCGCATGACTCAGACGCTGCTGCAGGACGGCCTGCCGCAAAGAGTACTGGAAATTGGCACCGGCTCAGGCTTTCAGACCGCCGTGCTGGCTCAGCTGGTAGACGAGGTTTTTACCATAGAGCGCATCAAGCCGCTGCAATATCAGGCACGGCGTCGGCTGCAGCGCCTTGATTTATATAATGTACGCACCAAACACGGCGATGGCTGGGAAGGCTGGGCCAGCAAGGCACCCTTCGATGCCATTATTGTGACGGCGGCGGCCAGCTCGGTGCCCTCGGCGTTACTGGCGCAGCTGACGGATGGCGGTCGCATGGTCATTCCGGTAGGAGACAGCCAGCAGGCACTGTGGCTGTATCAGCGCCGGGGCAATCAATTTGATCGCACCATGCTTGAGCCGGTGCGGTTTGTTCCTTTAATTCAGGGTGATCTTGAGTGAAGCTGTTTTCCCGTTTGTACCGTTTGGTGATGATGTGGGCGGTACACCGCCATGCACCTTTTTATCTGTCCATGAACAGTTTTGTGGAGTCCATCTTCTGGCCGGTGCCGGTGGATGTCATGCTGGCCCCCATGGCGCTGGCCAAGCCGGAAAAGGCCTGGCGTTATGCTGCTCTGGCCACTGTGTTCTCGGTATTGGGGGCGGCGTTTGGCTATCTTCTGGGTTATGCCATGTGGGAGCCGCTGGTCGCGCCTTTTATTCAGACCATGGGCTATGAAGGTAAAATTGCCGTGGCCCGGCAGTGGTTTGATGACTGGGGCATCTGGGTGATCTTTATTGCCAGCTTTACTCCCATTCCCTACAAGGTGTTTACCGTGACTGCCGGTCTGCTGCAAATGGCCTTTCTGCCTTTTATTCTGGTGTCGCTGATAGGCCGTGGCCTGCGTTTTTATCTGGTCTCGGGACTGATGGTGTGGGGCGGCGTAAAAATGGAACGCAAGCTCATTGGTTATATTGATCTGCTGGGCTGGCTGTGCGTTGCTGCCGCCGTGATCGCTTACCTGCTGCTGAGAAACTGATGATGTGGCGGAGCAAGACCTTAAAAGGAACTGTGATCAGTCTGGTACTGTTGCAGTTGCTTTCGGCCTGCTCTGCCTCACGGCCTGCACCGGTGCGCGGTGTGGGTGAACATGCTCAGGGTCAGGTAAAAGCCAACGGTCGTCATTATGTGGTGGCCAGGGGGGATACCCTTTATTCCATTGCCTGGCAGGCGGGCACGGATGTGACCACTCTGGCCCGGCATAATGGCCTGCGGGCTCCTTACCGTATTTATCCCGGACAGACGCTCAAGCTGGACGTGCCAGGCCGCAAGGCGCGCATATATCAAGTGCGCCGGGGCGATACGCTCAGCGGCATTGCCCGCCGCACTCAGCACTCAGTGGCCGACCTGGCCAGCCTGAACGGACTGCGTCCGCCTTACCGGATTTATGTGGGTCAGAAACTGGCGTTGCATGCCATCAGCCAGCCGGTGGTCGCTGCCGGGTCCCGGGCGAAACCAGCCCCGCCTGTATCCAAAAAAACAGAGGTTGCAAAATCGCCAAAGGCAGTTGCACCGGTCAAAAGAAAAGCATACGCTGGCACAGAAGTACAAAAAAAAGCGTCTGTCAATGGTCCTGTTGCCTGGCAGTGGCCCGTCAGCGGAGCAGTCATATCGGGTTTCTCACTGTCGGAAACCGGCAATAAGGGCATCGACATTCGTGGCAGCAGAGGCCAGGCGGTCAAGGCTGCTGCAGCAGGAAAAGTGGTATACGCAGGGAATGCGCTACGTGGTTATGGCAATTTAATCATTATCAAGCACAACGATGATTACTTGTCGGCCTACGCTCACAATGAAGTACTGCGTGTAAAAGAGCAGGACACGGTGAAAGCAGGTCAGCACATAGCGGATATGGGAAGCAGTGATGCGACTGATGTCCGGTTGCACTTTGAAATCCGGCATCAGGGCAACTCGGTTGACCCGAGAAAATATCTGCCTAAGCGATAAATACCGGGAATAAGGCTGTTCCCGGGTTAAGGGAGAACTGCCATGAGCCAGAAAAAGTACAACACCCAAAACGCAGAAACAGACTTTAACAAGGACGAAGAGCTGAATGTCACTGATGTTGAGCTGGCTGAAGCTGAAGAAAAAGAGGATGAGCAGGCAGAAGAAACTCTGAGTGCACCGGTTCTGCGGAGTCTGGATGTGACTCAGCTGTACCTGGGAGAGATAGGCTACTCACCGCTGCTGACCGCTGAAGAAGAAGTTCATTACGCCCGCCGGGCTTTGCGTGGCGATCTTGCCGCCCGCAAGCGGATGATTGAGTCCAATCTGCGGCTGGTGGTTAAAATTTCCCGTCGTTATAACAACCGTGGCCTGGCCCTGCTTGATTTGATTGAAGAAGGTAACCTGGGCCTGATCCGCGCGGTGGAAAAGTTTGATCCCGAGCGCGGTTTTCGTTTCTCTACCTATGCCACCTGGTGGATCCGTCAGACCATAGAGCGGGCCATTATGAACCAGACCCGCACCATACGCCTGCCCATTCATGTGGTAAAAGAGCTGAACGTTTATCTGCGCACCGCCCGTGAGCTGGCCCACCGGCTGGATCACGAGCCCACCGCCGATGAAATTGCCGAGGCCCTCGACAAACCGGTGGAAGACGTATCCCGCATGCTCAAGCTGAATGAAAAGATCAGCTCGGTCGATACGCCCATTGGCGGTGACGGTGACAAGGCGCTGCTCGATGTGCTGGCCGATGAGAACGACAAGGATCCGGAAGCCGAAACCCAGGACAACGACATGAATGTAAGCCTGGTGCGTTGGCTGGAAGAGCTCAACCCCAAGCAACGGGAAGTGCTGGCCAGGCGTTTTGGTCTGCTGGGCTATGAGCCGTCCACCCTGGAAGACGTGGGCCGGGAAATTGGCCTGACCCGCGAGCGGGTTCGCCAAATTCAGGTAGAAGCCCTGCGCCGGCTGAAAGAAATTCTCACTCAGCAGGGCCTGAGCATCGATACCCTGTTTCACAGCGAATAACGAAAAACAAAGCCGGAAGCTGCCAGCTGTAAGTGGTGGAGCTTGAAAGCCATCGACCGTGCTTGTGACTTCGGCATACCCTGAATGGCTGTACAAAAAAACCGGCAGAGCTCGTCATTCTGCCGGTTTTTTAATGCTGAATAGTGCCGGTATCAGACAGAGCCGGGTTCACAAACACGACTGATAACCTTCCAGGCTGCTCCTCTGATAGCTGACAGCTTAAAGCTTACAGCTGTCTTTTCTGGCCTCTTTCAACCGGTACAGCTGCTCCAGCGCCTGGCGCGGAGTGAGCTCGTCCGGGTTCAGTCCATCCAACAAGGTCAGCGCCGGATGCTCCGGCTCATCAAACAGCGGCAGCGAGCCCTGAGGCTCGGCAACGGGCGCGTGCGCATCCCGGCCGCTTTCCAGCTCGGCCAGTTTTTGCCGCGCCAGGGTCAGCACCGGCCTGGGCACGCCTGCCAGCGCCGCCACCTGCAAACCATAAGAGCGGCTGGCGGCCCCTTCCTGTACCGCATGCATAAAGGCGATGGTATCGCCGTGCTCCACCGCATCCAGATGCACATTGGCCACTGCCGGCCACAGTGCTGCCAGGGCGGTCAGCTCAAAATAATGAGTGGCAAACAGAGTATAGGCGTGCAGCCGGTTGGCCAGGGCATCGGCACAGGCCCAGGCAAGGGCCAGACCGTCATAGGTGCTGGTGCCGCGGCCGATTTCGTCCATCAAGACCAGGCTGTGGCGGCTGGCGTTGTTAAGAATATTGGCGGTTTCGGTCATTTCCACCATAAAGGTGGAGCGGCCCGAGGCCAGATCGTCGGACGCACCGATGCGGGTAAAAATCCGATCCACCCGGCCGATGCGGGCCGATTGGGCCGGCACAAAAGAGCCCATGTAGGCCAGCAGCACAATGAGTGCGGTCTGGCGCATATAGGTGGACTTGCCGCCCATGTTGGGGCCGGTGATCACCAGCATTTTGCGTTCATCAGACAATGACAGCGGGTTGGCAATAAAGGGATCCGTCATCACCTGCTCCACCACCGGGTGGCGGCCTTCCTCTATCGTTATCACTTCATCGTCGGTCAGCTCAGGGCGGCAATAATCCAGGCTTTCGGCCCGCTCAGCCAGGTTGGCCAGCACATCCAGACAGGCCAGCGCCGCCGCACTTTGCTGCAACGGTGCCAGATGCTCCAGCAGCCGGTCGAGCAGTTGTTCGTACAGGCGTTTTTCTAGTGCCAGCCCTTTGCTCTGGGCATTGAGCACCTTGTCTTCATATTCCTTCAGCTCGGGAATAATGTAGCGCTCGTTGTTTTTCAGGGTCTGGCGGCGCACATAATGCACCGGCACCAGATGAGCGTTGGCCCGGCTCACATCAATATAAAAACCGTGCACCTTGTTATAAGCCACTTTCAGGGTGCTGATGCCGGTGGCAATGCGCTCCCGGGCTTCAAGCTCCTCCAGATAGCGATGCGCGCCGGCGGCCAGCTCACGCAGCTCATCCAGCTCGGCGTTGTAGCCATCGCGGATCACGCCACCGTCCCGGATCACCACCGGCGGCGTATCGACCACCGCCGCCTCCAGCAGCTCGGCCAGCTCGGGAAATTCGCTGATGTGTTCGGCCAGAGGCATCAGGCACTCGGCGCCGCCTTCGGCCAGCACCGCTTGAATATCCGGCTGCGCCTGCAGGGCGGCGCGCAGCCGGCTTAAGTCCCGGGGCCGGGCCGAGCGCAGCGCCAGCCGGGCCAGCACCCGTTCCATATCGCCCACCTGACGCAGCAGCGGGTGCAGGTCTTCATGGCGGCCGTTTTCCATCAGGGTGGCGATAATATCCTGACGCTGTGTCAGCTCTTCTTTGTTGCGGCTGGGCTGGTGTATCCAGCGCTTGAGCAGCCGGCTGCCCATGGGGGTGGCGGTGCAGTCCAGTACTTCGGCCAGAGTATTTTCCATGGTACCCGAAAGGTTCAGGGTCAGCTCCAGGTTACGACGGGTGGCAGCATCCATGATCACCATGTCCTGACGCCGCTCCAGCCGCACACTGTTGATATGGGGCAGGGCGGTGCGCTGAGTATCTTTTACATACTGCAGCAGGCAGCCGGCAGCGCACAGGGCGGTGGTGGACTGCTCCACACCAAAACCCACCAGATCCCGGGTGCCGAACTGCTGGCACAGCAGATGGCGGGCGGTACCCGGATCAAATTCCCACTCCGGCCGGCGGCGCAGGCCCTTACGCTGCTCGATAAGGCCAAACCACTCAAAACCTTCCGGATACAGCAGCTCGGCGGGCTGAGTGCGCTGCAGCTCGGCGGTGAGGGTTTCGGCTTTTTCAAACTGATTGATCACAAAACGACCGGTGCTGACATCCAGAATGCCGTAACCGAAACGTTCGCCGTCGTGATACACAGCCGCCAGACAGTTGTCCTGACGCTCATTGAGCAGGGCTTCATCGGACAGGGTGCCCGGAGTGACAATGCGCACCACCTGACGCTCCACTGGCCCCTTGCTGGTGGCCGGGTCGCCAATCTGCTCACAAATGGCCACCGACTCGCCCATCTGCACCAGCCGTGCCAGATAGTTTTCTGCTGCGTGGTAGGGCACCCCGGCCATGGGAATGGCGGTACCCGCCGACTTGCCCCGCTTGGTCAGGGAGATATCCAGCAGCCGGGACGCTTTTTTGGCATCGTCGTAAAACAGTTCGTAAAAATCCCCCATGCGATAAAACAGCAGAATGTCTGAATGCTGTGCCTTGAGGGAGAGATATTGCTGCATCATGGGCGTGTGTTGAGTGTTCTCGGTCGCTTTCACCTTGGTGCCTTTACCCTGTCTGTCATGAAATATGGTGCTGTCCGGGGCCGGCTACCCGGGCGGGATGGGGCCGGTGGCGGGTACGCCGCGGACGGGGCCAAAGAGTAGCAGACCTGGGCCACCGGGAACAATTGCGCCCGGCAAAAGTTATGACGGACCCATTCTGCGCCAATATTGCGGGACCGTCCTTGCCGGATGGCCGCCAGCTGCTATTTTTTAAGGGCCCGTTCCGCCGCCGAAGGCGGTCGGCAATCGGCCTTCATTCGATGTGGTGACAAATAACCGCTCCGAATAGTGCGACATCGACCGGGGCCCGCACACAGACACGCCGAGAACCCATTCCTGTCGCTGCCGCCGGTGATCTGCCCTTCGGAACGATTATTGACGAAGAGGAGGGGGCGGTTCGGTGAAATAACGGGAAGGCGGAAAAGATAACGCTGTAATTAAAGATGAGGCTGCCTTGATCTGGATCATTGATTTCGAAGCGGCTGTTTTCGGTTGGGCCGATATTGTCGGTGGGAATGAAAATACAGCTTAGAGTTTTAACTCTATGGTGGTATTTTTATTCATGTTGTCGGTCGGCGTATTCACATAAAAATCTCAACTGGCTGTTTTAAATAATAAAAATTTTGGAGAGAGCACGGGGCTCCTCCCATGTACGGCATATCGCCGCCGTTTCGGATAATATAGACCTATGGACGGGTGTCGCCGCGCCTGCGTGTCCCTATTGCCTTTATGGGGCCGGCTTTCCGTTTACCGGCGCGGGCGCACCGTCGATTGCTACTAGTCAGGAAGGACTGTTTGGGCGCCTTCTTTATATCCTGGGTGAGATAAATGAAAAACATCAATAAAAAACATCTGCTGCTACTGATTTTATTGGCGGTGGCGGCCATTGCCGGTTATGTCTGGCAAGGGGGCCTCGGCAGCGGTTATGGGGATGCCTTTGTCAGCGGCAATGGCCGTATCGAAGCGACCGAGATCGATGTGGCCACCAAGCAAGCCGGCCGGGTGGAGGAAATACTGGTGCGCGAGGGCAGCTTCGTGCAGGCCGGCATGCCCCTGGCCCGGATGCAGGTGACGGTGCTGGAGGCCCAGCGGGAGGAGGCCAGGGCCCAGCACCAGCAGGCCCTGAACGCGGTGGGCAGCGCCCGTGCCCAGGTGCTGGCGCGGGAGAGCGAGCAACAGGCGGCGCGGGCCCTGGTGGCCCAGCGGGAGGCGGAGGAGGACGCCGCCCGCCGGCGCTACGAGCGTTCCCAGGTGCTGACCGGCAGGGGCTCCCTGTCCCAGCAACAACTGGACGACGACAGGGCGGCCCTGCTCGGGGCCAGCGCCGCGGTAAGCGCCGCCCGGGCCCAGGTGAACGCCGCCGAGGCCGGGGTAGAGGCGGCCCGGGCCCAGGTGGTGGGAGCCGAGTCGGCGGTGGCGGCGGCGGCGGCCACCATCGCCCGCATCCAGGCGGACATCGACGACAGCCAGCTCAGCGCCCCCCGGGATGGCCGGGTGCAATACCTGATCGCCCAGCCGGGCGAGGTGCTGGGCGGCGGCGGCAAGGTGCTCAACCTGGTGGATCTGACCGATGTCTATATGACTTTTTTCCTGCCTTCCGAGCTGGTGGGGCGGCTGGCGCTCGGCAGCGAGGCGCGCATCCTGCTGGACGCGGCGCCGGAATACGTGATCCCGGCGCGCATCTCCTTTATCTCGGACACCGCCCAGTACACCCCCAAGACGGTGGAAACCGCCAGCGAGCGGCAGAAACTGATGTTCCGGGTGCGCGCCCAGGTGGATCCGGATCTGCTCCGGGCCCATCTTACCCAGGTGAAGACGGGGCTGCCCGGCGTGGTCTGGGTACGGCTCGATCAGCAGCAGCCCTGGCCCGCGGATCTGACCGTCAAGCTGGAACCCTGACATGAAGGCGCATGTGGCCCATGCAGAGGGCGTCCGTCTGCAATACGGGGAGAGCCGGGCGCTGGACGGCATCGATCTGGCCATTCCCGCCGGGCGCATGGTGGGCTTTATCGGCCCGGACGGGGTGGGCAAGTCCAGCCTGCTGTCGCTGCTGGCCGGCGCCAGGGCGGTGCAGCAGGGGCGGGTGCGGGTGATGGAAGGCAGCATGGCCGATGCCGCGCACCGGAACCGGGTTTGCCCCCATATCGCCTACATGCCCCAGGGGCTGGGCAAGAACCTCTATCCCACCCTGTCGGTGGAGGAGAACCTGCAGTTCTTCGGTCGCCTGTTCGGCCACGATCTGGCCGAGCGGCGCCGGCGCATCGACGATCTGACCCGCAGCACTGGCCTTTATCCCTTCCTGGCCCGTCCCGCCGGCAAACTGTCCGGCGGCATGAAACAGAAACTGGGACTGTGCTGCGCCCTGATCCACGATCCCCGGCTGTTGATCCTGGATGAGCCCACCACCGGGGTGGATCCCCTGGCGCGCAGCCAGTTCTGGACCCTGATCGACCGGATCCGGGCCGAGCGACCCGAGATGAGCGTGCTGGTGGCCACCGCCTACATGGAGGAGGCGGCAAGTTTCGACTGGCTGGTGGCCATGGACGCGGGCCGGGTGCTGGCCACGGGCAGCCCGGCCGAACTGCTCACCCGCACCGGCTGCCCGAGCCTGGAGCGCGCCTTTATCGCCCTGCTGCCCGAATCCCGCCGTCAGGGCCACCGGGAGGTGGTGACCCCGCCCCTGGAACTGGCCGAGGACGAGGAGATCGCCATCGAAGCCCGGGATCTGACCATGCGCTTCGGCGACTTCGTGGCGGTGGACAGGGTCAACTTCCAGATCCGCCGGGGGGAGATCTTCGGCTTTCTCGGCTCCAACGGCTGCGGCAAGTCCACCACCATGAAGATGCTGACCGGCCTGTTGCCCGCCTCCGAGGGCCAGGCCTGGCTGTTCGGCCTGCCGGTGGACGGCAACGACATCGCCACCCGCCGGCGGGTGGGCTACATGTCCCAAGCCTTTTCCCTCTACTCCGAGCTGACGGTGTTGCAGAACCTGGTGCTGCACGCCCGCCTGTTCCGGGTGGCGGAGGCGGCCATTCCCGACCGGGTGGAGGAGATGATCCGCCGCTTCGGCCTGGAGGAGGCGCGCCACGCCCTGCCGGAACGCCTGCCCATGGGGATCCGCCAGCGGCTGTCGCTGGCGGTGGCCATGGTGCATAGCCCCGAGCTGCTGATCCTGGACGAGCCCACCTCGGGGGTGGATCCGGTCGCCCGGGATCAGTTCTGGCAATTGCTGATCGAGCTGGCCCGCCAGGACAGGGTGACCATTTTTATCACCACCCACTTTATGAACGAGGCCGAGCGCTGTGATCGCATCTCCCTGATGCACGCGGGGCGGGTGCTGGTGAGCGAGGGCCCGGCCGCCCTGGTGGAGCGGCACGGGGCCGACACCCTGGAGCAGGTGTTTATCCACTACCTGGAGCAGGCGGCGGGCCCGGAGGAAACGCCGCCCCTGGCCCCGGCGGCGCCCGCCGCCCCGGCGACCCCGCACCGGCGGGGCTTCAGCCTGGGGCGCATGCTCAGTTTCAGCCGGCTGGAGGCGATGCAGTTGGCGCGGGATCCGGTGCGGGCCACCCTGGCGCTGCTGGGCACTGTGCTGCTGATGTTTATCATGGGCTATGGCATCGGCATGGACGTGGAGGATCTTCGCTACGCCGTGCTGGACCGGGATCAATCCGGGTTGAGCCAAAACTACGCCCTCAACCTGTCGGGCTCCCGTTATTTTATCGAGCGGCCGCCCCTGGTCGATTACCAGGAGCTGGACCGGCGCATGCGCAGCGGCGAGCTGTCCCTGGCCATAGAGATACCGCCCGGCTTCGCCCGGGAGCTCAAGCGCGGCAACAAGGTGGAGATCGGCGTCTGGGTGGACGGGGCCATGCCGCTCCGGGCGGAGACCATCAACGGCTATGTGCAGGGCATGCACTACAGTTGGCTGCAGGAGCAGGCCCGCTACAGCCTGGGACAGACCGCCACGGGGTCGGCCACCATCGAGACCCGCTTCCGCTACAACCCGGACGTGCGCAGCCTGCCGGCCATGGTGCCGGCGGTGATCCCCATACTGCTGCTGATGATCCCCGCCATGCTCACCGCCCTGGCGGTGGTGCGGGAGAAGGAGCTGGGCTCCATCATCAACCTCTATGTGACGCCGGTGTCCAAAACGGAATTTCTGCTCGGCAAGCAGTTACCCTATGTGTTGCTCGCCATGCTGAATTTCCTGCTGATGGTGGCCCTGGCGATCACCCTGTTCGAGGTGCCGCTGACCGGCAGCTTCGCCACCCTGGCCCTGGGAGCCTGGCTGTTCGTGCTGTTTTCCACCGGCTTCGGGCTCTTTGCCTCCACCTTCACCCGCAGCCAGATCGCTGCCATGTTCGTGACCATGATCGGTACCCTGCTGCCGGCCATCCAGTTCTCGGGGGTGCTCAACCCGGTGTCCTCCCTGGAAGGGGTGGGGGCGCTGATCGGCCAGGTCTATCCGGCCACCCATTTCCTCAACATCAGCCGGGGCGTGTTCGGCAAGGCCTTGGGCCTTGGGGATCTGACCGCCTCCTTCTGGCCCCTGCTGCTGGCGGTGCCCCTCATTCTGGGGCTGTCGGTGGCCCTGCTTAAAAAACAGGAGCGATGAGATGCGCGCACTTGCCAACGTATTCCGGCTCGGGGTCAAGGAGCTGTGGAGCCTGGTGCGGGATCCCATCATGCTGGTGCTGATCGCCTATACCTTTTCCGTCGCCATCTACACCGCCGCCACCGCCATGCCGGAGACCCTGCACGGCGCCCCCATCGCCATCGTGGACGAAGACAGCTCCCCCTTGTCGGGGCGGATCGCGGCGGCCTTTTATCCGCCCCGCTTCAAGGATCCGGCGATGATCCCCCTCTCGCAGATGGATCCGGGCATGGACGCGGGACGCTATACCTTCGTGATCAACATACCGCCCGGCTTCCAGCAGGACGTGCTGGCGGGCCGGTCGCCGGCCCTGCAACTGAACGTGGACGCCACCCGTATGAGCCAGGCCTTCACCGGCAGCGGCTCCATCCAGCAGATCATCCAGGGGGAGGTCGACGATTTTGTGCGGCGCTACCGCACCGACAGTGAGCTGCCGGTGGATCTGGCGGTGCGCATGCGCTTCAACCCCAATCTGGAGCGGTCCTGGTTCGGGGCGGTGATGGAGCTCATCAACAACGTCACCATGCTGTCCATCATCCTCACCGGGGCGGCCCTGATCCGGGAGCGGGAGCACGGCACCATAGAGCACCTGCTGGTGATGCCGGTTACCCCCACCGAGATCATGCTGGCCAAGGTCTGGTCCATGGGGCTGGTGGTGCTGGCCGCGGTGGCCCTGTCCATGGCCCTGGTGGTGCAGGGGGCGCTGCGGGTGCCGATAGAGGGCTCGATAAGCTTGTTCCTGCTGGGCACGGCGGTGCACCTGTTCGCCACCACCTCCATGGGCATTTTCCTGGCCACCCAGGCCCGTACCATGCCCCAGTTCGGCCTGCTGATGATGCTGGTGCTGCTGCCCCTGCAGCTGCTGTCGGGCGGCACGACCCCCCGGGAGAGCATGCCCCAGCTGGTGCAGGATCTGATGCTGGCGGCGCCCACCACCCATTTCGTGTCCCTGAGCCAGGCCATTTTGTACCGGGGGGCGGGGCTGTCCGTGATCTGGCCCGAGCTGCTGTACCTGCTGCTGATCGGCGGCGTCTTTTTCACCGTGGCCCTGGCCCGCTTCAGAAAGACCCTGAGCCAGATGGCCTGAACGGGGTGCGAGCACAAGAGGAATGCCAGTGAACATTATATCGGTATCCGGGCTGGTGAGCTTCACCCTGGCCATTATGCTGCTGTTCTGCGGCAAGTCGGTGATCGCCCACAGCCCCTTTTTGCGCCGCTACAGCATCCCCGAGCCGGTGATCGGCGGCTTCTTGTGCGCCCTGGTCACGGCGCTGCTCCATGGGATCTGGGGGCTGGAGCTGCGCTTCGAGCTGGGAATGAGCGAGGTGCTGCTGCTCTACTTTTTCGCCGGCATCGGGCTCAAGTCGGAGGTCGGCTCCCTGCTCAAGGGCGGGCGGCCCCTGCTGATGCTGTTGCTGCTTGCCACCCTGTTTATCCTGCTGCAGAACGGCTTGGGCATGGGGCTCGCCACCCTGTTCGGCATGCCGCCGGCCACCGGCCTGATGGTGGGCTCGGTGTCCCTCACCGGCGGTGTGGGCACCACCCTGGCCTGGGCGCCCCTGCTCAGCGAGCGGCTGGGCATCGGCAACGCCATGGAGCTGGGGGTGGCCAGCAACACGGTCGGGCTGGTGTCCGCCTGCCTGATCGGCGGTCCCATTGCCAACCACCTGATCCGGCGGCACCGGCTGCAACCGTCCGGGGACGTCGGCCTCGAGGTGGGCACCCTGGGCGACGTCCAGTACCAGCCGCCGCTCAGCTATCACGACGTGCTCTGGGCCTGGATGTGGCTCAACCTGGCCCTGTTGCTGGGGCAGGCGATCAGCGCCGCCCTGGCGGAGACCAACCTGGTGCTGCCCGACTTTGTGGGCTGCCTGCTGGCCGGCATTCTGATCCGTAACCTGGGGCAGTGGCTGCTGGGGGAACGGCGGGTGAAAAGCTGGAGCGCCGCCAGCCAGGGGCTGTCGCTCATCTCCGACATCTGCCTCGGGGTCTTTCTGGTCATGGCCCTGATGGGCATGCAGCTGTGGCAACTGGGTGGCTATCTGCTATTTATCGGCACGGCGTTGACCCTGCAGATAGGGCTGACCATCGCCTTTACCCTGATGGTGCTGTTTCCCCTGCTTGGGCGGAACTACGAGGCCAGTGTCATGGCCGCCGGTTTCGGCGGCATCACCCTGGGCTCCACCGCCACCGCCATCGTCAACATGAGCGCCGTGACCCAGAAATACGGCGCCGCCCACCAGGCCTTTATCGTGGTACCCCTGGTATGCGGCTTCTTTATCGACATCGCCAACGCCCTGATCATCGGCCTGATGAGCGGGCTCTGAGTCATTTATCGGTCTGGACCATGGAGCCGGGACAGCGCAACCGGCATAATGGGCGCTTTCGGTGAGCGGAAGGAACCACGGTTTGGACAGCATGACACTGGCACGACAGCTGGGCGAGGCCCTGGCGCGTCACCACCTGATGATGGTCACCGCCGAGTCTTGTACCGGTGGCGGCATCGCCTGCGCCCTGACCGACATCGCCGGCAGCTCGGCCTGGTTTGACCGGGGCTTTGTGACTTATTCCAATGCCGCCAAGCACGAGATGCTGGGGGTGGATATGGCGCTGATAGAGCGCCACGGCGCAGTCAGCCGGGAAGTGGCTGAAGCCATGGTACGCGGTGCCTGTGCCGCCTCTGGCTGTGGCCTTGGCGTGGCGGTGACCGGTGTGGCCGGCCCCGGTGGCGGCAGCCCGGAAAAACCCGTGGGCACAGTGTGGCTGGCTTGTTACTCTGTGGCACAAAATAAGCTTGATTGCCGGCTGCTGCAGCTGGACGGCAACCGGGCCGCAGTGCGCCGGCAAACCGTGGTCAATGCGCTTGAGGCCTGCCTGACCCTGCTTGAGCAAAACCCGACTTGATACTGTACGAATAACCAGTATACTCAGCGTTAATTACTACAATTCAGCACCAGCCAATTTCAGTGGAGCATGTTATGGATCAGAACAAAGAAAAAGCCTTGGCCGCCGCCCTGGGCCAGATTGAAAAGCAATTTGGCAAAGGCTCTATCATGCGTTTGGGCGACAATAAGGCGCTGAATGTTGAAGCCATTTCCACCGGCTCCCTGTCTCTGGACATTGCTCTTGGCATTGGTGGTCTGCCTACCGGTCGTATTGTAGAAATCTATGGTCCCGAGTCTTCCGGTAAAACCACCCTCACTCTGCAGGTGATCGCTCAGGCCCAGCGCGCCGGCAAGGTGTGTGCTTTTGTGGATGCCGAACACGCACTGGATCCGGTGTATGCCGGTAAACTCGG
This sequence comes from Oceanimonas sp. CAM02, assembly GCF_032842915.1. Lineage (NCBI taxonomy): Bacteria > Pseudomonadati > Pseudomonadota > Gammaproteobacteria > Aeromonadales > Aeromonadaceae > Oceanimonas > Oceanimonas sp. CAM02. The sequence goes on from NZ_JAWJBK010000015.1 coordinate 87,885, forward strand.
CGTCAACGTAGACGATCTGCTGGTATCCCAGCCCGACACCGGTGAACAGGCGCTGGAAATCTGTGACATGCTGGTGCGTTCCGGCGCGGTAGATGTCATCATTGTTGACTCTGTGGCTGCACTGACGCCCCGCGCCGAAATTGAAGGCGAGATGGGTGACTCTCATGTGGGTCTGCAGGCTCGTCTGATGTCTCAGGCGCTGCGTAAGCTCACCGGTAATATCAAGAGCGCCAACTGTCTGTGCATCTTCATCAACCAGATCCGTATGAAGATTGGTGTCATGTTCGGCAGCCCCGAAACCACCACAGGCGGTAACGCCCTTAAGTTCTACTCTTCCGTGCGTCTCGACATTCGCCGTATCGGCTCTATCAAGGAAGGCGATGAAGTGGTGGGTAACGAAACCCGGGTGAAAGTGGTCAAGAACAAGGTAGCGCCGCCGTTCAAGCAGGCTGAGTTCCAGATCATGTATGGTGCCGGTATCTCCAAGGAAGGTGAGCTGATTGAGCTGGGCGTGAAGCATAAGCTGATTGAAAAAGCCGGTGCCTGGTACAGCTACAAGGGTGACAAAATTGGTCAGGGCAAGGCCAACTCCATTAAATATCTGCTGGAGCACACCAATATTGCCGAAGAAATTGAGCAGCAGCTGCGTGAAATGTTGCTGCTGGCACCGGGCTCTGCCAAGGAAGAAGGTAACGGCAAGGGTGAAGCCCTGCCGGAACTGGACGGCCCTGACGATAACGCCGAATTCTGATAACAAGGCCGGGCAATGCCCGGCCTTTGTGTTAAGAGACAGGCATGTTATTTGAATCATCCAATCCGGATCAGCCCGTGTGGGACTGTGCCCTGCGAATTCTGTCCCGGCGGGATCACAGCCGGCGGGAACTGGAGCAAAAGCTGCGCCAACGCGAGTTTGAGCAGGAGGCCATTACCCGCACCCTGAACAAGCTGGAGCAACAGCAATGGCTGCAGGACGCGCGCTTTGCCGAAGTGCAGGTGCGTCAGCACATCTACAAAAAGCATGGTCCTCAGCGTATTCGTGCCGAGCTGCAGCGCAAAGGCGTTCATCCCGACGAGATTGCCACAGCGCTTGAACAAGAAGAAACCGACTGGTTTGAGCTGGCCCGGGAGTGTCATTTCGCTCGTTTTGGTGATGCCCCCATTCCCGATTTCAAAGAGCGGGCCCGGCGCATGCGTTATCTGCAGGCGAGGGGGTTTGGCCCGGATCACATTCGTTATGCCCTTGAAGCCGGCGACCAATAACGCTTTTTCGCACCCACGCGCGCCATGACGCGTTTTACATTGCTGCCCATTCCTTTTAAATTATGGGAGTAATTGCCTACCAAGCTATCAACAGGATTTTCCATGCGAATGACCACGTCTGAGTTACGCAACGCGTTTCTCGAATATTTCCGCCAGCAAGGACACCAGGTGGTGGCGTCCAGCTCGCTGGTACCCCACAACGACCCGACCCTGCTGTTTACCAATGCCGGCATGAACCAGTTCAAGGACTTGTTCCTGGGTCTGGAGCAGCGGGCCTACAACAGAGCGGTCAGCTCCCAGCGTTGCGTGCGTGCCGGCGGCAAGCACAACGATCTGGAAAACGTGGGTTACACCGCCCGTCACCACACTTTCTTTGAAATGCTGGGTAACTTCAGCTTTGGTGACTACTTCAAACAGGACGCCATTCGCTTTGCCTGGGAATTCCTGACCGACGTGGTCAAGCTGCCCAAGGAAAAACTCTGGGTCACAGTGTATGAGACCGACGACGAAGCCTTTGGTATCTGGTCTCAGGAAATTGGTGTGCCGGTGGATCGCATTGTGCGCATCGGTGACAACAAAGGTGCCAAATACGCGTCCGACAACTTCTGGACCATGGGTGACACCGGCCCCTGCGGCCCCTGCACCGAGATCTTCTACGATCACGGCGAGCATATCTGGGGTGGCCCTCCCGGCAGCCCGGAAGAAGACGGTGACCGCTATATCGAAATCTGGAACCTGGTGTTCATGCAGTTCAACCGTCATGCCGACGGCACCATGGAGCCGCTGCCCAAGCCGTCGGTCGACACCGGCATGGGGCTGGAGCGTATCGCCACCATTTTGCAGGGCGTGCACTCCAACTATGAAATCGATCTGTTTCAGGCGCTGATCAAGGCAGCGGCCGAGGCGGTGGGCACCACTGATCTCGACAACAAGTCGCTGCGGGTGATTGCCGACCATATTCGTTCCTGCTCCTTCCTGATTGCCGATGGCGTTATGCCCTCCAACGAAGGCCGGGGCTATGTGCTGCGCCGTATTATTCGCCGTGCCGTGCGCCACGGCCGCAAGCTGGGTGCCGACAAGACCTTCTTCCATACTCTGGTGGGTTCCCTGTGCGAGCAGATGAGCGATGCCTATCCCGAGCTGAACAGTCAGCGGCCGATCATCGAGAAGGTGCTGCGGCTGGAGGAAGAGCAGTTTGCCCGTACTCTCGACCGTGGCCTGCAACTGCTGGAAGACGCCATTAATGATTTGGGTGAAAGCACAGTGCTGCCCGGCGAGGTGGTGTTCAAGCTGTACGATACCTATGGTTTCCCGGCGGATCTTACTGCCGACGTGCTGCGCGATCGTGAGCTCAGCATTGATGAGGCCGGCTTTGAAGCCCTGATGCAGCAACAGCGCACCCGGGCCAAGGAAGCGTCCAACTTTGGTGTGGACTATACCAAGGCCATCAAGGTTGACGGTGAAACTGCCTTTACCGGCTACGAGCACCTGGCTCAGGCGGCCAGGGTGACCGCGCTGTTCAAGGGCAGTGAGCCGGTGAATGCCCTGATTGCCGGTGAAGAAGGCGCGGTAGTACTTGATACTACCCCCTTCTACGCCGAGTCGGGCGGTCAGGTGGGGGATGCGGGCGTGATCCGCATGGACGACGGCCTGTTTGTGGTGAAAGACACGCAAAAGGCGGGTAACGGCATTTTGCACCTGGGCCATCTGGAGCTGGGTACCCTGGAAACGGGTGAGTCCGTCTCTGCGGCCGTTGACGGTGCCCGCCGTCAGGCCACGGCACTGAACCATTCCGTGACTCACCTGCTGCATGCCAGCCTGCGCAAGCTGCTGGGCGAGCATGTTACCCAGAAAGGCTCGCTGGTCGAGCCCGAGCGGCTGCGTTTTGACTTCTCTCACCTGGAAGCCATGAGTGCCCAGGAACTGCGGGAAGTGGAAGACATGGTCAACCGCGACATTCGCGCCAACCTGCCGGTGGCCACTCAGCTGATGGATCTGGAAGGGGCCAAACAGGCCGGTGCCATGGCGCTGTTCGGCGAGAAATATGACGAAAGCGAAGTGCGGGTCGTATCCATGGGCGAGGTATCTACCGAGCTCTGTGGTGGTACTCACGTCAGCCGGACCGGTGATATCGGTCTGTTCAAAATTCTCTCGGAAAGCGGCATTGCCGCCGGTGTGCGCCGCATTGAGGCCGTCACCGGTGAAGCGGCCCTGGCCTATCTGCATCAGCTTGATCACGAAATTGCCCAGGCTGCCAGCCTGGTCAAGGGTGATACCTTCTCGGTATCGGCCAAGGTGCGTCAGGTGCTGGAGCGCAGCCGTCAGCTGGAAAAGGAAATTGAGCAGCTCAAGGGCAAGCTGGCGGCACAGGCCGGCGCGTCCTTGCTGGATCAGGTGGTTGAGATCAACGGCAACAAGGTGCTGATCGCCAATCTGGAAGGGGTAGATGCCAAATCACTGCGCGGCACCCTGGACGATCTCAAGTCCAAGCTGCAGTCCGGTGTGGTGGTGCTGGGCACTGTTACCGGTGACAAGGTCAGCCTGATTGCCGGCGTCACCAAGGATCTCACCGGCAAGGTGAAAGCCGGCGAGCTGGTCAACATGGTGGCCCAGCAGGTGGGCGGCAAGGGTGGCGGCCGTCCCGATATGGCCCAAGCTGGTGGCAGTGAGCCGGCAGCCCTGCCGGCGGCGCTGGAGTCTGTGTCCGGCTGGCTGGGCGAGCGCCTCTGATTGCAGCTGAAACGGCCTGTTATTACCTAACAGCGTCTATAATTTGAGTCGGCAGCCATACGCCGAACAGTAAAAGAGGCCTGTCTTTGACAGGCCTCTTGATTTTGACGATGTTTTGCCCCATTTCATGCCACAGGAAGGCTGGGTTTTTCGTCGCCTTTATCGGATAATAAACAACATTTTTTACTAACAGATAGCCAAAACAGGAGCAGCCATATGCTAATTTTGACCCGTCGGGTAGGTGAAACCCTGATGATCGGTGACGAAGTCACTGTCACAGTGCTGGGTGTTAAGGGTAACCAGGTGCGCATTGGTGTAAATGCACCCAAAGAAGTGTCTGTACACCGCGAAGAAATCTACATGCGGATACAGGCAGAAAAGGGTACCGGCGACGACAGCCAGTATTAATTTTCAGTTTTACGGGGTGTTTTTCATTCTTTTTGATGGCTTTTGCGCCCAAATGGTTAAAGTCTGTTCGAACGAAAAAATCGGGTTGGAAAAGTGTTTGACTTATTTTGGCCCAGCGGTAATATACGCCCCGCAAACACGGTGAGGTGGCCGAGAGGCTGAAGGCGCTCCCCTGCTAAGGGAGTATGCGGCTTATACCCGCATCGAGGGTTCGAATCCCTCCTTCACCGCCATTTTTTGTAGTGCATCCGTAGCTCAGCTGGATAGAGTACTCGGCTACGAACCGAGCGGTCGGAGGTTCGAATCCTCCCGGATGCGCCATTGTTTAAAAGCGTTTTTCAGAAAAGCATCCGTAGCTCAGCTGGATAGAGTACTCGGCTACGAACCGAGCGGTCGGAGGTTCGAATCCTCCCGGATGCGCCATCTGAAAATAAACGCGACCTGTTATGCATCCGTAGCTCAGCTGGATAGAGTACTCGGCTACGAACCGAGCGGTCGGAGGTTCGAATCCTCCCGGATGCGCCATATTAGAAAAGCCGGCCTTGTGCCGGCTTTTTGCTTTTCTGTATTTGTTACAGCAGCTCGCTCAGCAAACGGCTGATCACCCGGGCCATTTCATTAAAGCAGGGGCGGCGCACTGAGTGCGACCGGTGCAGCAGAGTAATGGTCCGGCTGGGGCAGGGGTTGGTGACGCTGAGATAGCGCACGCCGCTGTCTTCTTTGTGTTCAGTCACGGCCAGTTTGGGAATAAGCGTAAGGCCTGAGCCGGCCGCCACCATATTGCGCAGGGTTTCCAGGCTGGTGCCCTTGAAGTGGCTGTCTTCGCCTATACCGGCGGCAAAACAGAAACCCATGGCCTGATCCCGCAAGCAATGGCCGTCTTCCAGCATCAGTAATTTCTCGCCCTTAAGCTCCTCAAGACCAATCTCAGTTCGCTCGGCCCACTTGTCGCCTGCGGGCAAGGCAAGCAACATGGGCTCGTCGTAGAGCGGTATGGAGCCGAAATTATCCATATCATCCAGTTGGGCCAGAATAAGGCAGTCGAGATCGCCGTCGGCCAGTTGCTTTAGCAGCACCTGGGTCTGGGCTTCGTATAAGAAGATTTGCAGCTCAGGAAAGTGTTGCCTCAGAGCGGGAATAATATGGGGCAGTAAATAAGGCCCTACGGTAGGAATCAGGCCAATGTGCAGCTCACCGGACATGGGCTCGGTAAAGGTGCGGGCAATGTCACGCAGATCCTTGGTAGCGGCCAGCACCCGGCGAGCCTGAGCGGTAATGGCGTCACCTGCCGGGGTAAATAACACCTTGCGGGAAGTGCGTTCCATCAGCAGTACACCCAGCTCATCTTCCAGCTTGCGCAGCTGGCCGCTGAGGGTGGGCTGGCTGACAAAACATTTTTCTGCCGCCTTACGAAAATGGCGCTCTTCTGCGAGCGCCACCAGATATTCCAAATCCCGTAAATTCACCTGTTCACCATGGTTATCAACTCCGTTATAAGCATGATCCCCGATTCTGGTGAGAATGAAAAGATACGTAATGCACAGTCTGGCGAAGGAGCAACAGGGATTGCTGTAACCGACCGTCAAATGTCAGGGATGACATTTGCCGAGCGTCCCATGGAAGGGCTTGAAGCGTGTCGGTGGAAGCAACCCTGTTGATACTTCGCCTGGGTCAGGCTTAGCCCAGAAATTCAGCCAGTTCGTCACTGCCACCAATGTGGCGGCCGTCAATAAACACCTGAGGAACCGTGCTGCGGCCGGATACTGCCTTCAGGCTGATGCTGGTGGCATCCTGACCGATAATAACCTCTTCGTAGCGCATCTTGCGGTCCAGCAGCATTTGCTTGGCACGGGCGCAGAAGGGGCAGCCCGGCTTGCTGAATACGGTGATGGCCGAGGGCTTGGCTGCTTCCGGGTTGATATAAGCCAGCATGGTGTCGGCATCGGATACTTCAAAGGGGTCGCCGGGCTTCTCTGGCTCAATAAACATTTTGTCGATCACGCCGTCTTTCACCAGCATGGAATAGCGCCAGGAGCGTTTGCCAAAGCCCAGATCCTGCTTGTCGACCAGCATGCCCATGCCATCGGTAAACTCGCCGTTGCCGTCGGGGATCACATGAATGTGCTCCGCTTCCTGATCTGCCAGCCAGGCATTCATCACAAAAGTATCGTTGACGCTCATGCAGATAATGTCATCCACGCCGTTTTCAAACAGCACAGGGGCCAGTTCGTTATAGCGGGGCAGGTGAGTGGATGAACAGGTGGGTGTAAAGGCACCGGGCAGAGAAAACACCACCACGGTTTTACCGCTGAATAACTCATCAGTGGTCACATTAACCCACTCATCATTCTGACGGGTACGGAAAACTGCCTGAGGCACGCGCTGACCGGTTTTGTCTGTAAGCATTATTTGAGTCCTTGTGTTGATATGCTTCGATAGGACTCAGTATCACCCGTCAGGTTAAAAAGGGAAAGTCATTTGAGGCTTTGCCTTTGATAGCCTTAATCTATTGATTAATAATTTCGCCGGTATCTTCAGGCACTCTGGCCATGGCCGCTTCCACCACTTCCGGACCGGCACCCCGCTTGTGAGCGTTTTCGCTTAAATAACGACGCCAGCCCCGGGCTCCCGGCATGCCCTGAAAAATACCCAGAGTATGGCGGGTGATATTGCCAAGATAAGTGCCCCGGCTCAGCTCCTGTTCTATGTAAGGCAGCAGGTTGCGGATCACCTGATGGCGGCTGGGTACCTCATGATGATCATCAAACAGCTCGGCATCTACCCGTGCTAGCATATAGGGGTTTTGATATGCCTCACGGCCAACCATAACGCCGTCCAGTTGCTGCAGGTGAGTGTGAGCTTCTTCCAGGGTTTTAATGCCGCCGTTCACCGCCATGGTCAGGGCGGGGTAATCCCGCTTGAGCTGATATACCCGCTCATAGTCCAGCGGCGGAATTTCCCGGTTTTCCTTGGGGCTCAGCCCTTGCAGCCAGGCCTTGCGGGCATGCACTATCAGCGCATCCACACCGGCATCCGTTATCTTATCTACCAGGGTGCACAGAAACTCGTAGCTGTCCTGCTCATCAATGCCAATGCGGGTTTTTACCGTCACCGGAATGGACACCGCCGCCTTCATGGAAGCCACGCCGTCGGCCACGGTTTGCGGGTGTGCCATCAGGCAGGCACCAAAGAGGCCGTTCTGCACCCGATCCGACGGGCAGCCCACGTTCAGGTTAATTTCATCGTAACCACGCTCTTCAGCCAGGCGTGCGCACTGGGCCAGCGCCTGCGGATCGTTACCGCCCAGCTGCAGCACCAGCGGATGCTCCTGCTCGTTATAAACCAGATAGTCGCCCTTGCCGTGAATAATGGCCCCTGTGGTCACCATTTCGGTATACAACTGGGCATGGCGGCTCATCAGCCGGTGAAAATAGCGGCAATGGCGGTCAGTCCAGTCGAGCATGGGGGCAACGGAGAAACGGGCGCTGGAGTATTGAAACATGAGCAATGATGACTTTTTGAACAAGAGGGCGCGCATTATACCCAAGCCGGCTCACAGACCCAAGCCCGGGCGAAGGAGGGTAATGACATTGATGCCGAAGGCTGCTGCCTTCGGCAAGATAGCTTAGATTGAGTGTTCTTCCAGTTCGTGGCGGCTGGCCACGGCCAGAAAGTGGCTGCGGTCGCGGTATTGGCCCTGTGATGCCTTCACCCGAGTATCAATCAGCTGAATAAGACCATCCGGCAGACTGACGTTAATCCGCTTTGGCTTGCCCATAAACTCGGTTAAATCCACGTCCAGCAACAGCCAGCCATCGCAGTGGTTATAGTCTTCCATCTGCCGGTAATGACGCGGGCCAAGATCCTTGATGCCGTCAACGCCATGGCCATTGCTGACCATTTCCTCTACCACCATGGCAATGGCTTCTGTGGCCATAGTTTTCACTTGCGCTTCACTGTCAGCTGCACTGAAGCAGGCATAATCATCATTACAAAGCGCAGGCACCACCAGGCCGAGCGCCTCGCCGTCATGGGACGGATATTCAACACCGACTGAAAACAACATAAGCACCTCCGCTAGCATAGTGTCAGGCCCAAGGAGCGGGGGGTTAGATCCCCGCCGCTTTCTTAATGGACTTGATAGTGCCGACCGGCAGCGATTTCTTCGGGTGTGGCACCGGGAAGGTTCTGCCCGTGATTGGTGAGTACCATATCTCGTGACTCCCTTTGCCCTGCCGTTTGAGCTCGCAGCCGGCGGCTTTCAATTCCTTGATCAGGTCGCCTGACGTCATTAGAGCCTCCTAACCAAGTGAACTCATTCTACACACGCATACACACAGGGCGCAAGACGGGTAAAGTAGGAAGAAATGGGTCCAGAGACTGCCCGGGCGCAGGAAGGGCGGGGCGGCTGTGGTAGAATACGCCCAGTAGCCTTTTAATGAGCCTGATTTATGTCTGTGCAACAACAACTTGAGCGTGCCGAGCGGCTGTGTAACCAGCGTGGTGTGCGTTTTACGCCCACCCGCCGTCATGTGTTCACTTTAATCGCTGGTCATAAGGGAGCGGTGAGCGCTTACGAGCTGCTGGATCAGCTTAAAGAGCTGGAGCCCCATGCCAAGCCGCCCACGGTTTACCGGGCGCTGGACTTTTTGCTGGCCCAGGGTTTTGTACATAAGGTGGAGTCGCTGAATGCCTTTTTGTTCTGCGAGCATTTTGCCGAGCATCACCCCATGCAGCTGCTTATCTGCACTCAGTGCGGCAATGTGATAGAGCTGCACGACGAGGCGATTAACCATGCCTTTGAGCATCAGGCTGAGCTGCACGGCTTTGCCATTACCAGCCAGTCCATTGAGGCCCACGGCCAGTGCCGGCACTGTGCCGGCGAAAACACCACCAGCTGATATGCTTGTATTAATGTCACCACCACAAGGGCGGATCCATGGGTGCATTAATACGGTCAATCATATTCCTGCTGTTTTTATTGTTTCTGGCCAGCGAGGTGCATTTAAGCACCTCGCTGTATCGCTATGAAGACAATAAAATTGAGCTGACCTTTCCGGTCTGGCAAACCGACAACCCCTGGTATTACCTCAAGTGGCATGCCGCCGATGGTGTGTTCGAGCAGCGTTTTAACGTCAAAAAATGACCTGAGTCAGAACCTTAAAGCGCCATCATGCTAGCATGCCATTTTTGAGTGCGGAGTGCCGGCATGAATGAGCCGCTGATTAATCTGATGTTGCCCCTGCTGCTGGGGCTGATGACCCTGATCATGGGTACCACGCTGGAGCCCGGCCATTTTCGCCGTTTGCTACACCGGCCCCGGGCTCTGTTTACCGGCCTGGCGCTGCAGTGGTTATTACTGCCGCTGCTGGCCTGGTTACTGATAGTGTTGCTGGCGTTGCCGCCACTGCTGGGTGCCGCACTCATTCTGGTGGCATCGGCCCCCGGCGGAGCCACCTCCAATATGTTCAGCTTTCTGGCAGACGGTGACACAGCACTGTCTATCAGCCTGACCGCCTTTGTAGGGCTGCTTGCTCCCTTGTGGATGCCCGTATCCGTGGTGTTGCAGCTGAGCTGGCTGGGCCAGCAACAAGCGGGATTGTCTTTGCCGCTGGGGCCGGCCATGGCACAGCTGGCGCTTATCTGCATTGTACCTGTGGTGCTTGGCATGCTGGTGCGCCGGCGCTGGTGTATCTGGGTGCAGCAATATCAGCCCCGCCTGAAAAAGGTAGTGAGTCTGGCGTTTTTATTGCTGCTGATAGTGCTGGTGGCACGTCACCGTGACGCCTTGCCCTCTTTGTGGAGCGGCGCGGCGCTGGCCATGGTGCTGTTGTGTGCACTAGCACTGGGAGCGGGGTTCTGGATCGCGCGGCTTACAGGCTGTTCCGAGGCCGCCTGCCGCAGTCTGGCCTTTGAAACCGGCATTCAGAATGCTGCCATTGCCATTATGGTGGCCTACACTCAGCTCGGCTCCGATGAGCTGGCGCTGATGGCCCTGCTTTATGGCATTGTAATGAATATTCCGGCGTTGCTGCTGCTGGGATGGTTTCGCCGCCGGCAACAGCCGGTACAGTGGCGAGAGGCATGAAACAAAAAAGCCCGGTTGAATACAACCGGGCTTTTTGATGAAGAAGGGTTGGAACGAGTCCCAACCTTGTCATTTAGTCGGTGTACTCCAGCCGGGGGCGGGCGGTCATGCGGGTTACCAGCTCATAGGCAATGGTGCCCACATGGCGGGCCACTTCTTCGGCAGCGAGGCCGTCGCCCCACAAGATCACTTCATCACCTACCTTATCGGTGGCATCCGGGCCCAGATCCACCGTGGCCATGTCCATGGATACCCGGCCGGCCAGCGTCACCCGGCGGCCGTTCACCAGCACGGGAGTGCCGGCCGGGGCCATGCGCGGATAACCGTCGCCGTAACCCACGGCGATCACGCCAATGCGGGTATCCCGGGGGCTGACCCAGCTGCCGGCATAACCCACCGGCTCGCCGGCCTTGTGCTCGCGCACCGCAATCAGCGTAGTGGTAAAGTTCATCGCCGGGCGCAGGCCAACGTCGGTGCCCTGTTGCTCGCCAAAGGGAGTAATGCCATAGAGCATCACGCCCGGGCGAATAAAGTCGGCATGGGCATCAGGAAAGGCCAGCACGCCGGCGGAGTTGCACAGAGCAGTGTGCTTTACCCGGCCTTCGGTTACCGCCTTGAAGCGGGCAATCTGCTCATCAGTGGCACCCCGGTTGTCGGGTTCATCGGCGCGGGCAAAATGCGTCATGGCATTTACCGGCTGCACCACCTGCGACAGCTTGCTCAGGCGGGCAAATACGGCATCGGCTTCTTCCGGCAAAAAACCCACCCTGTGCATACCGGAGTCAATTTTTACCCATACGGTGACCGGAGCTGCAAGGGGAGTGCGCTCCAGCGCGGCCAGCTGTTCATGGCTGTGCACACACAGGTGAAAGTTGTGGCGGGCTGCATAGTGCAGCTGGTCAATATTAAAAAAACCTTCCAGCAGCAGAATGGGCAACTGAATGCCGCCGGCGCGCAGGCGCTGGGCTTCTTCAAAGCGGGCCACCGCAAACATGTCGGCGTCCTGCTCCAGGGCTGCCGCCACGGCAAGATCACCGTGGCCGTAAGCATTGGCTTTTACTACGGCAATGGCGCTGGCGTCAGGGGCATGTTGTTTTGCCACCTTCAGGTTGTGCCGAATTGCCTCCAGACTGATGCGGGCCACCGCTCCCCGTGCATCCATCTTCGCTCCTTAATAATCATCATCGAAATCCGGTCCGGCGTAGTTATCAAAGCGGGAGAACTGCCCCTGAAACGTCAGCCGCACCTTGCCTATGGGTCCGTTACGTTGCTTGCCGATAATGATTTCAGCGATACCTTTGTCGGGGCTGTCTTCGTGATAGACCTCGTCCCGGTAGATAAACATGATGAGGTCGGCATCCTGCTCAATGGAGCCGGATTCCCGCAGATCCGAGTTGACCGGCCGTTTGTCGGCCCGTTGCTCCAGGCTTCGGTTCAGCTGAGACAGTGCCACCACGGGCACTTCCAGCTCCTTGGCCAGCGCCTTGAGCGAGCGTGAGATTTCCGCAATCTCCAGAGTCCGGTTATCCGCCAGGCTGGGCACCGTCATCAGCTGCAGATAGTCAATCATGATCATGCTGAGGCCTCCATGTTCGCGGGCCACGCGACGGGCGCGGGAGCGAACTTCGGTTGGCGTCAGGCCGGAAGAATCATCAATATACAGCTGACCCTTTTCCAGCAACATGCCCATGGTGGAAGACAATCTGCCCCAGTCTTCATCATCCAGCTGCCCGGTTCGAATACGGGTTTGATCGATTCTTCCCAGGGATGCAAGCATCCGCATAATAATCTGCTCAGATGGCATTTCCAAGGAGAATATGAGCACTGGTTTGTCATTTGTTAGTGCAGCGTGCTCGCAAAGATTCATTGCAAAAGTGGTTTTACCCATAGAGGGGCGTGCTGCCACTATAATCAGATCGGAAGACTGCAGTCCGGCAGTTTTTTTATCCAGATCATTGTATCCGGTAGAGACACCGGTAATGCCCTGGTGCGGATTTTTAAATAATTCCTCTATGCGATCGATCGTCTTTTCAAGCAGGTGCCGCAGTGGTTGTGGCCCTTCATTGGCATTGGTACGGCTCTCGGCAATTTTGAACACCCGGCTTTCTGCCAAATCCAGCAGATCGGCCGAACTGCGTCCCTGGGGGTCAAAACCGGCCTCGGCAATTTCATTGGCCACCGATATCATTTCCCGCACCACGGCCCGCTCGCGTACTATGTCGGCATAGGCACCTATGTTGGCGGCGCTGGGCGTGTTTTTGGCTACTTCCACCAGATAGGAGAAACCGCCCACGGTTTCCAGGGCTTCGTGGCGTTCCAGTTCTTCCTGCACCGTGATCAGATCAATGGGGCTGTTGTTCTGGCTCAGCCGCTGCATGGCCTGAAACACCAGCCGGTGCGGCCGGCTGTAAAAGTCGGCATCCGAGACCTTTTCCGCCACTCTGTCCCAGGCGTTGTTGTCCAGCAGCAAGCCGCCCAGCACAGATTGCTCTGCTTCAAAGGAATGAGGGGGCATTTTCAGCTGGGCCAGGGCCTGATCGGACCGGGCGGCGGTCTTGTCTGTCATCTAAATTCTCACTGATTGAGCAAAACGTCATTATCGGAATTTTTACCGGTAACTGAAAGGTTCAAAGTTGTCTGCCGAGAATATTGACATAACATGTCACTGCATTAGGATGTTACCAGCCCGTTAACCAAGGAAATAACCATGCGCAAATTGCTTGCACTTTTTACTCTGATTTTTGCGGTCGGCCTCACCGCCACCGCCTTTGATGCCGAAGCCCGTAAAATGGGCGGCGGCAGCCGCTCTGTGGGTAAGTCGTTCAAAACAGCACCGGCCCAGCCCGCTCAGCAGAATATTAACCGCAATAACACCAACCAGACTCAGCCCCAGTCCAAAAAGTCCGGCCTGATGGGCGGTTTGCTGGGTGGCCTGCTGGCCGGTGGTCTGTTTGCGGCCCTGCTGGGCTCCGGTGCTTTTGAAGGCTTTCAGTTTATGGATTTCATACTGATTGCCGGTCTGGCCTTTGGTGCCGTTATGTTGTTCCGGGCGCTGCGCCGGGGCAAGGCACAGGCACAACAGCCCGCCTATAATGGCCCTCAGCGTTTTGAGGCACCGCCTCAGGCACCGGTTGCCGGTGCAACCGGCGGCTTTGGCCAGACTGATGTGCCTTTCAGCCTGCCTCCCGGTTTTGACCTGCAGGCGTTTTTGCAGGGCTCCCGTGAGCACTACCGTACGCTGCAAGAGGCCTGGAACCAGAACAATCTGGAAAAAATGCGTGAATATATGTCGCCTGAGCTGTTTGCCGAGCTGAGCCGTGAGCGCGCCACCCTGAGCGGCGAGCAACACACTGAAGTGATGTTTGTGGATGCCGAGCTGGTACGGGCCGATCACACTTCCTATCAGGCCCAGGTCAGCCTCAAGTTCAGCGGCCGCTACCGCGACAGTGCTGAAAATGTGGAGCAGGATATCAATGAAATCTGGCACCTGGAACGGGACCTGACCCAGCCCGATGCGCCCTGGCTGATTGTGGGCCTGGAAGATCTGGCCTGATTAACCCGAAATCAAAAGGGCAGCCCTCGGGCTGCCCTTTTTTATGGTGGTTTAAAACAACTCGTCGGTCACACTGGTGCCGCCAAACTGCTGGTGGCTGTCGGGCCGGCTGTAGCGCTGAGGCTCGGTGCCTTTCACAAAATACTCGGTGCGCCCCTGGCTGCTCAGCAAACCTGTGCTGGTATCTATGCTCGCCGACACCAGCCCGGCGGGCACACTGCGCGGTTGCTCGGGAAAATGCGACAGCGCCACTTTCATATAATCCGCCCAAATGGGCAGCGCAGTACTGCCACCAAACTCACCACCGGCCACCTGATCCCGCCCCAGGTTGGGGTTATAGGCGGTGCGGCCCAGCGGGCGGCCAAAGTCATCAAAGCCTACCCAGGCAGTGGCCACCCGGTTGGGGTTAAAGCCCGAAAACCAGGCGTCCCGGGAGTCATTGGTGGTGCCGGTTTTGCCGGCAATATCGGTGCGCCCCAGTGCCCGGCCCGCCCGCCAGCCTGTACCATTCCAGCGGCGGCTGCCACTGGCTCCGCCCTGAATGGCCGAGCCCAGCGCCGAGCTGATCAAGAAGGCGTTTTCCTCACTGATGATGCGCTGTTGCTCCGGTGCTGCCTGATACAGCACCAGACCATTGGCATCTTCAATACGCTCCACCACAAAAGGCGATACCCTGTAGCCACCGTTAGCAAAGGCAGCATAGCCGGTCACCATCTGCAGCGGCGTAGCCGACGGTGAACCCAGTGCCAGGCTCTCGGTAGCAGGAATGCTGGCCGTATCAAAGCCAAAGTCATTCAGGCGCTGCATGGCATTGGCAATGCCACTGTCGCGCAGCAGGCGGATAGACACCACGTTTTTGGAACGAGCCAGCGCCTCTCGCACCCGAATGGGGCCGTCATAAACATTGGGTGAGTTGCGCGGCTTCCATGAGTTGCCGCTGCCGGCATCCCAATGGTTAATGGGCGCATCATTCACCAGGCTGGCCAGGGTAAAACCATGATCCAGCGCGGTGGAATAGATAAAGGGTTTGATATTGGACCCCATCTGGCGCTCAGCCTGATTCACCCGGTTAAACTTGTTCAGCGTAAAGTTAAAACCGCCGCTCAGCGCCGTTACCGCACCTGTCTGTGGTTCCAGCGCCACCAGAGCACCGTTAATTTCCGGCACCTGGCCCAGCATCCAGCCCTCACCCTGAGGGCGCACCCAGATTTGCTCGCCGGCCTTTACAATCTCGCTGGCCTGTTTGGGTGCATGTGCCTGACGATTGTCGGCAATATAGGCCCGGGCCCACTTCAGGCCGTCCCACTCAAGGGTGCTGCTGCCCTTCTCCTTAATCACTACAGTCGCACTGCGTTCGCTCACACCGGTTACCACTGCCGGCAACAGAGGCCAGTAGTCCGGCAGCGTATCAAGGTGCTCGGTGATCTGTTCTTCATTCCAGGGCGTGCCCCCCTGCCACAGGGTAGCAGCAGAGCCACGGTAGCCATGGCGCAGGTCGTAACCCAGCAGGCCGTTAACCAGGGCTTCATTGGCCGCCTGCTGCTCGTCTGCATGTACTGTGGTGTAAATATTCAGGCCCCGGGTGTAGGCTTCTTCGCCAAACAGGGTCAGTGCAAACTGATGGGCCATTTCTGCCAGGTAAGGCGCATTCAGGGTAATTTCGGCACCGTGATAACGGGCTTTTACCGGTGCGGCCATGGCCTCGTTATATTGAGCCTGAGTAATTTTTCCGGTTTCCAGCATACGGCCCAGCACCACGGCGCGGCGTTCTTCGGCCCGGTGCGGATGACTGATGGGGTTCAGAATGGAGGGGGCCTTGGGCAGACCGGCAATCATGGCCATTTCTGCCAGGGTCAGGTCCGCCAGGTCCTTGCCGTAATACACCTGGGCCGCGGCACCCACGCCGTGGGAGCGGTGTCCCAACGGAATTTTATTCAGATACAGCTCCAGAATTTCATTCTTGCTCAGCTGTTTTTCAATGTGCAGGGCAAGAAAAATCTCCTTTACCTTGCGCACTATGGTTTTTTCCCGGGTCAGAAAAAAGTTGCGGGCCACCTGCTGGGTAATGGTGCTGGCCCCCTGACGTTTTTCTCCTGTGCTCAGCCATACCATGGCGGCCCGCACAATACCCACAGGATCGATGCCGGGGTGCTCATAAAAGCGGGCATCTTCGGTAGCCAGAAAGGCGTCAATCAGTGGCTGGGGCATTTGCTCAATGGATACGGGCGTGCGGCGCTGCTCACCATATTGCGAAATAAGTTCGTTGTCCTGGCTGTAAATTCGCATCGGTGTTTCCAGACGAACTTCCTTCAGCGCAGACACATCAGGCAATTCAGCACCAATCTGCTGATACAGCACCAACAGTGCCACTATGCCCGATAAGCCCAGAAAGAACACAAGGCTGAGCAGGCGAATAAGCCATTTAAACATGCAAGTTAACCCAATAAATCATTTTTTAACCAGTAGCCACGAAGTATATCCTGTGAGCGCCGTTATGTTCGAGCGCTTTTGGCTATATTTAGCCTGATTCCAACCTTGGCCCCAAGGCCGTCTAAGCTTAAAGACATTAATAAAAACAAGGGTATGGACGCTCATGTTTAGTCTGCTCAGAATGCGGGATACAGAATGGATGGTGGGTGTGGACTTGGGCTCGGCCAATCTCAAGGCGGTGGTCCTGAAAGGCCGGCCGGAGCACATGCAGCTGGCAGCCATGGCCATGGTTCCTGCTCCTGTTCACAGTATGGTGGATCATCAAATACAGGATATTGCGGCTGTTGGTGAAGCGCTCAGGCGGTTACGCCGTGAGCTTGGCAGTCGTGCGGGGGTTGCGGCCACCGCGGTCTCCGGCAGCAATGTCACCAGCAAAATTATTGCCTTGCCCAGAGGATTGACCGATGAGGAGCTGGAGCAACAAATAAGTCTGGAAGCCGATCAGCATATTTCCTCTTCTCTGGCAGATATCAGCCTGGACTTTGAACGTCTGGGCACCAACCCGCAGCGCCCCGACAGAGAAAACATTCTGCTCAGTGCCGCCCGCAAAGAAAGCATTGCCAGCCGGGTTTCAGCCCTTGAGCTGGCAGGCTGGCGCGTGCAGGTAATGGATATTGGCATTCACGCGCTGGCAAGGGCCGCGCATGCCCTGCTGGCCAGTGAGCGAATAGGCGTGCAGCGGCTGGCGCTGGCCGATATTGGTGCCGAGTGTCTGAGCTTTGGCGTGCTGGAGCAGGGCGAGCTGATCCACAGCCGGCTTAATCACTTTGGCGGAGCTGACCTTACCCGTGAACTGAGTGAGCTGACCGGGCTGCCCTTTGCTCAGGCAGAAGCAGCCAAGCTGGATCACACGCTGCCTGCGGAGCTGCAGGAAAACGCCAGTCAGCAGCATATCAACAATGTGCTTCAGCATCTTCGCCGCAACATGCACCTTTTTAACAGTGGTACCGACAGCCGGCCACCACAGGCGCTATTTCTCAGCGGGGGCGCCAGCCAGCTGCCCCAGCTGGCCGCCGTGCTGGAGCAGGAGTTAGCTATTCCCGTGCTGCAGCCGCGTTTTGACCGGCTGCTGGGTGGCAGTGAGCAGGACTATCCCGGTGCCGCTGCCTGCACCATTGCCCTGGGGCTGGCGCTAAGGAGCTTTACCCCGTGTCCCGTATAAATCTGCTGCCCTGGCGACAAGATCGTGCAACCAGGCAAAGAAAACGCTTTATGCTGCAGCTGGCACTGGCCTCGGCGCTTACCTTGCTGGCCATGGCGCTGCTTAATGTCCGTCTGACACAAGAGATCACCCGGCAGCAGGCGCGTAACCATTATCTGCAAACCGAGATCAACCAGTTGGATCAGGCGTTAGGAGAAATCAGCACCATTCGTCAGCAGCGGGAGCAATTGCTGGAGCGGGTCCGGCTGATTGATGAGCTGCAACAGCAAAGGGCCTTTTCAGTGCATCTGTTTAATCAGATGCCGGAGCTGGTTCCGCCCGGTGTGTACTTAAACTCGCTTAAGGTCAGCAGCGAGCACCTTGAGCTGGCGGGCAAAACCGAAGCCTACCCCAGGGTGGCTGCCATGCTGCGCCGCATGGAGGCCAGCCGCTGGCTTGCCAGACCCAGGCTCAGTGCCATTTACGCCGCCGGTGACGGCGACATTCCCCTCAGCCAGTTTTCCATGAATGTGATGGTCACCCCGCAAGGAGAGCAGCCATGAACCTGGAAGAGCTTAACGAACTGGAGCTTGAGCATATCGGGCAGTGGCCACGGCCCCTGAGAGTTGGTGTTATTGCGGCTGTCTGTTTGCTGCTGTGCGGACTGATGTGGCAGTTTCTGTTAAGTGATAACAGAGCCGAACTCGCGCGCATGACAGAGCGGGAAGCCAGCCTTAAAAATACCTTTGAGGCCAAAGCGGCGCAGGCTGCGGCCCTGCCTGCTTATGAAAAACAGCTCAAAACTCTTAAAGCGCGGCTTGATACCGAGCTGCAAAAACTGCCCAGCCGGCTTGAAGTGGCCGGTTTGCTCGACGACATCAGCTTCATTGCCACCGACAACGGCCTGCAGATAGAGCGCATCAACTGGGAAGCCGAGCAGCCGGGGAAGTTTTCCATCGAGCTGCCCATGCGCATTATTGTCAGTGGCAGCTATCATCAGCTGGGGCACTTTGTGGCCGATATCGCCGCCCTGCCGCGCATTGTCATACTCGACAGCTTTACCCTTAGCCACACCGGCAACGAGCAGCTTAATATGAGTATGCAGGCCAAAACCTATCAATATAACCCGCAGGAGATGCCATGAAAGCGCTGATGCTGATGCTGGTGCTGCTGCTGGGGCTGGCCAGCTGCGGTGATCCGGATAACCTGCAGCAATACACCCTGGATGTGCGCACCCGGCCGGGGGCGGCACCCGAGCCGGTGCCACCGGTCAGCAGTTATGTACCCGAGCCCTATCAGCCGGCCAGTCAGCGCAGCCCCTTTGCGCTGCCTGTGCCGGAAGTGGCCGCCACCGCACCACCCGCTGCCGCTCATTGCACTGCGCCCGCTATGCGCGGGCCCAAACAGCCGCTTGAGCACTATGCACTTGAGCGCTTGTCCATGCGCGGCACCCTGCAGCAGGGCGGGCTGATCACAGGTCTGGTGTCTGCGCCCGACGGCATTACCCACACAGTGACACCGGGTGACCGAATGGGGCTGCATCATGGTGAAGTCAGGGTGGTCAGCCGTGAACGTATTGTGCTGGAAGAATATCTGTCCGATGGCAGGGGGTGCTGGAATCGCCGTGAAAGCACCTTGTTGCTGGTCAGCAAAGAACAGGAGTGCGCCGTATGCAAACAATAACCATGGGCAGGCTGATGGTGTCAGTGTTACTGTCTCTGGCGCTGATGCCGGCAATGGCACAGCAGCTGAGCCAGCAGGGGAATAAGGGCATATCCATGAATTTTCAGGATATTCCGGTGCGCACCGCACTGCAGATCCTGGCTGATTTCAATCAGGTTAACCTGGTCACCACCGATTCGGTACAGGGCAATCTGACTCTGCGCCTCGACAACGTGCCCTGGTCGCAGGCACTGGATACCATTTTGCAGGTGCGTGGTCTCGATAAGCGCATGAACGGCAATATTCTGCTGGTGGCCCCGGCTGCCGAGCTGGCACTGCAGGAGCAGAGCCAGCTGGAAAATCAGCAGGCGCAGCAGGTGCTGGCCCCGCTGGAGACCGAATTTTTGCAAATCAATTACGCCAAAGCGGCCAGCATGCTGGCGCTGCTCAGTAATGAAAGCACCCGGCTGTTATCGGAGCGGGGGGCCATAGCGGTGGATGACAGGACCAATATGCTGGTCATTAAAGACACGCGGGAAAGCATCAGCAATGTGCGCCGCATGCTGACGCTGCTGGATATTCCCATTAAGCAGGTGGTGATTGAAGCACGCATGGTCACCATCAACGAGGGGTTGGAGCAGGAGCTGGGCATTAACTGGGAATACCGCAACGACACCGCCGGCGGCAGCAACCAGACCGAGGGTAACCTCAATGTCAATCTGCCAGTGTCGGCGGAAGGCGGCTCCATCGGCCTGCAGATTGCCAAGTTGTCCGGCGGTAATATTCTCGATCTGGAACTGACCGCGCTGGAGCGGGAAAACCGCGCCGAAATTATTGCCAGCCCCAGAGTGACCACCTCCAACCAGAAACCGGCGGTGATTCAGCAGGGGGTACAAATTCCCTACAGCACCGTCAGTGAGCAAGGCACCAATGTGGAATTTGCCGATGCCTATCTCAGCCTGGAAGTCACACCGCAAATTACGCCTGATCACCGTGTGGTGCTTGATTTACTGGTCACTCAAGACAGCGTTGGCGAGTTTATCACTCAGGCCGACGGCTCTGAGGTGCCTTCCATCAATGCCCAGTCGGTCACCACTCAGGTGCTGGTCAACGACGGTGAAACCCTGGTGCTGGGAGGCATTTACCAGCAGGACATTTTACGCCGGGTGAGCAAGGTGCCGCTGCTGGGCGACATACCGGTAATGGGGCACTTATTCAAAAGCACGCAAGACACCAACCGCAAGCGGGAATTGATTATCTTCGTCACCCCCCGTATCGTGCATGACAGCATTTAAGGAATTGTCGCCAAAATAAACAGTGGCGGCATGCTCCTTGCCAGTCGCCGGCGCAGTTGCGATAATCCGGCGTCCAGTTTCAGAAAATCAAGGTTAGGTTCATCGTCGACCCCGCGGTGTTCGTGGGGCGCATTTGTTTGTGAGAATTTCGTGCAACATGGCTGAAAAACGCAATATCTTCCTAGTGGGGCCCATGGGTGCGGGCAAGAGCACCATCGGCAAATACCTGGCGCAGCAACTGCACATGGAGTTTTATGACTCCGATCAGGAAATCGAGCGCCGTACCGGTGCCGATATCAGCTGGGTGTTTGATGTAGAGGGCGAAGAAGGCTTTCGTCTACGCGAAGAAAAGGTCATCAATGAGCTGAGCGAGCTGCAGGGCATAGTGCTGGCTACTGGTGGCGGTTCAATAAAGAGCCGCGAAAGCCGCAACCGGCTGTCGGCCCGGGGCATAGTGGTCTACCTCGAAACCACGGTAGAAAAACAGCTGGCCCGGGTGCAGAAAGACAAGCGCCGGCCCTTGCTGCAAACCAAAGAAGAGCCCCGGGATGTGCTGGAGCGTCTGGCTGAAGAGCGCAACGAGCTGTATCGGGAAGTGGCCGACTATGTGGTGCGCACCGATGAGCAAAGCGCCAAGCTGGTGGCCAATCAGATTGTTGAACTTATTGGCCTGTAAGCCCGGAGAAGCTCCATGGAAAGGTTAACCGTGAACCTGGGAGAGCGCAGCTATCCCATTCATATTGCCAGTGGCCTGCTTGCCGATGGTACCTTGCTGAAAAGTGCCATCAAGGGCAAAAAGGTGCTGGTGATCACCAATGAGGTAGTGGCACCGCTGTATCTTGCGCCCTTGCTGGCAGCACTGGCTCCGCTTGAGGCAGAAAGCCTGGTGCTGCCCGACGGCGAGCAGTTTAAAAATCTCGACACCTTTAATCAGGTGATGGGCACGCTGCTGGAAAACGGTCACGGCCGCGATACTACCCTTATCGCCCTGGGGGGCGGTGTTATCGGTGATCTCACCGGTTTTGCTGCTGCCTGCTATCAGCGTGGTGTGCCCTTTATTCAGGTACCCACCACACTGCTGGCTCAGGTTGATTCCTCGGTGGGCGGCAAAACCGCGGTTAACCATGCTCTTGGCAAAAACATGATAGGGGCCTTTTATCAGCCCGAGCTGGTGCTGATAGATACCGATTGCCTCGGCACACTGGCGGCGCGCGAATTTGCCGCCGGCATGGCCGAGGTGATCAAATACGGCATTATCTGGGACGCCGGCTTCTTCGCCTGGCTGGAGCAGAACATCACGCGTCTGCAACAGCTCGATACCGAGGCGTTGTCTTATGCCATTCGCCGCTGCTGCGAAATCAAGGCCGACATGGTGGCCAGTGATGAGCGTGAGCACGGCGTGCGCGCGCTGCTTAATCTAGGCCATACCTTTGGCCATGCCATTGAAGCCGAAATGGGTTATGGCAACTGGCTGCACGGCGAAGCGGTGGCGGCCGGCACCATGCAGGCCTGTCATACTGCCCGCCTGCGCGGTGATATGACCGAGGCCGAGGTGGCCCGGGTTCAGGCCTTGCTGGAGCAGGCTAACCTGCCAGTGGCCGGGCCTGAGCAAATGACCACAGCCAATTATCTGCCCCACATGATGCGGGACAAAAAAGTGCTGGCGGGTCAGTTGCGTCTGGTGCTGCCCCAGGGCATAGGCCGGGCTCAAGTGGTCAGTGATGTCACAGAAGCCCAGCTGACACAGGTGCTGAGCTGAATCGTGACCGGCTCTGTGCGTGCGCTCTCATCCCAGCAGCAGCTGCTAGAACGGCTGCTGCATCTGGCCCGGCTCGACCATGAGCTGGCGCTGGTGTCTGGCCCCAAAGGGGCGGGCAAATCCACGCTGGCCACTCTGCTCACTCAGCAAAGTGAGTTGCTGACGCCGGTGGTGCTCGACGCCCGTTTAATCACCAGCCAGAAAGTATTTCGTGAAGCCTTGCTGGAGCAGTGGTTTGCCGGTGCCATCTTTGATGCCGGCGATCCCCTTTCCGACTCGGTAAACCGGCTGCTGCCCGCCGCACCCGGCAAGCGTCTGCTGGTGGTGGATAACGCCCAGTGGCTGACCGACGCTCAGTTGCAGGAGCTGGCCGAAATGAGCCTGGCACTGCCATCGGCGCAGCGGCCCTTTATGGTATTGATGGGGTTGTCATCCTGGGCCAGTGGCGTGCGCACCCTGTTGCAGGAGCTGCAAATGCCGGTGCTGGAGCTTGAAGTTCCTGAACTGAGCGAAGAAGATAAACTGCAGTTATGCAGCCTCCGGGATAGTGCGCCGGCGGCCGGGCAACTGGCCAGCATGCATTATCCGGGAGATCTTGTGGTCAGTACGGAGCCAAGCATGAAAACACCCGAATACCGCCAGTGGCTGGAGCAAAAGCCGGTTAAAATTCTGCTGACAGGGCTGATTATTGTAGGGCTTGGCGTGATTGTCAGTGCCTTGCTGGGCAAGGATGAAGCGCCGCCGGCCCAGGTTGCTCAGCCGTTTCAGGCTGAATCCCTGCCTGAGCCTCCGGCCGGTCCTGTGACTGCTGACACCCTGCCGGTGACGCCTGCTGCTGAAGAGCAGGGAGAAGCCCTAGTCAGTGACTGGCCGGTAGAGCCGTTACCCGAGTCTCCCCGTGTTACCACTCAGGTGGCCGAGTCGCCGCAAGACACCAGCAAGGAGCGGGTGGTCATAGACGATGAAGTGGTCAGTCAGCTGATGCAGCGCAAAACCGTACAAGCGGCCAGCAAGCAGGCACAAAGTGCGCCGGCGGCACAGCCGGCGGCCGGTCAGCCCGCTGCGCTTTCCCGGCAGCCAGCAGGGCACTACACCCTGCAGCTGATGGCCAGCCGGGATAAGAACGCACTTAATCAGCTGATGACCCGCCATAACTTATCACCAGCCTGGGTCTATTCCCGCAACCTGAACGGTCAGCCCTGGTATGTGCTGGTGCACGGTGATTTTGCCTCAGCCGAGCAGGCCAGAGCGGCAGTTGGCCGCCTGCCTGCAGAGCTCAGGGCTGCCAAGCCCTGGCCCAAGCCTTTTGGCCAGGTGCAAAAAGAGGCCACCCCCTAGTCATGGCCATGGTCATGACTCTTCCATGGGGTTACAATGCGCGCCCTTTATTTGCGTTCCGGGTCCGGCAAGCATGGCAACAGTAACAAAAACCCGCGCCTTTCTTAAATGGGCCGGCGGCAAATATGGTCTGGTAGACAACATCAACCGCCGGCTGCCTGAGGCAGGCACCCTGGTTGAGCCTTTTGTGGGGGCCGGCTCGGTATTTCTGAACTCGAACTTCGATGCCTACATACTGGCCGATATCAACGCCGATCTGATCAACCTCTATCAGCTGCTGAAAACGCGCCCCGATGCCTTTGTGCGCGAGGCTGCGGGCCTGTTTGTGTCTGAGCACAACGACAAAGCCGTTTATTATGGTCTGCGCACCGAGTTCAATCAGGAGCAGGACAGCTGGCGCAGAGCCCTGCTGTTTTTATATCTGAACCGCCATGGCTATAACGGCCTGTGCCGCTACAACCGCAAGGGCGGTTTTAACGTGCCTTTCGGGGCCTATAAAAAGCCTTATTTTCCGGAAAAAGAGCTGTGGTTTTTTGCCGAAAAAGCGCAAAAAGCCACCTTTGTGTGCCAGGGCTATGATCAGGTGTTTGCCAATGCCACTCTGGATCAGGTGTTTTACTGTGATCCGCCCTATGCACCTTTGTCTACTACCGCCAGCTTTACCACCTATGCCGCCAACGGCTTTACTCTGGACGATCAGGCCATACTGGCCCGGCTGGCCCGGGAAACCGCCGCTAGGGGCGTGCCGGTGCTGATCAGCAATCACGATATTCCGCTCACCCGCGAGCTGTACCGGGAAGCCAGCCTTGATGTGGTGGCGGTCAAGCGCACCATCAGCCGTCACGGCCATAACCGGCAAAAAGTAAACGAGTTGCTGGCGCTGTTTCGCTAAGACAGCACCATTTTTACAATTCCCAGCAGTGCCAGCACAAACACCAGTATCAACACCACCCCCAGTGCCACCCAGGGCCAGGGGCTGCCGGAAAACTGCTGCCGGCGATGGTGCTCCGACTGCACCCCGAACAAGGCCGCCAGCACGCCCTGCAATCTGTGTTTCCAGTTCATCAATTAAACTCCTTACATTCTTTCCAACCCCACCCTGACCCTCCCCTTGGAAAGGGGAGGGAAAATGTGTGCTCCTGTACACTTCCCCTTTTTAAGGGGAGGTGTTTCTTTGTCTCCTCCCCCTTTTTAAGGGGGAGGCTGGGAGGGGGTTATAGCTTACCGCTTTCTGAAGGGGTAGAATTGGAGCGTTTTTTGCGCTCAAGGTAACCCCGATGAAAGACTTTTTAATTGCACCTTCCATTCTGTCTGCCGATTTCGCCCGTCTGGGCGAAGACGTAGATAACGTGCTGCAGGCCGGTGCCGATGTGGTCCATTTTGATGTCATGGATAACCACTATGTGCCCAACCTCACTATAGGCCCCATGGTGTGCAAGGCGCTGCGTGATTATGGCATTACCGCGCCCATCGATGTGCACCTGATGGTTAAGCCGGTAGACAGCCTGGTGCCCGACTTCGCCAAAGCCGGAGCTTCCATTATTACCTTTCATCCGGAAGCATCCGAGCACATTGACCGCACCCTCGGGCTTATTCGCGAGCAGGGCTGTCAGGCCGGCCTGGTGTTTAACCCGGCCACACCGCTAAGCTATCTTGACTATGTCATGGACAAGGTAGACGTTATTCTGCTGATGTCGGTCAACCCCGGTTTTGGCGGTCAGTCCTTTATTCCCGGCACCCTCGACAAACTGCGCGAGGCCCGTCGCCGCATTGATGAAAGCGGCCGTAACATTCGCCTGGAAATAGACGGTGGCGTCAAGCCCGGTAATATTCGGGAAATAGCCGAAGCCGGTGCCGACATGTTTGTGGCCGGCTCGGCCATTTTCAGTCAGCCCGACTACAAAGCGGTGATTGACGACATGCGCCGGGAGCTGGCTGCCGCCCATGGCTGATTTTGATCTGGTTCAGTTTGATCTCGACGGCACCTTAATAGACAGCGTGCCTCAGCTGGCTGAAGCCATCAACGACATGCTGACCAGTCTCAATTATGCCACCCAGCCGCTGAGTGCGGTGCGCAGCTGGGTGGGCAACGGGGCCGATATGCTGGTACAGCGTGCGCTGACGGCGACCCTGGGGCATATTCCGGACGCCACGCTGCAGCAGCAGGCCCGTTACCGGTTTGACGAGGCCTACGCCAGCCATGCCTACGGCACCCTGGTGTTTTATCCCGGTGTGCTCGGCACCCTTGAGCAGTTGCGCGCATCGGGTAAACGGCTGGCGCTGGTGACCAACAAGCCCTACCGTTTTGTGCCGGGCATACTGGCCGCCGCCGGACTTGAAGATTATTTTGAACTGGTGCTGGGCGGCGACAGCATGACCGAGAAAAAGCCCAGTCCTGCTCCGCTGCTGCATGTGTGCCGGCAGCTTAATGTAAGCCCGGCCCGCAGCCTGATGGTGGGCGACTCCGAAAACGACGTGCTGGCGGCCAAAGCAGCAGGCATGGCGGTGGCAGGGCTCACCTACGGCTATAACTATGGCCGCGCCATTGCCGACAGCCAGCCCGACTGGGTGCTCGACGACTTTGCCGGTCTGGTTTCAATACTTAAGCTTTAAATACACCACAAGGAATATCATGGCTAAACCCATCGTACTCAGCGGTGCCCAGCCCTCGGGCCAGCTGACCATAGGCAACTACATGGGCGCCCTGCGCCAGTGGGTAAAAATGCAGCAGGACTATGACTGCCTGTATTGCATTGTGGATATGCACGCCATTACCGTGCGCCAGGACCCGCAGGCCCTGCGCTCTGCTTGTCTGGATGCCGCTGCGCTTTATCTGGCCATTGGCCTCACCCCCGAGCAGAGCACCATTTTTATTCAGTCTCATGTGCCCGAACACGCCGAGCTGGCCTGGGTGCTGAACTGCTACACCCAGTTCGGCGAGCTGTCGCGCATGACCCAGTTTAAAGACAAGTCCAGCCGCTATGCCGAAAACATTAACGCCGGCCTGTTTACTTATCCTGCGTTAATGGCTGCCGATATCCTGCTTTATCAGGCCAATCAGGTGCCGGTGGGCAATGATCAAAAGCAGCATCTTGAGCTGACCCGGGATATTGCCTATCGCTTTAATCAGCTGTACGGCGAGGTATTTACCGTACCCGAGCCCTTTATTCCGGAAGACGGTGCCCGCATTATGAGTTTGCAGGAGCCCACCAAAAAAATGTCCAAGTCGGACGATAACGCCAATAACTTTATCGGCCTGCTGGAAGATCCCAAAAAGATCGCCAAAAAGCTGAAGCGCGCCGTTACCGACTCGGACGATCCGCCCCTGGTCAAGTTCGACCCCCAAAACAAGCCCGGCGTGTCCAACCTGCTTACCCTCATGTCCGGTGCCGGCGGCCGCTCCGTGGCCGAGCTGGAGCAGCACTTTGAAGGCAAAATGTACGGCCACCTCAAAACCGAAACCGCCGAAGCCGTGCTCGACATGCTCACGCCCATTCAGCAGCGTTTTCATGAGCTGCGGGAAGACGAAACCGAGCTGCGCCGGGTGCTGACGCTGGGTGCCGGCAAGGCCCGGGAAAAAGCAGTGAAAACCCTCGACAAAGTGTATGATGTAATTGGTTTTGTGCCCCGGGCACGTTAAGCCTGATGTTCCCGTGCTAAACACGGGAACTATTTATTATTTTCAACTATCTTAACAGACAGGTTCATCCTGTTTACTTCTTCCTTTTGGAATACACTCATCAATGAATGAAACGATGAATCCAGAGCAGCAACTGCAGGATAAAATGTATTGGCTGCGCAAGTTCCGCATGGCCAAAAACGACAAAACCCTGGAGCGCATGGTCTCTCGCGCCATAGACGAATATCACAGCAAATCACAGATTGCCGCCGCCATTTATCTGGCAGAATGCCAGCGCGAGCGTGAGCTCACCCTGGGGCGCTATCTCGACAGCTGAGCTGCTTTATAGGGCACCAGTTGCTGATCAATGGCCCCAAAAATACTGCGCCCCTGCTCGTCCAGCATTTCCATACGCACGCTGTCTCCAAACTGCATAAATGGCGTACTGACCTCGCCGGTGTTCAGCAGCTCGCGGGTGCGCCGCTCGGCAATGCAGCAGGAGCCGGTGCTTTCATCCCGGTTGGATACGGTGCCCGAGCCAATCACGGTGCCGGCACTCAAGTGGCGGCTGAGGCAGGCGTGAGCAATAAGCCGGTCAAAGCCAAAGGTCATATCAACCCCGGCATTGGGGTGGCCAAACAGCTGGTTGTTTAAAAAGACCCGCAACGGCAAATGCAGCCGGGCGTTTTGCCAGTGCTGGCCCAGTTCATCGGGAGTCACCGCCACTGGCGAGCAGGCGGTGGCGGGTTTCGACTGAAAAAAGCCAAACCCCTTGGCCAGCTCTGCCGGAATCAGGTTGCGCAGCGAGACATCGTTCACCAGCATCAGCAGCCGCACATGGGGATGGGCCTGTTCAGCGCTGATGCCCATGGGCACATCGCCGGTAATCACCGCTATTTCCCCTTCAAAGTCGATGCCCCAGGCTTCATCCGCCAGCTCAATTGGCTCACAGGGGCCGAGAAACCCGTCCGACATGCCCTGATACATCAGCGGATCGGTCCAGAAATCCGGCGGCATGTCGGCCCCACGGGCTTTGCGCACCAGCTCTATGTGGCTCACATAGGCACTGCCGTCGGCCCACTGATAGGCCCGGGGCAGGGGCGCGGCACAGGCCGCCGTATCAAAGGCAAAAGCATGAGCGCATTCACCACGGTTCAAACGCTGATACATGGCGTTCAGCCCCCGCTCGCATTCATCCCAGTTATCCAGTGCCGCCTGCAGGGTAGCTGCAATGCCGTCGGCGCGGCAGGCCAGCTGCAAATCCCGGGATACCACTACCAGGCTGCCATCGCGGCCTTCTTTTAAAGATGCCAGTTTCACGATTTCCTCCAGGAGTTGACATAATCGGTGTTCTCCACACCGGCAGGAAGGGTAGCCAGCTCCAGCGGATAGCGGCTGTCAATCATCACTGCTACCTCGTTGGTGGCCGTGCGGGAATTGCTCTGTGCGGAGGCCAGCGCCTTGGGATGCGGCCCGTGAGTAAAGCCACAGGGGTGCCAGGTGATCATGCCGGCATCAATGTTATCCCGGCTGAAAAAATTACCTTCATGGTAAAACAGCACCTCGTCGTAATCGTCATTGTTATGAAAAAAAGGCACCTTGAGTGCACCGGCGTCCTGCTCCATGGGGCGGGGCACAAAGGTGCAGATCACAAAGTGGCTGGCCACCCAGGTGCTGTGCGCAGAAGGCGGCAGATGATAACGATGGCTCATCAATGGCCGAATATCCCGCCAGTTCAGCCGCAGCACGGTTAAGTCACCCTTCCAGCCCAGCGCATCAAGCGGATTAAAGGGATAAGTGATGGTATTAAACTGCCCCCGGGCCTTGAGCCTGACTTGCCACTCACCGGCGCGCCCGGCCTGCTCCGCAAAGGCTTCATCTATATGAGGATGTTCCAGCACACCCGGGTCAAAAATGGCATGCTGGCCGGCTGGGCCTCGGTCGGCCAGCTGATAGCTGCCGTGGGTGGCTTCTATCATCAGCAGGGTAACCGGCTCATTCGGCTCAATTCGCCAGCTGGTGGAGCGGGGAATAATTACATAATCCCCCTTGCTGAAGGGCAGCCGGCCATAGTCGCAAAACAGCACGCCGCTGCCCGCATGCACAAACAGGCATTCTTCGCCGTCGCCGTTGCGCACCAGATGATCCATGGGGCTGTTGCAGCGCCACAACCGAACGCATAAATGCTCGTTATAAAGCAAAGGAACCGCATGCCAGGGGCAGGGGCCCATATCGGGAAGCTTGTTGGTATCCAGTGCGCGCGGACGCAATGATCCCTCCCAATGGCTCCAGCCGGTAGGCGGATGGCGGTGATACATATGTGTGGCCGGGCCAAAAAAGCCGTCTTTGCCAATCTCCCGCTCATAGCTGCCGGCGGGCAAATCGCAGTGCGCCTGGCGGGAATGCACGCCTTCACGCAGCGGAAAAGACACTCGGTGTTTCAATGTTGCCTCCGGTGAAGATCAAACTCTTACTCACTATAGCTGCCTGGCCATAATGTGCGGCATGGCTTCAAACTTGTGTTCAAAAATGGTTACACTCCTGTCTTTACAGGCAAACAGGAAGCAAGTCATGGATGAGCAGAGCGCGCTGGAGCTGGAACACTTTTTACCCTACAAACTGATGCAGGTAGCCGAGCGGGTAGGGGCCGAACTGGCCGTCTTCTATCGCAAGGAATTTGGCATAACCCGGCCCGAGTGGCGGCTGATGGCGGT
The DNA here is from genome assembly GCF_032842915.1 of Oceanimonas sp. CAM02. Lineage (NCBI taxonomy): Bacteria > Pseudomonadati > Pseudomonadota > Gammaproteobacteria > Aeromonadales > Aeromonadaceae > Oceanimonas > Oceanimonas sp. CAM02. Next base: position 117,942 of record NZ_JAWJBK010000015.1, read on the forward strand.
GCTGGGCGACGGCCGCTCGCTGATTGCCCGGGAGCTGGCCGACATCACCTGCATGGACAAGGTAAAAGTGTCCCGGGCGCTGCAGGGGCTGGAAGATAAAAAGCTGATAAAGCGCAAGCCCAACCCCAGGGACCAGCGCGCCGCCCGCATTTTGCTCACCCCCGAGGGCAAGGCACTGCATCAGCGCATGGTGCCCAGAGTGCTGGAATGGGAAGCCTGTCTGGCCGAAGGCCTGACCGGCGGCGACACCAAGCCGCTGCTTGCCAGCCTTAACCAGCTGCTCACCCGGCTGGAAAATATGTAAGCCCCCTTCGGGGAGCCGTAAGCTGTCACTCCGGGCTTGACCCGGAGTCTATGGCAGGCACCGCCGTCGCCTGCAGAATGGATTCCGGCTCGGTGGTCGGAATGACACTGCGCTTACAGTTGTATTCCCTTACCAAACTGTCAGAATTTACCGGCTTCTACATTTTATCGAGATTTTTGTTATGCGCTTTTACCAAACCGGACTCACAGTGCTGGCTGCACTGGTGCTTTCTGCCTGTGCCTCCAACAAAAATGAGCCCGTGCCGGCTCGCCTGGATGTGCTGCACGGCCCCACCTTTATTAAAAACGGTAACGCCACCGGCGAAAAAGACATTACCGTCAGATCTCCCTATTTTGCCTTTGCCATCAGTGCCGACACCGGCGCCGTGGTGGATCTGGCCATTGCCAGCAACGGCCAGTACGGCCCGGATCTGGTGCGCTCCCTCGACTTTGTGCCCGGTGACGGCAAGCTCACCTCGACAAAAATTGACGTGAAAGAACAGTCTGGCGAGCGTGTTGTAATAGAACTGCAGCGCGAGCTGAACGGCAAACCGGTAACCAGCCGCTATGAGGTTAACCTCAGCAATGCCGGCATTCGTTTAAGCACCACTCAAGATGGCAAACAGTTCTCCGGCTATCAGCTGGAACGCAACCAGGTTCCTGCAGCCCTGCCCAGCTATAACGACATGCCCAACATGGTGCAGGCGCACTGGACCGCCGCCAGTCTGCAAAACGAACTGGGCATTCTTTATGAAAGCGACGATCTGCGCAAAAACCGCGACAGCGGAGAAGTCAGTGCCTGGCTCAGCGCTGGTGCCCTGGACGTGCTCAGCGCCGACAAGCCCATGTATGGCGGCCAGGGCATACCCAGGCTGGCACTGCTGGAGCTGACGCCGGTCACCTCCGGCTTTGAGGCGCGCCTGCAGGAGCTGCGACAGCGCTGGAGCCGGGGTGAAAAGGTTTATCTGGGCGGCAACAGCGGCAAGCTCTATGCCTACACGCCCAAAGGCAGGCTCAGTGCCGACTACGCCACGGCCGCAGGCAAAGGCCACAGCTTTTTAAGCTTTGGCCCGCAGGTGTATCCCATTACCACCAACTTCGGCGGCACCGCCAAACCCTTTACCGAAACTCAGGTAGAGTTTCGCTCCGAGGTGGGTCTGGCCAGGGCCGAAGTCTGGCTGGATGGTGTGCAGGTAGCCGGATGGAAAATTAACGGTGCCAAATGGTTCAGAACCGGTGTGCCCGTGCCGCCCAACCACACCTGGATGCAATGGGTAGTGGAAGATCGCAACGGCAAGCGCGCCTACTCCAACCCCATCTGGATCGATTGAGATCAAAGCGCGAATGTGATTAGTTCTCGCTTATAGTTAAGTTCTCTTAAATCAATGACTTATCTTGTGTTTTAATTTGAAAAACGGCCATTTGGCGTCTATCCTTATGGCCATCATTGAACGGGGAGAGTGGTTATGAAAGGGGACAAAAAAGTCATTGAGCACCTGAACAAGGTGCTCAGCATAGAGCTGACCTCCATCAACCAGTATTTTCTGCACGCCCGCATGTTCAAAAACTGGGGCCTCAGCAAGCTGAACGAGCGGGAATACAAAAAATCCATCAAAGACATGAAACAGGCCGATGAGCTGATCGAGCGCATTCTGTTTCTGGAAGGCCTGCCCAATCTGCAGCACCTGAACCGGCTGCGCATTGGTGAAAACACCGAAGAAATGCTCGGCTGCGACCGCGATCAGGCCACAGAGCAGCTGAAAGTGCTGAAAGACGCCATTGCCTACTGCGAGTCGGTGCACGACTTCGTCTCCCGCGAGCTGCTCTGTGAGCTGGAAGAATACGAAGAGGGCCACCTCGACTGGATAGACACTCAACTGGACCTTATCAGCAAAATCGGCCTTGAAAATTACCAGCAGTCACAACTGTAAGGGAGCAGAATAATGAAAGGTAATCAGCAAATTATTGCCGCACTCAACGAGCTGCTGGCAGGCGAACTCAGCGCCATGGACCAATACTTCATTCACTCCCGCATGTATGAAGACTGGGGACTCACCAAGCTCTACGAGCGCATTGACCACGAATTTGAAGACGAAAAAGGCCATGCCTCCAAGCTGATAGAGCGCATTCTGTTTCTGGAAGGCACGCCCGACATGGTGACCCGGGTGCCGCTGAACGTGGGCAAAGACGTGCCCTCCATGCTGCAGAGCGATCTGGATCTGGAATATAAAGTCATCAAGGATCTGCGCAAGGTCATGGCCCTGTGTGAACAAGAGCAGGACTACCAGACCCGCGACATGCTGCAGGTGCTGCTGGAAGACACCGAAAACGATCACACCCACTGGCTGGAACAGCAGCTGGGCCTCATTCAGCGCATCGGCCTGCCCAACTACCTGCAATCACAGATGTAACCCCCTTTGCTCCTCCCTTTTTTAAGGGGAGGGAATCGTTTTTGCTCCTCCCCCTTTTTAAGGGGGAGGTTGGGAGGGGGTTGCAACAAACCCCACCCTGACCCTCCCCTTGGTAAGGGGAGGGAATCGTTTTTGCATTTCCCTACAAACATTCAACCAGATAATCCACCAGCAGCCGCACTCTTGGCGACAGGTGTTTATTATTCGGATACACCACCCACACGCCGTCGTCCGGCACCCTGTATTCCTCCAGCAGGCTCACCAGCAACCCCTTGTTCAGCGCTTCTGTTACGTAATAATCCGGCAGCTGCACAATTCCCAGTCCCTTGATGGCGGCATCCTTCAGTGCCAGCCCCGAGTTGCAGTGCCAGCCAGACGGCAGGCGAAAACGGCGGGGCTGCTGGTTCTCAATAAACCGCCAGTGATCCACAGTGCCGGCCAGGCAGCGATGTGTGCTCAAATCATTAATGTGCCGGGGCGTGCCATAACGGGCCAGATAATCCGGCGAGGCACACAAAAACTGAGTGCGCCGGGCCAGTTTGCGGCACATTAAACTGGACGAGCCCAGACTGCCCAGCCGAATGGCCAGATCAAATCCTTCCTGCACCAGATCCACAGTGCTATTAGTCAGCACCATATCCAGCTGCAGGCCGGGGTAGCGCAGCAAAAAGTTATTCACCAGCGGTGCCACAAACTGCTCGCCATAATACACCGGCGCGGTAATGCGCAGCCGTCCCGCCGGGTTGCCCTCCAGCGTCATAACCTCCTGCTCTGCCGCCTGCAGGGCGTGCTTGATCTGGCACACCTGCCGGTAATAAACACGGCCTGTGTCGGTAAGGGTGAGCTTGCGGGTAGTACGATACAGCAGCTTGGCCCCCAGCCGCTTTTCCAGCTGATTCACCCGCCGGCTTACATGGGCCACAGACACATTCAGCCGCTGTGCTGCCGCAGTAAAGCTCTCGCTCTCCACTACACTTACAAATTCGTTAATGCCTTCCCAGTCGATCATTTTTACTCACTGGTAAAAGTGTTTTGCTATATAAGTCATTATCAACGGTGGGGGCTGTAATACAATAACCGGCATTATCCCTTCGGGGAGCTGAACCCTTCGGGGAGCTGTAAGCTATAAGCTGTCAGCTGTAAGTTAAAACCATTGAGCTGACAGACCGGCGTAGTGCAACCGCGCTGATGATTCGTGTGTTAAAGCCAACAGGAGCCAATAATGGACATGATTAAAACCCGCGCCGCTGTAGCCTGGGAGCCGGGCAAGCCGCTCAGCATTGAAGAAGTAGATCTGATGCCGCCGCAAAAAGGCGAAGTGCTGGTGCGCATTGTGGCCACCGGTGTGTGCCATACCGACGCCTACACCCTGTCCGGTGACGATGCCGAAGGCGTGTTTCCGTCCATTCTGGGCCACGAAGGTGCCGGCATAGTAGAAGCCGTGGGCGAGGGCGTAACCAGCCTGCAGGTGGGCGACCACGTTATTCCGCTCTACACCGCCGAATGCGGCGAATGCAAATTCTGTAAATCCGGCAAAACCAACCTGTGCCAGGCCGTGCGCGCCACTCAGGGCAAAGGCCTGATGCCCGACGGCACCACCCGTTTCTTTAAAGACGGCAAGCCGATTTTCCACTACATGGGCTGCTCCACCTTTGCCGAGCGCACCGTGGTACCGGAAATCTCCCTGGCCAAAATCAGCAAAGAAGCGCCGCTGGAAAAAGTGTGCCTGCTGGGCTGTGGCGTTACTACCGGCATGGGCGCGGTTAAAAACACCGCCAATGTGCAGGAAGGCGACACTGTAGCGGTATTCGGCCTGGGCGGCATTGGCCTGGCGGTGATCATTGGTGCCGTGCAGGCCAAGGCCAGCCGCATTATTGCCATCGACATTAACGAAGATAAATTCGAAATTGCCAAAAAGCTGGGTGCCACCGACTGCGTCAACCCCAACGACTACGACAAGCCCATTCAGGACGTAATTGTAGAAATGACCGACGGCGGCGTGGACTTCTCCTTTGAATGCATCGGCAACGTAAAAGTCATGCGCTCCGCGCTGGAAGCCTGCCACAAAGGCTGGGGTGAATCAGTGATCATCGGTGTGGCCCCGGCCGGTGCCGAAATCTCCACCCGTCCGTTCCAGCTGGTAACCGGCCGGGTCTGGAAAGGCTCCGCCTTTGGCGGCGTAAAAGGCCGCTCTCAGCTGCCCGGCATAGTAGAGCAGTACATGAACGGCGAGTTTGAGCTGGACACCTTCATCACCCACACCATGGGCCTGGACGACATCAACCACGCCTTTGACCTGATGCACGAAGGCAAGTCCATTCGTTCTGTGATTCTTTACGACAAATAAATAGCTGTAAGCTTTAAGCTATCAGCTGTAAGCAGCCCGAAGTCGCTTGTAAACCCGTGTCACTCCGTACTGAATCAAGTTCAGCATGACGGGCCGGAGTCCATGTAACAGGCGGCTAGTGATACTGCAGGCACCATGCTGTGCCTGCAATACTCGGTGTTTGTCTTACAGCTTAAAGCTGACAGCTTACAGCTACCCGAAGGGGAAGCTATGAACATTGTTCAACAACAAAAATGCTTTGGCGGCCGTCAAATTCGCTACCAGCACGACTCCAGAACCCTTAACTGCAGCATGCAGTTTTCCGTGTTTCTGCCGCCGCAGGCAGAGCAGGGGCCGGTGCCGGCGGTGTATTGGCTGTCGGGGTTAACCTGCACCGATGAAAACTTTTCGTCCAAGGCCGGTGCTCAGCGGGTGGCCGCCGAGCTTGGGCTGGCGCTGATTATTCCCGATACCAGCCCCCGGGGTGACGGCGTGGCTGACGATGCCGACGGTGCCTACGATCTGGGCCTGGGCGCGGGCTTCTATGTGAATGCTACCCAAGCGCCCTGGAACAAGCATTATCACATGTATGACTATGTGCTGAGCGAGCTGCCGGCGCTGGTGGAAAGTGAGCTGCCGCTCAACGGCAAGCGCGCCATCAGCGGTCATTCCATGGGTGGCCACGGCGCATTGGTGCTGGCACTGCGCAACCCCGGGCGGTTTGTGTCTGTGTCCGCCTTTGCGCCCATCTCCAACCCCACGGATTGCCCCTGGGGCCACAAGGCCTTGAGTGCCTATCTGGGTGAAGACAGAGCGGCCTGGGCCGAGTACGACGCCAGCCTGCTGCTGAAAGCAAAAGGCAGCTCACTGCCCATGCTGGTGGATCAGGGGGACGCCGACAACTTCCTGGCCGAACAACTCAAGCCGGAAGCACTGCAAGCGGCTGCCAATGAAAGCGGTGCCAAACTTGAACTGCGCCTGCAGCCGGGCTACGACCACAGCTACTACTTCATTGCCAGCTTTATAGAAGACCACCTGCGGTTTCATGCGGAGTATCTGGGTTAAAACAAACCCCGCCCTGACCCTCCCCTTGGCAAGGGGAGGGAACCGTTTCGGCTCCTCCCCCTTTTTAAGGGTGAAGGCTGGGAGGGGGTTGCAACAACCCCACCCTGACCCTCCCCTTAAAAAGGGGAGGGAATCGTTTCAGCTCCTCTCCCTTTTTAAGGGAGAGGCTGGGAGAGGGTTAGTTGAGGTTTTCTCCCTGAGTCAGTTATTTTATCCCTATGCACTAAAACACTGCAGTTTTAAGCTAGAGGGAGTCTTCAGAGGGAGACTGAGCTGGAGATTGTTTTCTAAACCTGCCTTCCAGTACTCGGGGAGCGACAAACAGAGCGACCATGCCAAAAATATCCAAGGCACCGATAATACCTGCTACAACCGGGCTGAAAGGGGCAATACAGGCGGCAGCAACAAAACCTCCGAGAGCAATGGCTAAGCCATATTGCTGGCCTCGTTTATCTTTCTCTATTGCACCGGTGAGACCAGTTTTTTGCATTTCATGGGTATGGCTTTGCTCATCTACAGCCATTTGCAGAATAATACGGCGTGTATGTTCATCATAAGCATTGAACTGCTCAGGAGGAGGCAAGCTGCCGCTGTACATAGTCGTCTGCTGGCGATGAATAGCCATGATATGCTGCGGAGACTCATCTTCAACCAGAAGCTCAGCCAATGCCTCCTGCTGAGCGGGTGTTAACTGACCGTGTTTAAGCCCTTGCACAAGCGACTCTGCATCAGCCTCTGGCTCCAGATAGTCACTTACAGGATCGGCGTTCTGCGTCTTCTGGCACTCGCTATTATCACCTTCTTCTGCTGTTTTATGTGCCATGTTGTTGCTTTTTATAAACTTTAAATGAATGGGTAAGCTGGTTACCAACACGTTGCCAGCATTGCTCTATGCGCTGCTGAGCAGTGCCTTTGGGCATATATTCAATGTAATTTCCCATAGGCCAGATCTCCATCACTGAACCAGCCGCTCGAAGCTGAGGGTGTGAACGGATGCGAAATTTCATGGGTATGTTCCTCAATATGCCAGATAGAGCCGTTACTCACTTAGCAACATAGCAAAATCAGTAGTTGTAGTCACTTTTCAGCTCCTCTCCCTTTTTAAGGGAGAGGCTGGGAGAGGGTTAACTTACGGCTTACAGCTCCCCAAAGGGGCAAATGCCTCCCACAAATACCGCATCTTGCGCCAGCGGCGATACACCCACAGCAGAGCAGGGTGTGTTGGCTCCCGGTAATTTTTCCGCTCTTCCGCCAGCTGGCGCGCCATGCGCAGCGGGGTGCTGCACAGGCCGGTTTTATAATCCACATAAGTGGGATACCAGGCATAAGTAGCGTACACCAGTGCCGCCAGGGGCAGGTTGCGGCCCCGGCGTGCTAGCGGGTGCATGTCGGTGGTCAGGCCCCAGCCGGCATAAAATGGCTGGCCCCATACGGTTACCGGTTTACTGCGGATCAAAGCCTCCAGCCCGGTTAATGACGTCAGCACATGCACGGCGTCTGCTGCATCCAGGCAGTCTACAATGCCGGCGCTGGTTTCCACCACATCCACACAGGCGTTCAGCACCTTCTCCGGCACTTGGCCCCGGCGGTTACCGCTCACCACATCCGGGTGCGGCTTAAACACAATAAAGGCATCGGGGTGGGCCGCCCGCACCGCTTCAAGCAAAGCGGCGTTGCCCGCCACAAAGGGGCTGCCCAGTTGCACAGAAGCATCATCATCCACCTGGCCGGGCACCAGAATAATACGGCGCTCTTCAGCCAGTGTCCGCCAGTTCAGCTGGCTGCGAGTGCCCACGTTATATTTGGTCAGGGCCTGCTCGTGAAAGTGTGTCAGCAGCTGTTCACCCAGTTTCAGCTCCAGCTCAGAAAAGTCATGCTGTTTTAAATGCTGTTCAATGGCACTGGGGGTGCGCGGATCGTAATACATGCCCGCAGGGTCAATCACCAGCGAGCCGGGCCGGCGCAGATCCGACCCCAGCCCCACCGAGCGTAAAAAGCCGTCTTCCATGCGCCACACCGGCAATGAGCAGCTCGCCAGTTCAGACTCAAATTTGCGCCCCCACACCAGCACGGCTTGTGTATTACCCGGCTGAAGGCCGGAATCCATTGCATCCGGAATACGATCAACAAATGTCACTTTCCGGGCATAACGGCGCAAAAAATACGGCGCAAACCGCCGCCGCCACAGTGAAAACCCAACGGCATACAGCTCATCCACCGGCGGCACGGGCGCGCGCTGGGCCAGGATCAAATCCAGCAGCGCTTCCGGCTCACAGCGCTCACCGGTTACCGGGTCCGCATAGCGGCAATAACGAAGATAAGCCGCCGCCAGCAACTGCTCCACAGTGCGTGGCTGGCCCCGGCGGGGCACGGCAACACGATCATCAGTAACGCCCCAGCCGGCATAAAAGGGCACTCCAAAACACACCACCGGCTTGCCCGCCAGCAATGCCTCAAAGCCCAGCTGAGAAGTCACCGTATATACCTTGCTTACTTCTGCCATCAGGGCAAAGGGGTTTACATTGTCGGCCAGCAACAGCACATCGTTACCGGCAGCTGCCGTTAAATAGCCTTGTTTTTTACCCAGCAGCACATCGGGGTGGGTGCGCACAATAATCTGGGCATTCGGGTTCTCGGCCCTGGCCGCAGCCAGCATATCGGCAAAGTGCTGCTCACCGGCAAGCCCCAGCCGTACCGACTGATCCCCCATGGTCTGATCAATCACCAGCACGCGCGGGCGGTTCGAATCCAGCTTGTTACGCACAGAAACGGGCAGGGTATTGCCGGCATAACAGTTATATTTGGTAATGCCGTGTTCAGTAAGAGTGTGGCGCAGCATTCGCGCTCGTTGCGCCCAGTCAGAACTCCACCAGCTAATATCGTCCAGCATATGCTCAAGGGCGCTTGGCCGGGTGGCGTCGTAATAGACACCCACGTCATCCACAATCAGTGACAACCGCCGGCCCCGCTCAGCCGGGTGGCCAATATAACCAATAAAGCCGTCTTCCAGCTGCCAGAAGGGCAAATCGCCCGCCTGTGCCAGCCGGCGCGCCTGCTCGGTATTAGGCTTCATACCCCAGCCCACCACAGCGGTGGCTTTTTCAGTGGTAAAAAAGCCAACACGCAAAGGTGCCAGCAAAGCATTAAGCACCCGGCGCTGACGCCAAATACCAAAAGAAGTGGTCAGGAGCATAAAAAACCAAAGATAAAGAATGGCAGGGTGGGACAAGTTCCAACATTCCGGCAAGCGGTGCCTGTTGCCCGAATAAATTCGGGCCTACGGCAGCTCCCCGAAGGGGCTGGCTATTTCATCAACGCTTTAATTCCCAAACGGGCAAAATTGATAAGTTCCTGATGATAATCAGATGAAACCACACTATGCACAATAACAGGGTCAACTTCGAGATAGTCATGCACCAGCGCATTTCGAAGCCCTATAACCTTGCGCCAGGGCGTACTTTTATCAATCACGCCCTTTTCAGCCAGCCGGTTAAATGCAGTTAGTGCCTCATTACTCGTCATGCCTGTTTCTTGTTTGGACCAGTGTTTGGCCAGACCAATGCAAGACTCTATAAGAACCTGAAGTGTTCGCTCTGCAGCCCTTTGTTCAAAGCGACTCCAAGGGCCTTGCTGTAACCGCTGCTTTAGCTCGTCCAAGTCCAGTTCGCACTGGTCTACATGTTCTTTTTGCGCACTCAGATAGGCGTTAGGTACGGTGTCAGCCATTTTCTTCTCCAGTCTTGTTGGCATTAACGTAGTCCAGCTCCCACATGGAATAAATGCGCTGCTCTGCCTGCATGCGGTGGGAAGGGGATAAGTCCAGTAATAGTTTGCCCTGGCTCAGCACACTCCAGCCAAGAGGAACAGGAGCAATGGTCAGGTCAACCACACTGATGGTGCCTTCCGGCATGGCAAGTTTGTGTTGCCAGTCCAAGGCTACTTCTTCGGGCCTTAGCCGGCGAGATAACGCATCCGGCTCCCAGTGAGTAAAGACCACCGCCAGGTCATAATCGCTGCGGGCATGGTGATCGCCTCTGGCGCGAGAGCCATACAGCCAAAGTGCAGCAATATCTGGCCGTTGTTGTGCCAGCGCTACAATGTTTGCCAGTTGATCCATCTCTGCTCCTGTACTTCAGGGAACTATTTTGCTCCCTCTTTTCAAGGGGAAGGAACCCCGATTTGCTCCTCTCCCTTTTAAGGAAGAGGCTGGGAGAGGGTTAAACTGACAGCTCTCCCGTGCCATTGGCATCAAGCTGAACAGGTACATGCTTGAATACTTTTCCTTGTATATGCACCTTGTTATGCTGCCACTGCTGTAATTCAGTGGGAGTGTTGCCGCCAACAGGCATTTTGAGCAAAGCGGGATTTGCCGAAGTGGTTGGATCCATGGATAAATTTTGAAATGCGGTATAAACAATAACCTCACCCACTTCGGTTATTCCCAAAACACCACAAACAGCCAGCATATTCACAAGGCCGCCTTCGAATTGTTTGATAGCCTTGCTCCAGGAAGCGCTTTTAACCGTTTTTTTACACTCGATCAAGTGTAAGCGGACACTCCCATCATTCAGAATTTCGCATAAGGTGCCATCGGCAACTTTCTGATAGCGAATATAAGCAAGCCTGTTTTTCTGGGTAGTGTTTACCAAACAAAGGTTATGGCCCGTCTTGCTGTGCACCAATACATCGGCCCGGCCGCCTTCCTCCTTTTCAAGCACTGTTACCTGCTTGTCAAATGTAAAATGGCCCGGCTGTAGCCAGGCTAGTCGTTGTTCGAGATTGAAGTCCACGTTAGTCATCCCGCGAAAAGGCGAGTGTTTCCTCTGCCAGGCGCACCAGCGCATTGTTAAAAGTGGGCACAGCAAAGCCGTCGGCGGTTTGTTCTAATGGTTCCACGCAAGTACCGTTGGGACCTGCCACAAACTGGTAGGCCATCACATCTTCCGGTGCCAGCAAATCTTCCTGCTGATATCCGTAAGCTTCCATTAGAGTCTCGCGCTCAGGGTGAGAGTATAGGCGCATCAGGTTATTAACCTGTTGAAAGACGGTTTCACTGTGTGTAGTGCACCACACAGGAACACCAGCACTCACAATGCGCGACAGTGCGCAGGTAAGCTGCTTTTGAAGTTCGGGGTGAAGGTGAGCCTCTGGCTCCTCCAGAATCAAGGAGCGGTAGGTAATATTGGATCTTAAAAAGATCACCAAAGGCGTTAACTCACCCACCAAAGAAGAAGTGAGGTGATAAGGTAACGCAGCGCCACCTTGAGGAACATAGGTGTAATCATTTATCGCAGCCCTGGCCGTTTTCACATGCCCATGCAGTATCTTATCCTCAAGGTACTCTGCTACATGCAACAGCCTGGCCTTTGTTGAAGGGCGGTTATTGGCCAGCCCCTGCAGAAAGCGTACAACCGGCAAGGTAAAGGTGCTATTAACTTCCTCGCCGCTCCATGCCCCCATTACTTCGGCAGCCAGCGAACGGTAGGTCAGCATAAAGCCACTGCGTACAGCAGGCAGATAGAGGGTTTCTCCTTCAGCTCGCCGCTGGTTAGACAGCCCAGGCGGAAACAGTGGAGCGCTCAGCTCCCCCATTATCAGTTTCCAGGCCAGATACTGCAGGCGACGATAAACTTCAGCTTCAGAATCCGGCTCTCCTTCAACAACCGGAAAGCGTACTGCACTTTGGCTGGCAGAAATTCGCCAGCTGCCTGCCTCAGGTTTGATATCCCACTTAAGAGAAAGTGGTCTGTCACGTACATAATCACTGATGGACAGGTGCTCAATACCAATATCCTTATGGGCGAATATCTCACGAACCAGATCGTTTTTGCGAGATTTCAGCAGGCTGTTGAACCATTCAACCAGCGCATTCTGAAATTCTGTATTCACAGTAACGGGGCGCTGCCGGAGGAGTGCGGAGCAGCGACGATAAGCCTCACTTGCCGGAGGCTCCTTAGGAAAAATGCTGCGCCCTCGTGCCATCACTCCCCATAACAAGGAAACCAGATAACTTTTGCCTGAGTTGTTCTCACCCACAAAAATGACCATGGGGGCAATTTTTACGCTGGCTGTTTTAATTTTGCCAAAACCTTTGATGTTCAGTGACCAGCGCTGTCGCATAGCATTTTCCCTGAAATTTATTGAAACCAGCTGAGTATAACGTTCATAACAACCGGCATGCTACAGGAAGTGGAGCCAAACCCCACCCTGACAGTTCAGTTCCTCTCCCTTTTAAGGGAGAGGCTGGGAGAGGGTTGTAACAAACCCCCACCCTGACCCTTCACCTTGGCAAGGAGAGGGAACTGTTTTGCTCCTCCCCCTTTTCAAGGGGGAGGTTGGGAGGGGGTTAACTTACAGCTGACAGCTTATCGCTTACAGCTCCCCAAAAGGGTTCTTCCCACCCAGCACCAGAAAATGCGGGTTCAGCACTTCACGAGTATTAGCATAACTCAGTGGTTTGCCGTTTAGCTGCACCACAGTGCCGCCGGCCTGCTCTACCACACACTGGGCGGCACCGGTGTCCCACAGTGAGGTAGGGCCAAGGCGGGGGTAAATATCGGCGGCATTTTCTGCTACCAGACATAATTTAAGTGAGCTGCCCATGGGCACCAGCTCATGTTCCCCCAGCTTTTCCAGCAGGGCAGGCAACTCGCCACCACCATGAGAGCGGCTGCCCACCACCCGCCAGGGTGTGCCGGCCTGGTGCTCGGCCACGTTAATGGCCACAGGCGCACCATCGCCTTCATATTTAAAGGCACCCAGACCTTCGGCGGCCATATAACCCACATTCAGAGCAGGCGCATACACCACGCCCAGCACCGGCTTGCCGTGCTCAATAAGCGCAATATTCACGGTAAACTCGCCGTTACGCTTAATGAACTCCTTGGTGCCATCCAGCGGATCCACCAGCCAATAGCGGCCATGCTCATCGGCACCGGCAAAACCGGCGGTGTCTTCTTCCGACAAAACCGGCGCTTTCAGCGGCAGTTCAACCAGGCCTTGCACAATCATATTGTGGGCGGCGGCATCGGCTTCAGTAAGCGGTGACTTATCTTCCTTTTGCTCAACGGTAAATTCGCGGCCGTAGATTTCCATAATGGCAGCCCCGGCCTTGCGGGCCAGCGCGTCTACCTGATTAAGCAATTCCTGAGTAATGAGCATTCTGTTTCCTTCTATATTTGCTCCTCCCCCTTGTTAAGGGAGAGGCTGGGAGGGGGGCAACTAACCCCACCCTGACCCTCCCCTTAAAAAGGGGAGGGAACTGTTTTTGCTCCTCCCCCTTTTCAAGAGAGGCAACCGTTCTGCTCCTCCCCCTTTTCAAGGGGCACCATTTCATCTCCTCCCCCTTTTCAAGGGGGAGGTCGGGAGGGGGTTAACTTACAGCTGATAGCTTACGGCTTACAGCTCCCCGCAGGGGCGCTCCAACGGCAAATTTGCTTCACCAGACTCTGCGTGGCCGCATCGTGGTTTGAGGCATCCGTTTCACCGGCAAGGGCACCTACCAGGCCGCTGGCCAGTTTTTTGCCCAGCTCCACGCCCCACTGGTCAAAGCTGTTTACGCTCCACAGCACGCCCTGCACAAAGGTTTTGTGCTCATACAGGGCAATTAAGCTGCCAAGGGTGTGAGGGGTCAGCTCCTTGCACAAAATTACTGTGCTGGGGCGATTGCCGGGCATTACCTTGCTGGGCAGCAGCTCGGCAATGCGTTGCTCGCTCAAGCCTTCCGCTCTCAGCTCGGCTTCCACTTCAGCCGCTGATTTGCCAAAGGCCAGGGCCTCGGCCTGGGCCAGCATATTGGCCAGCAACTTGTGGCGGTGT
>NZ_JAWJBK010000016.1:0-71284 GCF_032842915.1 Oceanimonas sp. CAM02
TTGAAAAACAATATTTTTTGTTTCTCAATCGACTGCGAGTGCCCACACAGTTTGCTTGATAAATTGTTAAAGAGCGTTGACCGCTTTCGCTGGTCAGGGCTGCGTATTCTACGCAACTCTTGGTGTTCGTCAAGCGTTGAATCAAACTTTATTTTGTTGTCTTTCAACGTTTGTGACCGTAGGCGTGTTGCCCCGTGTCAGTGGATGCGCATTATAGGGAGCCGCGATTTTTGCGCAAGGGCTTTTTGCGGAAAAATGCCTTCCGCTGATTCAAGTGAATAAAAGTTGACCTTAAAGGTGATATTTACTTCACTTCGGGCAATTCCTGTGCAAATTCCACTAGAGAAGAATAGACGCTTTTCGCCAGTTTTTCCCCTTCCTCGGTAATTTCCTTGCCGGTGCGTACCAGCATGGGGCGGCCCACGCCGGCGGCAATGGCCGCATTTATATCCGATACCTTGTCGCCCACCATATAGGAAGCGGCCATGTCGATGCCGAGTTCTTTGGCTGCATCCAATAACATGCCCGGTGCCGGCTTGCGGCAGTCACAGGCCTTGGTGTTCGGACCGTTACCGGCAGAAGGATGATGAGGACAGAAATAGATGCCATCGAGATCGACGCCTCTGTCGGCCAGGGACCAGTCCATCCACTCGGTCAGACGCATAAAATCGTCTTCGCTGAACAGTCCCCGGGCAATACCGGACTGATTGGTAACCACTACCAGCAGGTAGCCCTTTTCCTTAAGCAAGCGAAGGGCGTCGATCACCCCGTCAATAAAAATGAAATCGTCAGAATGGGAGACATAACCGCTGTCTTGGTTGATGACACCGTCCCGGTCGAGAAAAATCGCTGGCTTTGCCACTGTAATACCTGCCTTTAGTCAATTGTTACCGAACGCATGGTAGCACAGGGCTGGCGGGCACCTGAGTCAATTTCAGCGGCATAATGGCAGGCGACTTTATGCTCACTGCCTTGCAGCATTGGCACTTCCTGAGCACAACGATCACCGGCGTAAGGGCAACGGGTTCGAAAATGACAGCCACTGGGCGGGCTGGCAGGAGATGGCAGTTCGCCGCTGAGCATGACGGGTTCTCGCCGAACTCTGGGATCCGGCCGGGGAATGGCCGAGATTAACACTCGTGTATAAGGGTGCATTGGCTGCCGGTAGAGCGCTTCCGCCGGTGCCTGCTCCACAATCCGCCCCAGATACATAACGGCGATATGATCCGACACATGCTTCACCACCGACAGATCATGAGCGATGAACAACATGGCCAGGCCTCGTTCCTGCTGCAACGATAACAGCAGGTTAAGGATCTGCGACTGTACCGACACATCCAGCGCCGATACCGCCTCATCACACACCAACAAGCGCGGGTTGAGCGCCATTGCCCGGGCGATACCAATGCGCTGACGCTGTCCGCCGGAAAACTCATGAGGAAAGCGATCCAGTGCAGAGGCCGGCAGCCCAACCCGTTCCAGCAACTCTGCCGCCCAGATCTGACGCTCGCGCCAGCTACCTGTTTTGTGAATAACAAACGGTTCCTGCAGCAGAGTGCCTATGGTATGGCGACCATTTAAGGATTCTTGCGGATCCTGAAATACCATCTGCATTTCACGCCGCAGGGGCTGCATTTGCCGGCGGGTGTAGCCGGTGATGTCGGTGCCATCATAGATGATGCGCCCTGAGGTGGGCTCATGCAGCTTGAGCAAAGCCCGGGCCAGAGTAGATTTGCCACAACCAGACTCTCCCACCAGCCCCAGCGTTTCTCCGGCTTTCAGTTCAAAGCTGATGCCATCCACCGCATAGAGTTTTTTCCCCGAACGCAACAAACCACCGCCAAGGGTAAAATGCTGAGTCAGCTGCTCTAACTGCAGCAGTGCCGTCATAATGCCAGCTCCCGCCAATGGTGACACCAGACCTGATGCCCGTCTCCTGCCTGCTCCCGGGCCGGTTGAGTAGTGCACACTTCGCTGCTGTACGCGCAGCGATTGGCAAAGCGACAGCCAGCCGGTAGCTGCTCCAAAGAGGGTACCTGCCCGGGAATCACCGGCAGCTCGGTTTTACTTTGACGGTCCAGCCGGGGAATGGATGCCAGCAGCCCCTGGGTATAGGGATGTCGCGGACGTTCGAACAGATCAAGCACACTGGCTTGCTCAGCGCTGCGACCGGCATACATCACCAACACCTGATCGCAGATCTGGGCTACCACACCCAGATCATGAGTGATAAAGATCACCGCCATATTGTTTTGCTGTTGCAGCTCGTCAATAAGATGCAGAATCTGCGCCTGCATGGTCACATCCAGCGCCGTTGTGGGCTCATCGCAGATCAACAAGTCCGGTTCACAGGCCAGCGCCATGGCTATCATTACCCGCTGACGCATACCTCCCGACAGCTGATGAGGGTACGCATTCAAGCGGGCCTCAGCTTCGGAAATGCCAACCTTATTGAGCATGTTTAACGCGGCTTCCCGCCGTTGTGTCTTGTTCAGCTCAGGCCGATGCAGATCATAAACTTCGGTCAGCTGGCGACCGATTGTATGCACCGGGTTCAGCGCCGTCATCGGATCCTGAAATATCATGGCAATCTTGTTGCCCCTCAGCCGATAACGCGCTTTTGGGCTCAGAGTCAGCAGATCTGCTCCCTGAAACAAAGTCCGGCCACCTTCCACTTTCCCTGCCGGTTGCGGCAGCAGGCCCAGCAGGCTGAGGGCAGTCACACTCTTGCCACAGCCCGACTCACCCACCAGCCCCAGGGTCTGACCCGGTGCCAGCGAAAAACTGACGTCATCCACCACGCGAAAGCGGCCCGCTTCGGTGGTAAAACTGACCGCTAGGTTGTCCACTTCCAGCAATGCCGTCATTGGCTTTCAGGCCTCCGCCAGGTTTCCACCACGTCCAGTACCGGCTCGTATTTTTTGCCCCCGGCCTTGATCTCTGCCTGCAGCTGTTCATCAATCCAGAACAGACCGCCGGTGCTGTAAGGATAGCCTTCCATCGGCCAGAATAAGGACGGCGAATGCCGCGTACCCTTGCTCTCGGGCAGTTTCACATAACGCCAGTAGGCTTCCCGGGTATAAGGCACCTGATAGCCGGGAATAAAGATGGCCAGCTCGTGCACCCGGCGCTGAATTTTCCGGGAAACGGCCGCCTTGGCATCCAGGTCCATGGTACGACGATATTCCTCGATTAACCGGTCGAGCTCCGCATCGCTGACATTGAACAGGTTGTTGGTCTGGGGCTTGTTGGCATTAAGAGAGTGAAAGAACTCCCAGTACTGGGGGTAAAGACCGCCGCCGCCCCAGCCCAGCCAGGCCGCCTCATGCTTTTTCTCCAGCATCGACTTGAAGCCGGTGGCACCGTCTACCAGGTTCAGTTGCAAGTCCAGCCCGGCCTTGCGCGCCTCTTCCCGCAGAATGGCCAGACGGGCAGTATGTTCCTGAGTGGTGTAAGTCACCGCCAGACTGAGCCGATCGCCTGTGGCATTAAGCAGAATACCGCCCGGCCCCTGACGATCGTAGCCGGCCTCGGCAAACAGGGCTCTGGCCTTGTTAATGTCGTACTCCCGGGCGCGAATATCGTAGTTGGTAAAGTCACCATAACCGGTGCCAAAACTATTCATACGCTCGTAATCACCGCGCAGTATGGTCTCCAGCATGCGCTGCATATTAATGGCATGAGCAATGCCCTGCCGCACCCGGACATCAGCCAGCCTGGGATGAGCCGTGTTCAGATGAAACCCCTGCGCACCCTGTTGCATATCGTTATAGAACCAGATGCGATTAATAAGACCATCGCGGTATTCTGGAGTGTTGGTTTTGTCGTGCCACCATTCCGGCAGGATCAGACCAAAAGTATCCACATCGCCGCGCAGAAAATGGCGATAGGCAATATTCAGATCCCGCACTACGGTGAGCCGGATTTCATCCACGTTAAAGCGATGTTTGTAATAGGTGAGTTCATTGCCCCACCAGTCGTCCAGCCGTTTAAAGGTAATGGAGCGGCCGCGCTTGACGTCACTGATCACGTAGGCACCGGTCACCGGCACCACTTCCCAGTTATAACGACGCACCCAGTCTTCACTCATTTCATAAAAATGCGCGGGCTGGGGCACCAGCCCCAGCGTATTGAGCAGCTCGCGCCGGCTCTTGGGGCTGCCGGCGGTCACCGAAATGGTGTGGTCATCATATTTGGTCACATCGGTAATTTCTTCGGTGAAGTAGTTGTTATACCAGGGGGCCCGAATCACCTTGGAGCGCATAAATTCCAGCGCAAACAGAAAATCATCAGCAGTAACCGGCTCGCCATCGGACCAGCGAGCGTCCGGATTCAGCCTGAAATACATGGTGCGGTTGTCATCACCAAAGGCCCAGTGAGTGGCCAGCGCTGGTATGGGATTATCGGTTTGTGGATGCAGGGCATAGAGACCAAGCTGATTTTCCAGTACAAAAGACCGGAACGAAGTATTGGAGTCGGGCCCTACGGTGCGAAAGGTGAGCGGAAAGCTCATCAGCGTCATATTAAAGCGTCCGCCCCGCTTGGCTTCGGGGGAAGCAAAAATGGGATCCGCAGTATTGGTTTCCCATTCCAGATTATCGGGCAGCTCAGCGGCCTGCAGACTAAGGGCCAGGCTGAAAGATGCGAGTATTGCCAGCAGTTTGTTCATGCAGTCCTCACCTATTCGTATCGGGAAAAATGTTTGGGATCAAAGGCCTCACGAATGGCCTCACCAATAAAGGAAACATTGATCAGCACCAGCGACACCGCGCTGACCACCGACGCTACTATCCAGGGGGAGTCCAGGTGGTTCACGCCCTGACGCAGCAGCTCCCCCCAGCTGGGAGTGGGCGGCGGCAGGCCAAAACCGAGGTAATCCAGCGCCGTAAGCAGGGAAATATTGGCTACCACGGTAAAGGGGGCCAGGGTGACGATCATCATCAGGGTATTGGGCAGAATATGGTGCACGATAATACGCACAGTGCCCGCCCCCTGGGCCCGGGCCGCCAGCACATAATCCCGGGCCTTTTCCTTGTAGGTCAGGGTACGCATATACCAGGTGATGCCCATCCAGCCAAACAGCACGTTGATGGCCACAAACAGGGCAAAGTTGGGCTGAGTAATCGACACCAAAATCATGATCACATACAGAAACGGCACCTGCGACCAGATCTCGATAAAACGCTGAAACAATAAATCAAAACGCCCGCCCAGAAAGCCCATCAGGCAGCCGAGCATCACGCCAATCACATAGCTGGCAGTGAGCGCGATAAAGGCAAAGCCCACGGCAGTACGAAAGCCGTAAACCAGCCGCGCCACTATGTCCCGGCCCGAGCTGTCGGTGCCGAGAAAGTGCCGGCTGTCCAGGCTGGGTGCCGTGGGCGGATAGCTGTTACCGCTGTAATCCTGCTCGTAAGGACTCCAGGGCACCAGCGGCAGCAGCACCCAGTTGCCGGGCTGCTCACTCAGCACTTGCTTCAGCTCCCGGTAGTCGGTTTCATACTGATAGCCAAGGCCAAAGGTGTTGCCGGTGATCACGGCCCCATAGGTGGGAAAGTACAGCTGCCCCTCATACTTCACCAGCAGCGCCCGATTGCTGACCCACAGCTCGGCGGCGGCGGCCAGCAGCACCATCACCATAAAAATGATAAAGGCGTAGTAACCGCGTTTAATGCTGCGAAAGCGGCGCAGTTTCTTTTTGGTCACATCGGAAAGCAGCCTAGCCATCGAACCTCACTCGCGGATCCACCAGCGCCACGCAGATGTCCGACAATATATTGCCCAGCAGCATCAGCAGTGACGTCACCGCCAGTATGCCCATCACCACAGGGTAGTCCCGCTCCACCACCGCCTCGTAGCCGAGCAGGCCAAGGCCGTCGATATTAAAGATCACCTCAATCAGAAAGGAGCCGGCAAAAAACACCGAAATCACGTTGCCGAAATGGCTGGCAATGGGGATCAGGCTGTTGCGCAGGGCATGGCGAGTGACCGCCTTGCGAAACGGTAACCCCTTGGCCACGGCGGTGCGCACATAATCTGCTGACAGGTTTTCCATCAGGCTGTTTTTCATGGTCATGGTGAGCACGGCAAAGTCGCCGATGGCATAGGCAATCAGCGGCAGCAGGGCATGATGAAACAGGTTCAGGGTTTTGGGCCAGAAGCCCTCAAGATAGTAGAAGTCGTCCCCCACAAAGCCCCCCATGGGAAACCAGCCCAGCTGAAAGGCAAACACCGTCAGCAGAAAAATGCCCACCACATAGGCCGGCAGGGCGTAACCGGCATAGATAAACATGGAGCTGATGCTGTCGAAACGGCTGTTGTGTTTAAGCGCCTTGAGAATGCCCAAGGGAATGGACACCAGGTAACTGAGAATAAAAGTGCTGATGCCAAAAAAGGCCGAGACTGGCAGCCGCTCTTTTATCAGCTCCCACACCGGCAGGTAGTAGCGGGTAGATTCTCCCAGATCGAGGCGCACCAGCTTGCCCAGCCAGTCCAGATAGGCTTCTCCCACCGGCTTGTCGAGACCATAGAAAGCTTTCAGCTCTTCAATTTGATCGGCAGACAGCACCTGTCCGCCCCGGCTGCTCTGGCTGAACTCACTGCTTGCCATCTGGCTTTCCATCAGCATGCGCTCTACCGGGCCGCCGGGCACAAAGCGGGTAATGGCAAACACCACCAGGGTAATGCCTAAAAAGGTGGGGATAAGCAGCAATAATCGACGCAGAAAATACTGGCCCATCGGATTCCTTGTATTCGTTCCCTGAAAAAGAATAAGTGTCTGCTGGCTTATCACAGCAGACAACGCACTGTCAGAAGCAATAGCAGGGATTACCGGATTCGACCGTCAAATGCCATGGATGGCATTTGCCGAGCGCCACATGGATGTGCTCGCAGCGTGTCGAAGAAGGTAACCCTGCTAGTGCTTCGCTCAGACCACGCTGATGCTGAGCCTCTTGCCGCCAGCTTACGGCTTATCTTTATCTTTTACATCTTATATCAAGGCATTGGCATCGGGCCAAGGCAAAGGCTCATGTTTCATTGTGGCAGCCTTACCGGTAAATACTCGTTGACGCAGACGTCCAGACGGCTTAGCATTCTCTGCCATCAGTCATGATGACATGACTTGTCCCTGTTCTTACGCTGTTTACGCAGTGGATAACCATACCGGAAGGCTCATCCTCCGATGATCAAACTAACCAATATCACCAAGCGCTACGGAACAGGCGACTCCGCCGTTCACGCCGTAAAAAACGTGGATCTGGAGGTTGCTGCCGGCCAGATTATGGGCGTTATCGGCGAATCCGGTGCCGGAAAAAGCACCCTGATCCGTTGCGTTAATCTGCTCGAGCGCCCTACCGAGGGCAGTGTCTACGTAGACGGTAACGATCTGACCGCCATGAGCGGCACCGAGCTGTCCCGCGCCCGCCGCAATATCGGCATGATTTTTCAGCACTTCAACCTGCTGTCATCCCGTACCGTGTTTGACAATATCGCTCTGCCTCTGGAGCTGGCAGGCACCTCAAAGGCCGAGATCAAACAGCGGGTGAACGAACTGCTGGAGCTGGTGGGTCTTTCTCACCGTGCCCATGCCTACCCCAATGCGCTGTCGGGCGGTCAGAAGCAACGGGTGGCCATTGCCCGGGCACTGGCACCGGCCCCCAAGGTACTGTTGTGCGACGAAGCCACCTCGGCGCTGGATCCGCAGACCACCCAGTCCATTCTGGCGCTGCTGAAAGAGCTGAACCAGCGGCTGGGCCTGACCATTTTGCTGATCACGCATGAGATGCAGGTGGTCAAGTCCATTTGTGACAAGGTCGCCATTATCAATGACGGCGAGCTGATTGAGCAGGGTGACGTGGCCTGGTTTTTTGCCAATGCTCAGACTGATCTTGCCCGGCGCTTTATTGCTTCCACCATTAATCTGGATATTCCCGAGGAATATCAGCAGCGGCTGTCGGCTGTGCAGGAGCCCGGTGCCCTGCCCCTGGTGCGGCTGGGCTTTACCGGGGAAACCGTGGACACACCGCTGATCTCCATTTTAAGCCGGGAACTGAGCGTGGATGTAACCATTCTCAGTGCCGATATCGAATATGCCGGCGGCGTAAAATTCGGCTTTATGCTGGCAGAGCTGGACGGTGCACCAGAACAGACTCAGGCCGCCATGACCTATTTGAACGAACACAAAATTCAACTGGAGTTACTCGGTTATGTCCGACGCCATGATTAATCTGCTGCTCTCGGCACTCTGGGAAACCCTGATCATGACCTTTGGCTCGGGCGCTATTGCCTGCGCCCTGGGCCTGCCACTGGGCATTGCCCTGCATGTGAGCAAGCCCGGTCAGATCTGGGAAAACAAGGCTTTTAACAAAATACTGGGAACCGTGGTCAACATAGGTCGCTCCGTGCCCTTTATCATTCTGCTGGTGGCCATTATTCCCTTTACCCGGCTGGTGGTGGGCACCAGCATCGGCACCTGGGCTGCCGTGGTGCCGCTGACCGTGGCTGCCATTCCCTTTGTGGCCCGGCTGATGGAAGGGGCCCTGATGGAAGTGCCGTCAGGGCTGGTGGAAGCGGCGCAGGCCATGGGCGCGCGCCGGCTGCAAATTGTGTATAAGGTATTGCTGCCCGAGGCCCTGCCGGGCATGCTCAATGGCATTATCATCACCCTGGTCACCCTGGTGAACTACTCGGCCATGGCCGGTGCCGTGGGTGGCGGTGGCCTGGGAGATGTGGGTATTCGTTACGGCTACCAGCGCTTTGATCCGCAAATTATGCTGATTACCGTGGTCATTCTGGTGGTACTGGTACAAATCATTCAGAGCGCCGGCGAACGGCTGGTAGCTCGAATGGATCGTCGCTGAGTTTTCTTTATCAAGGAGTGCAATATGAAAGCAGGACTGAAATCATTCGCTACCCTGGGTCTGCTGGCTTCGGCCCTGGCGCTGGCCGGTTGTGGTGAACAGAACGAACAAACTACCGCCGAAGCCGAAGCTGCCAAGCCGCTGCGCCTGGGTGTGATTGCCGGTGCCGAGGAGCAGGTAGCCGAAGTGGCAGCTAGGGTCGCCAAAGAGCAATACAACCTGGAAGTAGAGCTGGTCTCCTTCAGCGACTACGTGACTCCCAACGTAGCCCTGAGCGACGGCAGCCTCGACATCAACGCCTTTCAGCACAAGCCTTACCTCGACAAGCAGATTGCCGACCGTGGTTATGAGCTGGTACCGGTGGGCAACACCTTTGTATATCCCATTGCCGCCTACTCCAGGGTAGTCAAGTCGCTGGATGAACTGTCCGACGGTGCCAAGGTGGCCGTGCCCAACGACCCCACCAACCTGGGCCGCAGCCTGCTGCTGCTGGAGCAGCAGGGTCTGATTGAAGTGGATGATGCCGTAGGCCTGGAAGCCACTCCCCTGAACATTACCGGCAATCCCAAAAACCTCGACATTATCGAGCTGGAAGCACCGCAGCTGCCCCGCTCGCTGGATGACGTGGCCTTTGCAGTGATCAACACCACCTATGCGTCACAAATCGACCTGCTGCCCGGCCGCGACAGCCTGTTTGTGGAAGACAAGGAGTCACCCTACGTTAACCTGATTGTATCCCGCAAAGATAACCAGAATGACGAGCGTATTCAGACCTTCGTCAAGGCGTATCAGAGCGAAGAGGTCTATCAGGCCGCACTGGAGCTGTTCAAAGGCGGTGTGGTAAAAGGCTGGTAAGTTACTGCTCACTTTATCTTCAGGGCCACGGCATGCCGTGGCCCTTTTTTATGGTTGCTGCCATAATGCGATATTTACTCACCTGCGCAGGACGGATTTATGCTCAACTGGTATCTTGCCCATTGCCGGCCCCGGGAAGAAGAGCGGGCGCTGCTTCATCTTGAGAACCAGAATGTGGAGTGTTTCTGTCCGTTTGTGGAAGCTAAACGTATCATTCGTGGTAAACGCATAGTCCGCAATGAAGCCCTGTTTTCCGGTTATGTGTTTTTGCGGGCCAACCTGAAAAAAATCAGCGCTACTTCTCTGCGTTCCACTCGCGGTGTCCGTAATCTGGTGCGCTTTGGCGACACTCCCTGCGTGGTGCCCGACGAACTTATTTTTGAGCTGATGTGCCGCACCGGAGACCCGCGTCTGCAGAACAAACTCAGCGATCTGCCCCAATGCGGCGACAGAGTCACCATTCACAGCGGTCCCTTTGCCGGTATGGAAGCCATCTATCAGGAAGCAGACGGCGATCATCGTGCTCTGTTGCTGATCAGCCTGCTGCAAAGTGAAACACGCGGCAGTTTTGCCAATACCGAATTTACCCCCCAGCCTAAATAAGCCCTTAACGATGCTCCAGTACCAGGACTCTGTGATATTGCAGAGGCCGGTATTCCTCCAGGTTATTATTTTCGGCAGGCCGCCACCAAAGTCCGGGAGAAAGTCTGAGGGGAAGCTCAAACATCAGTCGAATGCGGGATTCAAACTCGTCTTCGCTGTTATTCAGCACCGAGGTTTGTAACCGCAAAATACGCCAGGGTGCATAACTCAGCGACCACTGCCGGGAAGCGGCTGCCTTGTATTTATCACCACTGCCGAACAACTGCAGCTGACGGCCCTGCCACTGGTAGTAACGGCCACTAATGCTGAGCCCGGGCAGCGCACTGATATTACCCTCACCAAACCAGACTCTCCCCGCAGCGGGCCGCTCACCGGAATACCAGGGAGAAAGCGGGCGGTATTGTGCTGCGCCCAGACGTAAATCCTGATGCTGCATCCATAATAGAACGCCACCCCGTCTGTGATAGGTGTCATCCTGATAGTCAAACAGAGGCTGAAGGTGTAACTGATTGTCAGCCGGGAGATCACGGCGATAGTGCAAACCCAACTGATAGGTAAGCCGGTCGTCCCGGTAATCTATTCCCAGTTCACTGTTAAGCTGCCGGTTCACCGGAAGTGCCAGCTGAGTATTAGCCCTGGCATCACGATCAAACAAGGGTAATTGATAATCCCAGTACCAGTCACTGGGGTTCAGCCAGGGCAGCGCGGCCAGCTGGCTGGTGCCAAACGACAGAGTATCCTCAGCCAGCAGCTCGGTCTGGCTCAGCAGAAAACTGTCAATATCATCACTGGCAGCCGCTCTGGCAGCACTGGCCAAAGTCAGCAGCAACTCATCCGATTTGGGGGCAAGAGCAGGGTCGGGACGGCCCAGCACAGGCAAGGCCACTGAATCGGTAACGGGCAAGGTGGAAGTTCTGGCCGGCACCGGAGAAACCGCGCTCACATCGGTTAGCGGAGTTTTACGTGGTACTGACTTGTTTGGTACCCAAACCCAGTCTCCCGGTGCCAGCGGCACCAGAAAGCGCTCCCGGTTAAACTCAAATCGCAGCCGGCGTTCACTCAGCTGATAACGAGCCGCAAGCGCTCTCCAGCTCTCGCCTGCCACTACCTGATGCATCACCATCACTGGTCCGGCGGCCATGGCTGGCGTCATGATCAACAAACACAGCAGCAGGTAAAACCAACGCACCTGTCAGCCTCCAGCATTATTTATATCACGGTCTGGTATTCAGCTCTGAAGACCACACAGCAGCCGATATTCTTCCAGCACATAGGTATCTGTCATGCCACTGATAAAGTCCAGCAGCAGGCGCACGCGAAAATACCATTCCCGCTCGGCCTCACTTTCAAAAAAAGGTGCGCTTTGGCTGTCGCGCCGATAGGCCGCCAGGTGCCGTGCCGGTAACCGGTGAAACAGCCGGCGCAGCAGCTGGCCATTGGCATCGCGGCGGTTTTCAAGATCCACAAACTCGGCCGCAGACAATGTCAGCAAAGGCGCAAAAGCGTCGAGCACGCCCTTGAGTGCGGCAAACCCTGCCAGCTCAAGCGATTCGACCTCACGACGGCGAAACACATGTTCGTGAGCAAAGCTTTTCAGCCACTGCAGCGCGTCGGCGGGAGCCTGCTCCGCCGCCAGCAGCGGCTGATCGTGCTCCCCCTCAAGAATGGCCTGTTGGTGCAACATAAACTGCTCAGTAACCAACGGCAGCAAGTCTTGCCCCAGCCGCTCACGAAAGCGGCTGAAAAACCCCGGCTCCTGCACGCGGGAGCCCTGCCATAGCGTCTTCAAATAGTCGTTGCCGTTATTCAGCAGGGCTCGTTCCAGCTCGGCCAGGCTGAGCACCCCCCTGTCGACGGCATCCTCCAGATCCGCCACGCCATAGGCCATGTCATCGGCTGCTTCCATCAGAAATGTCAGCGGATGACGGCCCCGGGCGGTAGTGGGAAAAAGTTGCCGGATTTGCTGCACCAGCGGCCGCTCACTGAAAAAGTGTCCGGGTTTTTGCTGCCAGCGGCCGCCGGTTTTGGGCTGATAAGCACCGCGCACATATTTTTGCAGTGCTGCCAGCTGACTCAGGCTCAGATTCAGATCCTGCAGGGTATGCACCAGCCGAAGGCTCTGGGCATTCCCCTCAAACTGGCGTAAATCTGCGAGCAGCATAGGCCATTGCCGGGACGGCTCACCCACGGCCCGGCGAAACAAGCCCGGCAGCTGCTGTCCCAGCCAGTCAATCATGACCGCCTCGCCAAAATGTCCAAAAGGCGGATTACCCACATCGTGCAGCAGGCAGGCCATCTCCACCAGACTGACCAGCGCATCCCGCTCTACTTCAGGTTCAAGCTCAGCGGCCACCCTAAGTGCCAGCTGACGCCCGGTTTCCTTTACCTCCAGAGAATGAGTCAGGCGACTACGTACCGAGGCTTTTACGTCCAACGGAAACACCTGAGTCTTTTGCTGCAGCCGGCGTACCGGCGAGCACTGCACAATACGCGCCCTGTCTGCTTCTATTGCCTGCACTGTGGTTTCCGGCACAGAAGCAGGTCGTAACCGCTCAGCGCGGATCAGGTCTGCATAACGACTCATACACGCAACTCCAGCCAGTGCCGCAATTCCGCCAGATCCGGCTCAAGCAGCCGTTCCAGTTCATTCACTCTGTCATCCAGCCGTTCCCACCAGTCGGGCAAATCCGGGCTTTGTATCTGCTGGGCCAGCAGCTGCACCCGCTTCAGCCCCACCGAACCCGCCGCCCCTTTTATTTTGTGAGCTTCTTCCACAATTTCCTGCTGCCGGCGTTCGGCAGTAACGCTTTTCAGCCGCGACAGATAATCACCCGCCATGGTGCCAAGCATATCCACACTGGACAGCAAGGCCGCAGCACCTACCGTCTCCACATAGTCCTGCAGAAAAACAGTATCCAGTACCGCGTCGTCCCGGGAAGCCTCAGCAACGGCAGAAGAGACCGCCCTTGCAGCCTTGCCGCAAGGTGGCTTATGACCAAAAAAACGGGCCAAAACGCCTTTGATGGCCTTGGACGAGAGCGGTTTGCTGATGGCATCATCCATACCGCCGGCCAGGTATTTCTGCTTGTCACTAATGACATTCGCTGTCAGCGCTACCAGCGGCGGCAATCTGGTTCCCTGCTGCTCAGCGTCTTGCCGCAGCTGGCCGGCGATATCAAAACCCGTCATGTCCGGCAGCTGAATATCCAGGAACACCAGATCAAACTGCTGCTCAGCCAGTAATGCAAAAGCTTCACCGCCGTTGCGGGCAACACTGACACTATGACCCAGTTTTTCCAGCAGAGCACAGGCCACGGTAATATTCAGCTCGACGTCTTCCACCAGCAACACCGACAAACAAGGCAGCTGGGCCAGCACAGGGTCGTCTTTGGGTGCCTGAGTGGTAGGCACGGTAATGGTAATACTGAAGCAGGAACCCTCCCCCGGCTCGCTGTCCAGTTCAATGGTACCATGCATGGCTTCCACCAGCTGCTGTGACACTGCCAGACCAATGCCGGTGCCGGTAGCGTGTTTGCTGCCTTCAATCTGAAAATAGAGCGCAAATATCTTTTGCTGCAAGGCGGCAGGAATACCGATACCGGTATCTTCAATATCAAAGCGCAGAGTAACTTCTCCGGGGGTCAGTTCATCAGCCATACAACGAATGGTGACGCCACCGTCGTCAGTAAACTTGACCGCATTACCCACCAGATTCCACAGCACCTGACGTAACCGGGTGCCATCCGCCTCAATCCAGTCGGGTATGTCACCGTCCCGGTCAAAGTGCAGATACAGCCCCTTCTGCTCCGCCTGCAGCCGTGCCAGACTCTCCAGGTCATCAAGAAAGCCGGGCAAATCCATGGGTTCAGGTGCCAGCGTCAGCCGGCGGCGGTCCATTTTGTCGAGATCAATAATGTCATTAAAGATATTACCCAGGGTCACAGCGCTGAAGTGAATGGTTTTGAGATGCTGGCGCTGCTCGTCGCTGAGTTCAGTGGCCAGCAAAATACGGCTTAAGCCCACTATGCCGTTCAGCGGCGTACGCAGTTCGTGGCTGATGGTGGATATAAAAGTGGTTTTGTCCTGGCTCGCCTGCTCCAGCTCATTCTGATAGCGCTTGCGCTCGGTAATATCGCGGCCATAGCCCAACAGTCCCAGACGCTTGCCATCCCGATCAAAGAAGGGCACCTTGCGCAGCTCAAAGCAGGCTCGGCGGCCATCCGGATATTGCAACCACTGTTCGTAGGTTTGGGTTTCGTTGCGGGCAAAGACTTCTTTATCGGTTTCTACTACTTTATCAGCCACGTCTTCCGGATACACATCGTAAGGAGTAAGGCCTATCAGCTCTTTTTCCGGCCGGCCGAGCAGATTTTCCATGGCCTTGTTACAGCCCGAAAATTCCTCCAGCTCATTACGGTAATACACCAGATCAGGTGAAGTATCGATAAAGGAACGCAACAGTGCCGAGCGTTCCTGAGATTCCATCTGAGCTTTTTCCCGCTGAAACACTTCACTTTCCAGATCTTCAATGGCCTGCTGGCGGGCCGCCTGCGCCTTGCGGGTTTCTTCAATCTGACGATTAAGCAGCTCGATTTTTTCCTGCAACTCGCTGTTCAGCTCCTGATCCCGGTCGCGCATTTGCTGCAGCTTCTGCACCAGACGACTCAGCCGCTGGCGTGAATCCTCCAGCTGATCCACTACCACCGACAGAAAATACACCGCCCAGGGAGTGATCAGCAGGCCAAAGAAAATAGAGCGCACCATATCCACCGACTCTACCGAGCCGCGCAAAAACAGGGTTACTCCCACCTGTATAAAGATGGCCAGCAGAATAATGCAGGCAGCCAGCAACATGCTGAAGCGGACTATGCCCAGCTTGGTCATCAGGTCCACATAGTACTGGGCCCAGGTTTTAATGGGTTTCATCAGGCTTTCCTTCGGCAACGGCAAGCTCAAAGAATACCGGCTCCGAAGTGCACTGTCATGTAGCCTGGCTGAATGATGTCTGCACCAAAAGAGGTAAATTTGACGTAACTCAGCGCCAGTCATTACCAAAGACGATCAATATAAGCCGGTACATTTAGCCGATATGCACCAAAATTGAACATGCAACCAGCTGAACACGGACCACTTTCCCGCCTATGCACTGGTATGGGGCAATTAATGCACCAATAAAATGCAGGAGTAAAATCAAGAAAAAGCGCCATTTTGTTGTAATAAAACAACAACTGGTGTACATCACTTGCTTACGCCAAACATCAATAAAGAAAAGGATCAAAGGCACAAAAATCACATCAGGGCGGCATTAAACCCTAAACAAGCGCTTTTTACATTAAAAAAATCTGACATCAAGTCGCGGGACACGGTTACTTCGGAATGAAAACATTTCGTTGACCTCACAAAAAATTATCGATATTTTTGTAATTAAGCCACTTATGGCAACGGACGCTTCGACGCAGAATGCGCTGAGTAATACGCAGTCGCCCGGCCAGCAGCCGAGCAATGGAGGAAAGCAATGTCTCTTTATGACCCCACACTGGAAAAGGACAACTGTGGCTTTGGCCTGATCGCCCATACCGAAGGCGAAACCAGTCATAAGCTAGTGCGCCTTGCCATTTCGGCACTGGATCGTATGCAGCACAGGGGCGGTATTGCCGCTGACGGCAAAACCGGTGACGGTTGTGGCCTGCTGATGCAGAAACCCGACAGCTTCTTTCGCGCCGTGGCACAAGACAAGGGCTGGAGCCTGGGCCGCAAATACGCGGTCGGCATGCTGTTCCTCAACCACGATGCCGCCCTGGCCGAGCAACACAGAGCCATTATTAACGAAGAGCTGGAGCGGGAAACCCTGAGCCTGGTGGGCTGGCGCGAGGTGCCGGTAAACCCGGGTGTGCTGGGCGAAATCGCCAAGGCTTCGCTGCCGCGCATTGAGCAGGTATTTGTTAACGCCCCTGCCGGCTGGGCCGAAAAGGACATTGAGCGCCGCCTCTATATCGTACGCCGCCGCATTGAAAAGCGCATCAGTGACGACTTTTTCTATGTGGTCAGCCTGTCCAACCTGGTGATGACCTACAAAGGCCTGTGCATGCCCGCGGATCTGCCAAGGTTCTACCTGGATCTGGCCGACATTCGCATGCAGTCCGCCATCTGCGTGTTCCACCAGCGCTTTTCCACCAATACTCAGCCGCGCTGGCCCCTGGCCCAGCCGTTCCGCTTTCTGGCCCACAACGGTGAAATCAACACCATAGGCGGTAACCGCCAGTGGGCCCAGGCCCGGG
Source organism: Oceanimonas sp. CAM02 (assembly GCF_032842915.1). Classification (NCBI taxonomy): domain Bacteria; kingdom Pseudomonadati; phylum Pseudomonadota; class Gammaproteobacteria; order Aeromonadales; family Aeromonadaceae; genus Oceanimonas; species Oceanimonas sp. CAM02. Next base: position 16,598 of record NZ_JAWJBK010000016.1, read on the forward strand.
CCTACAAGTTTGCCTCGCCGCTGCTGCCGGATCTGAAGGACGCCGCGCCCTATGTGAACACCTCGGGCTCCGACTCCTCCAGCCTCGATAACATGCTGGAGCTGTTCCTGGCCGGCGGCATGGACCTGTTCCGGGCCATGCGCATGCTGATCCCGCCCGCCTGGCAGAAAAACCCGGCCATGGACGAAGACCTGCGCGCCTTTTACGACTTCAATTCCATGCACATGGAGCCCTGGGACGGCCCCGCCGGCATCGTGATGTCCGACGGCCGCTTTGCCGCCTGTGCCCTGGACCGCAACGGCCTGCGTCCGGCTCGCTATGTGCGCACCAAGGACGGCTTTATTACTCTGGCGTCCGAAATCGGCATCTGGGACTACACCCCGGACGAAGTGCTGGAAAAAGGCCGGGTCGGCCCGGGCGAGCTGTTCGTGGTGGATACCGCCAGCGGCAAGATCTGGAACAGCTTTGAAATCGATGACGACCTCAAGGGCCGCCACCCCTACAAGGAGTGGATGAACAAGCACAGACGCAAACTGGAGCGCTTTGAAGACCTGTCCGACGAACAGGCCGGCCAGCGCGAGCTGGACGAGCGACAGCTGCGCACCTATCAGAAACTGTTCGGCTATTCCATGGAAGAGCTGGACCAGGTCATTCGGGTGATGGGCGAAAACGGCCAGGAGGCCGTCGGCTCCATGGGGGACGACGCCCCCATGGCGGTGCTGTCCAGCCGGGCCCGCTCCGTCTATGACTATTTTCGCCAGATGTTTGCCCAGGTGACCAACCCGCCCATCGATCCGCTGCGGGAAAATCACGTTATGTCTCTGGCTACCCTGATCGGCCGGGAGCAGAACGTGTTTAACGAAACCCATGGCCATGCCAACCGGGTTCAGTTTGAGTCACCCATTCTGCTGTACTCCGACTTTCATCAGCTGATGCAGCTGGATCAGTCCGAGCACAAACACTGCGTGCTGGATCTGAACTTTGAGCCGGCCGAAGGCCTGAAGGCGGCCATCGAGCGGCTGTGTGAAGAAGCCACCACCGCCGTGCGCGACGGCGCCGTGCTGCTGGTGCTGAGTGACCGCGCCATTCGCGAAGACCGGCTGCCGATCCCCGCCGCCATGGCGGTGGGCGCAGTACAACGCACCCTGGTGGAAGCCAACCTGCGCTGCGACTCCAACATCATAGTAGAAACCGCCAGCACGCGGGATCCGCACCAGTTCGCCGTGCTGCTGGGCTTTGGCGCCACCGCCATCTACCCCTATCTGGCCTACGAGACCCTGGCCCGCCAGGTGGCCGACGGCGTGCTGAACATGCCCCTGCGCCAGGCGCTGCTGAACTTCCGCAACAGCATCAACAAGGGCCTGTACAAGGTGATGTCCAAAATGGGCATCAGCACCGTCGCCTCTTACCGCTGCTCCCAGCTGTTTGAAGCCATCGGCCTGCACGACGAGGTGGTGGAACTGTGCTTCAAGGGAGTGTCCAGCCGTATTCAGGGCGCCGCCTTTGAAGATTTCCAGCAGGACCTGTTCAACCTGAGCAAGCTTGCCTGGATTGCCCGCAAGCCCCTGAACCAGGGCGGCCTGCTCAAATACGTGCATGACGGTGAATATCACAGCTACAACCCGGACGTGGTTACCAGCCTGCAAAAGGCGGTGCGCTCCGGCAACTATGACGACTACAAGGTCTACGCCAGACTGGTGAACGAGCGTCCGGTGGCCACCCTGCGGGATCTGCTGACGCTGAAGCCCGCCGGTGCCGGTATTGACCTGAGTGAGGTGGAGCCTGCCAGCGAACTGTTCCCCCGTTTCGACAGCGCCGCCATGTCCATCGGCGCGCTGGGGCCGGAAGCCCACGAGTCGCTGGCCGTGGCCATGAACCGCCTGGGCGGGCAGAGCAACTCCGGCGAGGGCGGCGAGGATCCCCGCCGTTTCAACAGCCTGAAGAACTCCAAAATCAAGCAGGTGGCCTCAGGCCGCTTTGGCGTGACCCCGCACTACCTGATGAACGCCGAGGTCATTCAGATCAAGGTGGCTCAAGGGGCCAAGCCCGGCGAGGGCGGCCAGCTGCCCGGCCACAAGGTAACCGCCGAAATCGCCAAGCTGCGTTATGCGGTACCGGGGGTGACCCTGATCTCGCCGCCACCGCACCACGATATTTACTCCATCGAGGATCTGGCCCAGCTGATCTTTGACATCAAGCAGATCAACCCCGACTGCCTGGTGTCGGTGAAGCTGGTGTCCGAGCCCGGCGTGGGCACCATCGCCACCGGCGTGGCCAAGGCCTATGCCGATTTGATCACCGTGTCCGGTTACGACGGCGGCACCGGCGCCAGCCCGCTGACCTCGGTCAAGTACGCCGGCTCTCCTTGGGAGCTGGGCCTGGCCGAAACCCAGCAGGCGCTGGTGGCCAACGGCCTGCGCCACAAGGTCCGGCTGCAGGTGGACGGCGGCCTGAAGACCGGTCTGGATATCGTCAAGGCGGCCATTCTGGGTGCCGAAAGCTTCGGCTTTGGTACCGGCCCCATGGTGGCCCTGGGCTGCAAGTACCTGCGGATCTGTCACCTGAACAACTGCGCCACCGGCGTGGCCACTCAGGATGAAAAGCTGCGCAGGGATCACTTCCTCGGTCTGCCGGAGATGGTAGAGAACTACTTCAAGTTTATCGCCGAGGAAACCCGCGAGCTGATGGCGCAACTGGGTGTCACCAAGCTGACCGACCTTATCGGCCGCACCGATCTGCTGCAAGCCCTGCCCGGCCTCACCGCCAAACAGCAAAAACTGGATCTGTCCGGCATTTTGGCCAAGCCCGAGCCCAAACCGGGCTTGGGTGTGTTCTGTCAGACCGGCAATCCCAACTTCGACAAGGGTGTACTCAACCTGAAAATAACCGAAGACGCCCTGCCTGCGGTGGAAAGCAAGACCGGCGGTAACTTCTATTATGCCATTCGCAACACAGACCGTTCGGTGGGGGCCCGCCTGTCCGGCGAAATAGCCAAACGTCACGGCAACCAGGGCATGGCAGCCGACCCGGTACGCATTCATCTGGACGGCACTGCCGGTCAGAGCTTCGGAGTGTGGAATGCCGGCGGTCTGGAGATGATCCTCACCGGAGATGCCAACGACTATGTAGGCAAGGGCATGACCGGCGGCAAGCTGGTAATCAAGTCTCATGTGGGCGTGGCCTTTGCCTCTCAGGACGCCACCCTGGCAGGCAACACCTGCCTCTATGGTGCCACCGGCGGTTACCTCTACGTGGCCGGCCGCGCCGGCGAGCGGTTCGCGGTGCGCAACTCCGGCGCCATTGCCGTGGTGGAAGGCCTGGGCGACAACGGCTGCGAGTACATGACCAGCGGCATTGTCACCGTGCTGGGCCGCACCGGCGTGAACTTCGCCGCGGGCATGACCGGCGGTTTTGCCTATGTGCTGGACGAAGACGATGATTTCGAGCTCAGAACCAACTTTGAGCTGGTTGAGCTGCTGGGACTGGACGAGCTGGTGATCCATCAGGAGCACCTGCGCGGCATTATTACTCAGCACCTGCAGGAAACCGGCAGCGACCGGGCACAGCAAATACTGGCCGACTTCGACCGTTACCTGCCCATGTTCAAGCTGGTCAAACCCAGGTCCAGCGATGTGAAATCCCTGCTGGGTCACCAGAGCCGCTCTACCGCCGAGCTCCGTGTCCACGCGCAGTAAAGGAAGATTGTGATGAGCCAGAACGTATTTCAGTTTATAGACGTACAACGTGTCGATCCGCCCAAGAAGCCCATCGGCACCCGTAAAATCGAGTTCGTGGAAATCTACGAACCTTTTTCAGACAGCCAGGCCAGCATGCAGGCCGATCGCTGCCTGGATTGCGGCAACCCTTACTGCGAGTGGAAGTGCCCGGTACACAACTACATTCCCAACTGGCTGAAGCTGGCCAACGAGGGACGCATCTTTGAGGCGGCGGATCTGTGTCACCAGACCAACAGCCTGCCCGAGGTGTGCGGCCGCGTCTGCCCGCAGGACAGGCTGTGTGAAGGCTCCTGCACCCTGAACGACGAGTTCGGTGCCGTGACCATCGGTAATATAGAAAAGTACATCACCGACAAGGCCTTTGAGATGGGCTGGCGTCCGGACATGTCTCAGGTGGTGAAGACCGACAGAAAAGTCGCCATTATCGGTGCCGGCCCCGCCGGCCTGGCCTGTGCCGACATTCTGGCCCGTAACGGTGTGACCCCTGTGGTGTTTGACCGTTATCCGGAAATCGGTGGTCTGCTGACCTTCGGCATTCCGTCGTTCAAGCTGGAAAAGTCGGTGATGAGCCGTCGCCGGGAAATCTTCACCGAGATGGGTGTGGAATTCTGCCTTAATACCGAAGTGGGCAAGGACGTGTCCTTTCAAAGCCTGGTGGACGACTATGACGCCGTCTTCCTGGCCGTGGGTACCTACAAGTACCTGCGCGGCGGCCTCGCCAACGAAAACGCCGACGGCGTGTACGACGCCCTGCCCTTTCTGATCTCCAACGCTAACCGGGTGCTGGGTTTCGAGAAGCAGGCTGCTGACTACATCGACATGGCCGGCAAGAAGGTGGTGGTGCTGGGTGGTGGCGACACCGCCATGGACTGCGTGCGCACCTCCATTCGTCAGGGCGCCGACAACGTTATCTGTGCCTACCGCCGGGACGAGGCCAACATGCCCGGCTCTCGCCGCGAGGTGCAGAATGCCCGGGAAGAAGGCGTGAACTTCATGTTCAACCTGCAGCCTACCGGCATTCGGGTGGGCGACAATGGCAAGGTCACCGGCGTGGAAGTGGTCTCCACCCAGCTGGGCGAGCCCGATGCCAACGGCCGCCGCCGCCCTGAAGCCGTACCCGGCTCCGAGCAGGTACTTGAGGCCGACGCCGTGATTATGGCCTTTGGCTTCCAGCCTCACGAGCAGCCCTGGCTGAAGGAATTTGGCATTGAGGCCGATCAGTGGGGCCGGGTCATCGCCCCCGAGCAGGCCGAGTTTGCCTACCAGACCAGCAACCCGCGCATCTTCGCCGGCGGCGATGCGGTACGCGGCTCTGACCTGGTGGTGACCGCCATCGCCGAAGGCCGCAAGGCCGCCGAGGGCATCATGGACTATATCGGCGTGTAAGCCTGATTAGCCTCATGTGCAAAGGCCGCTCATTGAGCGGCCTTTTTGTTTTAACTGTCGGTTGAGTCATGCAAATACGTCGGCCAAAGGGCACTGCTTCTTCGGCTCGCCGTAAACCCATCCCTGGGGGCTCCGTCGCGCCATCCTTGGCGCGAAGGGCACGCCGAAGCAGGCACCCTTTATCCTCCTTGTTCACCACCGGGCTGTCTGTAGCTATTTGCTGGCAACCCTGCTGGTGCTTCGCAATCCACAAATCCACATCCAACAAACGAATTTAGGTGCTGTGCAATCGGCCTTTTAAGGTGATGGTGGTACACTTGCGCCCATCATTTTTGCGGAATTTATTGTTATGACTATCGGAATTATCGGGGCCATGGAGCAGGAAGTAGCCGAGCTGCGCGCCCAGCTGGAAAACGCCACTACCACCACAGTAGGCGGCTGCGAGTTTTATCAGGGCCGACTTGCCGACAAGGAGGTGGTGATCACCCGCTCCGGTATCGGCAAGGTAGCCGCCAGCATTGCCACCACCTTGCTGCTGGAGCGCTTTTCACCCAAGTGCGTGATCAACACCGGCTCCGCCGGCGGCTTTGATCCGGCCCTGCATGTGGGCGATGTGGTGGTATCCAGTGAGGTGCGCTTTCACGATGTGGACGTGACCGCATTTGGCTACGAAATGGGGCAAATGGCCCAGCAGCCGCCGGCCTTTACCGCCGATCCGGCGTTGATTGAACTGGCCCGGGAATGCCTCACCGGCCAGGATGACATCAATTCCGCCGTCGGCCTTATCTGTACCGGCGATCAGTTTATGCACCGGGAAGAGCAGCTGCACAAGGCGGTCACCGAGTTTCCGGCCATGAAGGCCTGCGAAATGGAAGCCGGTGCCATTGCTCAGGTGTGCCATCAGTTCAAGGTGCCCTTTGTGGTGGTGCGTGCCCTGTCGGACATTGCCGGCAAGGAGCAGGCCGAATCATTTGAAGCCTTTCTGAACGTGGCCGCCCGCCATTCCTCGGCCATGGTCAAGGCCATGGTACAGCGTCTGCCCGGCTAAGCCATGACGTTTCTGCTGGAACACCCTCTCAGCCTGCTGACGCTGGCACTGCTGCTCAGTCTGCTGCAGCCTGCCGACAAATTGCAGCCGCTGCTCACCCAAGGGCTGACACGCCTGGGCCGGCGGCTGAACAAATCCGGCTACAGCCGGGGTTACCTGAAAGCCGCGGGGATGGGGCTATGGCTGGTGGTGCTGCTGCCGCTGCTGGCCGCCTGGTGGGCCATTGCCGAGCTGGCCCCCTGGCCCGAGTTACTGGATGTGCTGTTGTTATGGGCCTGCCTGGATGCGGGCCGGATCAGCCGGCGGCTGCCGCAAACGCTTAAACAGATAGCTGAACAACGCAATCTGGCCCGGTTAACTCTGGCCCCTCTGTGCTTGCGCCAGACCGATGCCCTCTCCGAGCTGGGGCTGCGCAAGGCAGCGGCGGAAGTGGCGGTGCTGCGGCTGGCCGGGGATTTTGCCCTGGCCTGCTGGTATCTGGCCGGAGGCATTTATGCGGCGCTGAGCTTTGCCCTGCTGCGGCTGGCGGTACAGGCCTGGCCATGCAAGCTGAATGACTGGCGCGCCTTTGGCACTCTGCCCTCGGCGCTGTACCGTGCCATGGCCTGGCTGCCATTTCATATGCTGGCACTGACCCTGCTGATTTATCCCGGCTCCCGCCGGGCAGTCCGTGGCTGGGCCAAAGGCAGCCTGTGGGGCTTTGCTGCCGCCGGCCGGCTGCTGGCAGTCGCCGCTGCTGGCGTGAATGCTGGCCTGGGCGGGCCACGACGTTACACTCAGGCCACCGAGTATTACCCCAAGCTGGGCAGCGGCAATCAGCTGCGTTCTGATCAGGCCCGCGGGCTGCTGCTGCGGCTGGCTCTGGCGTTACTGTTCTGGCTCTCCATTGGCTGGACCCTGACTCTGGTGCCGCTGCTTTATGGCTAAATTACTGCTGCTGTTAGTGCTGATGCCGGCGCTGGCCTACGGAGAGGCAAAACGCATTATCAGTCTGGCCCCGCATATTACCGAAATACTGTTTGCCATTGGTGCCGGCGAACAGGTGGTGGGAGTGGATGAGGCCAGTGATTATCCCGAGGCCGCCACTGCCCTTCCCGACATTGCCAATTACCGCTCCATTAATCTGGAGCAAGTGCTGGCACTGGAGCCGGATCTGATTATCGCCTGGCAAAGCGCGCAGTCGCTGCAGGTGGCTCCCTTGGTGCAACTGGGTATACCGGTAGCCTATTCCGAGCCCAAACAACTGGATGACCTGAGTGACGAGCTGCTCAGATTTGGCCGGCTCACCGGCCATGAGCAGCAGGCTCAGCAGGTGGCAGAACATTATCGGCACCGCCTTGCCGCCCTGCGTCAGCGCTATCAAGAAGCAGCGCCGGTCAGGCTGTTTTATCAGCTGAACGAAGTGCCATTGATGTCGGCCAGCCAGCATACCTGGATGGGCCAGGCGGTCAGCCTGTGCGGCGGAGACAGTATTACCGCCGACAGCCCCACACCCTATCCGCAAATTGATGCAGAATTTGTGCTGGCACAAAATCCGGACGTGATTCTGGCCCGGAACCTGTCTGCTCTGCAGCGCTGGAAAGACTGGCCGGAGCTTGCTGCCGTACAGCAAAACCAGCTGTTCACTATGGATGTGGACACTCTGCACCGCTTTACTCCACGCACTCCCGGTGGCATTGCCGGGCTTTGCCAGCAGCTGGATCTGGTTCGTCAACACAGACAGAAGGCGAATTGAGTTCCTCATACCGCCTCTATACAATGGCGGCCCTTTTTTGTTGAGGTAAAGACAATTGCTGCCCCTGGTTGATTCGGTATTTTACTGGAGTGATTTATTCGGCACCGCCGTATTTGCCTTTTCGGGCATTCTGGTTGCAGGCCGTTTGCGCATGGATGGCTTTGGCGTCATCGTACTGGCAGCCGTCACCGCCATTGGCGGTGGCACCATACGGGACCTTATTATCGGGGCCGAGCAAGTATTCTGGGTAGCGGATACCCTTTATCTTTGGGTCATTCTGGGCACGGCCATGCTGGGACTCTATATAGTTCGCCTGCCCCGCCGGCTGCCCTGGTATATGTTGCCTCTGGCAGATGCCTTTGGCCTGGCGGTGTTTACCGTGATTGGTGCCGACAAGGCTCTGAGCCATGGCACCTCCGGCATGGTGGCGGTGGTAATGGGGGTAATTACCGGGGTGGCCGGCGGCATGATTCGGGACGTGCTGGCCCGGGAAGTGCCCATGGTGCTGCAGCGGGAAATCTATGCCACCGCCTGTATTCTGGGCGGCATTCTCTACACCGGCACTCTGGCGCTGGGCCTGCCCACCCTGCTGGCCACCGCCCTGGGCATGCTGGGCACCTTTATACTCAGGGTTGCCGCCATTCGCTGGCACCTGTCGTTGCCGGTGTTCTCGCTGACGCGGTGAGGAAAACAAAAAGGCAGCTCAATGAGCTGCCTTTTTTAGCGTTAAAGCCTCAGACTCAGGCCACGGTGACCCTGGCAAACTTGCGCTTGCCTACCTGATATACCGCCTGACCGGGCAGTACCTGCAGCTTGCTGTCTTCCAGCTTGTCACCGTCCACTTTTACCGCACCCTGCTTGATCATGCGCAGAGCCTCGGAGGTGGACGCCACCAGACCGGCGTCTTTCAGCAAATTGGCAATGCCCATGCCGTCGGCACCGGCATTCAGGGTCACTTCCGGCAGATCGTCAGGAATGGCGTTTTTCTGAAACCGCTGCACAAAGTCCTGATAAGCCTGTTCGGCAGCTGCTTCGTTGTGGTAGCGGGTGATAATTTCTCTGGCCAGCAAAATCTTGGTATCCCGCGGGTTGGCACCGTCGGCCACTTCCTGCTTGAGGGCGGCCAGCTCGTCCAGACTACGACGGGATAACAGCTCGAAATAGCGCCACATCAGCTCATCGGACAGCGACATGATTTTGCCGAACATTTCATTGGGAGCTTCGTCCACACCAATGTAGTTGCCTGCCGACTTGGACATTTTCTTGACGCCGTCCAGGCCTTCCAGCAACGGCATGGTCAGCACCACCTGAGGCGTCATGCCTTCGTCTTTCTGCAGCTCACGTCCCATCAGCAGGTTAAAGCGCTGATCGGTTCCTCCCAGCTCAATATCGGCCTTCAGTGCCACTGAATCGTAGCCCTGCAATAACGGGTACATAAATTCATGAATAGCAATGGACTGGCCGGAAGCATAGCGTTTCTTAAAATCGTCCCGTTCCAGCATACGCGCGACTGTCTGACGGGCAGCCAGACGAATCATGCCGGTGGCACCCAGTTCACTCAACCAGCTGGAGTTATACACTATCTCGGTTTTCGCCGGGTCCAGCACCTTGAATGCCTGCTCGGCATAGGTTTTGGCATTAGCGGCCACCTGCTCGGCAGTCAGCGGCGGGCGGGTCGTGTTTTTGCCGGACGGATCGCCTACCTGAGCGGTAAAGTCACCAATTAGCAGCAATACTTGATGGCCCAGATCCTGAAACTGACGCAGCTTGTTAAGGATCACGGTATGACCCAGATGAATATCCGGCGCGGTGGGATCCATACCCAGTTTTACCCGTAGCGGGCGACCTTCCTTCAACTTTGCAATCAGCTCTTCTTCAACCAGTATCTCTTCGGCACCGCGTTTAATTTCCGCCAGCGCCGCTTCCAGCTGGGACATGACAACTACACTCCTGTTGGCAAGCCTGAGACACCCTCTGGCGCTTTGCCGGGGCACAAAAAGGGATCAGGCAATATAATTTAGTTAAGCAAGCCATATTACTGGAATGGCGAAGAAATTGGAAAGACTGTAGAATTTTTGCCAGTTTTCAGGGAAGAGCCGAGCATGCCTGTGATTAAACTGCTGAATAATTTACCCCGTCGACATCGTATTGCCATTTTTGCCCTTGGTATCGGTATGGGCATACTGGCCATGTTACCCAGTGAACAGGCCGTTGCCAGCCGGGCGATAGCTGAGCAAACCGATGCCCTCATTGTGGCTGGCGAGCGTTATCCTCTGGCGTTGGAAGTCGAGAATATTCCTTTTAATGAGTCTCGCCGTCATGCTCAGGAGCAAATAGTTCAGGTAAAGTCCGGTGATGCGCTGTCGCTGATTTTTTCCCGTCAGGGCCTGCCCTCTGCATTGCTGCACGAGCTCAGCCAGCTTGAAGAAGCGAAGGCCCTGCAGTCACTGCATCCCGGTGACAAACTCACATTTCGCTACAACCGCAATAATGAATTTACCGCCCTGCTCTATTCTCTGGACGCCGCCCGCACATTGGAAATCACCAAAGGTGCCAAGGGACTGAGCAGCCGTATTCACAGTGCCAGTCTGGAAAGCCGCAGCCGGTTTGCCCAGGGCAGAGTCAGCTCGAGCTTCTGGAATGCCGGCAAGACTGCTGGCCTCAGCGCCAGTCAAATTATGAGCCTGGCCGGCATGTTTGCATGGGATCTCGACTTTGCGCTGGATATTCGCGAAGGTGACTATTTTACCGTGCTATTTGAAGAGCAGTACAAAGACGGGCTAAGGGTAGGCAGCGGCGACATTCTTGCCGCCGAATTTGTGAATCAGGGCAAGGTCTATCGCGCTGTGCGTCATGAAGACGGCAACTACTATTCACCGGAAGGCCGCGCCATGCGTAAAAGCTTTTTGCGGGCACCGGTGAACTTTACCCATATCAGCTCCAACTTTAACCCCCGCCGGCTGCATCCGGTCACCGGTCAGGTGCGGCCGCACAGAGGCATAGACTATGCAGCACGCACCGGTACGCCGATAATGGCCGCCGGCAGCGGTGTCGTGACCGAGTCTGGCTATAACCGCTTTAACGGCAACTATGTGTTTATTCGCCACGACAGTACTTATGTGACCAAATATCTGCATCTGCATAAACGCATGGTTAAAAAAGGTCAGCGGGTAAAGCAGGAGCAGCAAATCGGAACGCTCGGGGCCACCGGCCGGGTCACCGGTCCGCATTTGCATTATGAGTTTCTGGTTAACGGCGTGCACAAGGATCCCAAGACGGTGAAGCTGCCTCAGGCCGCCAAACTGCCCGCTGCCGAACTGGCCCGGTTCAAGCCAAGGGCCAACACACTGCTGGCCCAGCTGACTCGTGTCGGCAATGTGATGCTGGCGAAGAACTGATACAAAAACGGCCCGCATTGGCGGGCCGTTTTTTATTAAGCAGCGACAAAGTCCGGCAGTGCAGCCAACCGTTCACACCAGCGGGCAGCTTCGGCCTCAAGATCATCATAGAGCAAGGCCTCAAAACGCCCCCAGACAGGGCCTGGCCAGGCGTCATCGGTGGTAAAGCGGGCAACATGGTGCAGGTGCAGCTGAGGTACCATATTGCCGAGTGCGGCCACATTCAGCTTATCGGGTGACAGCGACTGTTCCATTAATTGCGCCAGCGCACAGGACTCACGCATCAGCTGCTGTTGATCCGCCTCGCTCAAGTGATGAATTTCCCGCAATTCGGCATAACGGGGCACTAAAATCAGCCAGGGATAGCGGCCGTCTTTGGCCAGCAGCACCCGGCTTAACGGCAGGTCGCCCAGCACCACGCAGTCGGCGGCCAGGCGCTCATGCAGCACAAAGCTGCTCATGATGCCTTGCCGAAGTGCAAACGCAGGTAGGCAGCAATATCTGCCGACTCATACAGCCAGAAATACTCGCCGTTGTCCTGTTCAATGCGCAGGCAGGGCACCATGCGCTGACCGCCACCGGCCATCAGTGCCTGCAGGTGCTCGGGGTTATTGGTGTCATATTCGGTCAGTTCCAGGCCCAGTTCGCGCACTACCGCGCTCACCTTCTGGCAAAAAGGGCACCATTCCTTCTGATACAGCGCCAGCTTTTCCGGGCTCTGCACCGCCGGGGCCGACTCAGCCGCCTTGCTGGCACCACCACCAAACCAGTCAAACAAAGACATATTCAGCCTCAGATGCTAAAGGAAGAGCCGCAGCCGCAGGTGCTGGTGGCGTTGGGGTTGGTTACCAGAAAGCGGGAGCCTTCGAGGCCTTCAATGTAGTCAACGGTACCGCCCACCAGATATTGCAGACTCATGGCGTCTACCACCATGATGATGCCATTCTTTTCAATCACGGTGTCGCCGTCATTGCTTTTTTCATCAAAGGTAAAGCCGTACTGAAAGCCGGAGCAGCCGCCGCCGGTAATATAAACCCGCAGCTTCAGATCCGGGTTTTCTTCTTCGGCGATCAGGGCTTTTACCTTGTTGGCTGCCGCATCGCTCATCTGGATCGGCAAGGGGACTGCTTCGCTCATCACTACCTCTTTATATATGGTGTTGTGCAAAATTATCCAATACCCGACCAAACAGTTCAAGTATTGTGCGACCGGGGCCGATTCTCGGCCTGAGCAGATTTTGTTATAGTCCGCATCACACTCGACCATAACCACCAAGGATTTTGTGCATGTCCAAGTCTGACGATCTCTTTAACCAGGCCCGCCGCTTTATTCCCGGCGGTGTCAACTCTCCGGTTCGCGCTTTCAGCGGCGTGGGCGGCACTCCCCGCTTTATTGAACGCGCCGACGGTGCCCGTATGTATGATGTGGACGGTAACAGCTATATCGATTATATCGGCTCCTGGGGCCCCATGATTCTGGGCCACAATGCCGACGTGGTCAAAGACGCCGTGATTGAAGCCGTGTCCCGCGGCCTTAGCTTCGGTGCCCCTACCGGCGTGGAGGTGACCATGGCCGAGAAGGTGTCCCAGCTGGTGCCCTCTATGGAGCAGGTGCGCATGGTAAACTCCGGCACCGAGGCCACCATGAGTGCCATTCGTCTGGCCCGGGGCTTTACCGGCCGCGACAAGATTCTGAAGTTTGAGGGCTGCTACCACGGCCACGCCGATTGCCTGCTGGTTAAAGCCGGCTCCGGTGCCCTGACTCTTGGCCAGCCCAACTCGCCGGGCGTGCCCGCCGACTTTGCCAAGCACACCCTCACCAGCACCTTTAACGATCTGGACTCGGTACGCGCCGCTTTTGAGGCCGCCCCGGCCGACATCGCCTGTATTATCGTGGAGCCGGTGGCCGGCAACATGAACTGCATTCCTCCCGCACCCGGCTTTCTGGAAGGCCTGCGCGCCATCTGTGACGAGTTTGGTGCCCTGCTGATTTTTGATGAAGTCATGTGTGGCTTCCGCGCTTCTCTGGGCGGCGCACAGCAGCGCTTTGGCGTTAAGCCCGACCTCACCACCCTTGGCAAGATCATCGGTGGCGGCATGCCGGTAGGTGCCTTTGGTGGCCGTCGTGATGTGATGGAGCACCTGGCTCCCACCGGTCCTGTGTATCAGGCCGGCACCCTGTCCGGAAACCCGGTGGCCATGGCCGCAGGCCTGGCCACCCTGAATGCCATCAGCCAGCCCGGCGTGTATGAAGCACTGGAGCAGAAAACCAAAACCCTGGTTGAGGGCATGCAGGCCGCCGCCGACAAGCACGGCATTGCCTTTACCACCACCCGGGTGGGTGCCATGTTTGGCTTCTTCTTTACCGAAGAAAAAAACATCAGCCGCTATGAGCAGGTCACCCGCTGCGATCTGGACGCCTTTAAACGCTTCTTCCACCTGATGCTGGATAACGGTGTTTATCTGGCACCCAGCGCCTTTGAAGCCGGCTTTATGTCGCTGGCCCACGGTGAGCAGGAAATTGCTGACACCCTGGCCGCCGCCGACAAGGCCTTTGCTGCGCTCAAGAGCTAAAGGCTAGTACCGAGCCGTCTTCACCACGAATCAACGGCAGGGTTACCTCCACCGACACGCTTCGTTGAAAGCCACTCACTAAAAAGCCTGCTGCGAACATATTCAATGTTCGGTCAGGCTTTTTAGTTCGTCACGGCGAGCAAGCTCGCCCCATGAACGCTCGGCAAATGCCATCCCTGGCATTTGCCGGTCGGTTACGGTAATCCCTGCCATTGCTTCGCTGAATATGAGCACAGCTTCAGAAGTCTCAAATATCCATTCTGCTTACGCCGGCCGCTGTATTTCCACCAGCGGTGCTTCCAGCAACTCCACGCTGTTGCCGTCGGGATCCATAATAAATACATAGCGGGCACAGGTCTGACCCGGCACCGGCGTTGGTTTATCGGCCAGCAAGCCGGCCCCGTGCAAACTGCTTAAGGCATCATCCAGATCAGTAACCTGCAGGGCAAAATGTCTCAGCCCCAGCCTATGGCTCTGCGCCCAGGGCGGCAAAGCGCCCAGATCCGGCTCTTCTTCAGGGCGAAAACAATACAGCTCCAGCCGCGCCTGCCCCAGACGAAGATGACAAATCTGCAGCTCGCCCTTCTCATCCTGCCAGCGGTAATCAGGCTCAAACCCCAGCCCTTTGTAAAACCCTTCTGATGCATTCAGATTACGCACATTTAACGTTACATGATGAAAAGCAAACATAGCGCTTCCCTCCGTCTCTCTATTCAGCATATACGGAGACGGCGGCTTTCACCCGTTTGCGCCGGCATCAACAATAAGGGGGAGCACAGTGGCTCCCCCTTATTTACTCAGCTTATTATCATCAGCGGGCAAAGTTAAAAATATCCCGCAGCCAGTCGCCCACCTGCTCTCCGCTGGGCAGCTCAGGCATGGACGGCTGACAGCCGCGTATCGGCGGCAGACCACTGGTGCGGGCCGGCAATAGCCGGGTCTGCTCACAACGGGGGTCGGCAGGCTGGCCGTCACTCAGGGCAAAGTTAACCTGATCAATACCCGCCGGCGGCGACAGCTGTAAAGAGTCAACGCCGCGGCCATCGAGATAGCGGCTGTAAATGCGCAGGGCGCCGCTGGCACCAGTCAGGCCGGTCACGCCGTTATCGTCCCGGCCCACCCAGGCGGTAACCAGCTCTTCGTTATCCAGTCCGGAGAACCAGGCATCCCGCAAGTCATTGGTAGAACCGGTTTTACCCGCCATGATCCGGTTAGGAAAACGGGCCGCCAGATGGGCCGCGGTACCGCCACCCACTACCCGGGTCATACCATAAAGCGCCAGATAACCGGCCTGAGGGTCCAGCACCTGAGTGGCCTTGGCAGTGTGCTGATAAATCAGCTCGCCCTCTTCGTCCTGAATGGCCCGAATGGACGTCAGCGGCTGATACAACCCCTGATTGGCCAGAGTCAGATACAGCTGGTTGACTTCCAGCGGGGTCAGCTCCAGCGTGCCCAGCAGCATGGAAGGATAAGGCGGCACCGGCTGCTCTACGCCCATGCGCTTGAGTCCGTCCACTACTTTATCCAGACCCACTGCCATCCCCAGGTTCACCGTGGGCACGTTCAGGGATTTGGCCAGACCATCCACCAGCAGCACGCTGCCGCGATACTGGCGATCGTAGTTTTTGGGCCGCCATACCTGTCCGCCTTCACTGCGCAGAGTAACGGGTTCGTCCTTAAGCGGGCTGGACAGACGATAGCCGTTTTCCAGACCCAGCGCATACACAGGCGGCTTGATCAGCGAGCCTATCTGGCGACGGGCTGACAGCGCCCGGTTAAAGCCGGCAAAGGCCGGATCGGCTCCGCCCACAACAGCACTCACTTCCCCCTTGCGCCAGTTTGACACCACCATGGCCGCTTCCAGATCCTGGCGCTTGGTATTGGCACGCAGCTGCTTTATCTGCTCGGCCACCGCCTGCTCAGCAGTATGCTGGGCGATGGGATCCAGACTGGTAAAAATGCGCAGGCCGTTCTGATTAAGAAAGCCGGCACCAAAGCGGGTATTCAGTTCGTCTTTCAGCAGCCCCATAAAAGCCGGAGTGCGGCCATAGCCCATACGGCCACGCTCAATCAGCCCCAAATCCCGGCTGCTGGCCTGCTCATAGGTCTGGCGGTCAATATGACCTTCATTGGCCAGCAGCCGCAGCACCAGATCCCGGCGATCACGGGCCCGCTCACTGTTACGCCAGGGATCGTAAAAAGAAGGTCCTTTTACCAGCGCCACCAGCAGCGCCATCTGATCCGGATTCAGCTCGTTGATGGGCAGGCCGAAATAAAAATAACTGGCCAGACCAAAGCCATAAACCCCTTTGGCGCCGTTTTGCCCCAGATAAACTTCATTCAGATAGGCTTCAAGAATCTCGTCCTTGTCGTAGCGAAAGTCGATAATCAGTGCCATGTAGGCTTCCTGAACCTTGCGCCACAGGCTGCGGTCCTGACTGAGGAAGAAGTTCTTGGCCAGCTGCTGAGTCAGGGTACTGCCGCCCTGCACGGTGCGGCCGGCCTTGATGTTGACCACCAGGGCCCGCAATATCGCCAGCGGCGACACGCCATCGTGCTGATAGAAGTCTCTGTCTTCCACCGTGATCAGCGCCTGCACCAGCAGCTCGGGCACCTGATCCAGACGCACCAGCAGCCGGTCTTCCCGTTCGTCCACGTTCAGACGATCCAGCAGCACCGGATCCATGCGCGCATAACCCAGCTCGCGGCCGTTATCCGGATTCTGCATGCGGCTCAGACGCTGGCCGTCAAAGCTCAGCAGCAAAGTACGGGCCTGCTCGGCACCATCAGAGAAGTTGAACGGCCGGCGATGAATTTCAATACGGTTACGGCTCACCGCATATTCACCGGGCCGCGAAGGGCTGGCCACCTTGCGATAATTCAGCATCTGCAGTTCACGCAGCATCTGGGCATGAGACAGCTTCTGCCCCGGAAACAGCTCCAGCGGCCGGCTGTAGACCAGCGCTGGCAGCGACCACTTCTGTCCTTCAAAGCGGGCGCGCACCTGGCTGTCCAGATAAATGCCAAAAATGCCCATTAATACTGTCCCTACCAGGGCCAGCTTGAGCATGAGTCCCCAGCCAAAGCGGCGCTGTTTTTTCACCGGCTTTTTGCGGGATTTACGGGTTGTCTTTTTTGCCATAGTCAGTGATTCATTCGTTTTTTGGTGTACCGGGTCGGCGCCGCATTGGCGGGATCATCGGGCCACGGGTGTTTGGGGTAGCGTCCGCGCATTTCTTTTTTTACATCGTCATAGGCACCGGCCCAGAAGGCAGCCAGATCCCGGGTCAGCTGCAGCGGCCTGCGCGCCGGCGACAGCAACTCCAGAATCAGTGGCACACGGCCTTCGGCCAGCAGCGGCGAGCCGGGTTGCCCGAACATTTCCTGTAATTTCACCGGCAGAATCGGATCTTCCTGTTCCCGGTAACGAATGGCTGCCTTGGTGCCGGTGGCCAGCTCAAACTGGCACGGTAGCAGAGTATCCAGCAATTGCCGCTGTGGCCAGTCCAGCCGGCTCAGTAAAATACTGTGCCAGTCGAGCCTGCTCAGCTCACTCCAGCGGCCCAGGCCATGCAGGTGCGGGGCGAGCCACTGCTCGGCATCGGCCAGCCAGGCGATTTCATCACATTCGGTAAAGCCTTTATCGGCCAGTTTTTGTCCGGCAAGCTTCATTCGTAACCAGGTTTGCCCGGCTTTTTCATTCAACGGTAATGCTTCCCAGCCCCGTTTTTGTATTTCCTGCAGCAAACATTGCGCCTTTTGTTCCGGGCTGACCGAACTCAACGGCGTCCGTTGCAGCACCAGAGTGCCGAAGCAGCGCTGTCGCTCGGCCCGTACCCGGCCGGCATCGTCATCCCATTCCAGTTGTTCGCGCTCGCTGAAGCGCTCCGGTAACAACTGCTGTAACTGACTCAGCGCTACCGGCTCGGCCGCCTGCACAAACACGCCCCGCTCGCCCCGGCCAAGTGCCGCCACCGCCAGCCAGTCTTTGCCGGTAAGCGAGCTGGCTTCGGGCAGGTCGGCACTCAGGCCACCAGCCAGGCCGTAACGACGCCCGCTACGCAGCTGCCCCAGCCACTGAGGCCGGGCGTTGGCCAGCAAGGCGCCCACATAGGTTCCTTCGGGCTCACTCATTGGCTGCTTTACCCGCTCGAACCAGCGCCGGGCCGACGGTTTAAGCCGGCCTTGGGAGGCCAGCAACTGACCCGACAGGGGGCCATTACCCAGGCGGCTTTCTTCCAGCAGCGCCAGCAACCAGGCGGCATCCGCCAGGGCCCCCTTGCGGCCCTGCTGTTGCCATTCCAGTGCAGTCAGCAGCAACTGCCCCAGCCAGGGCTCGCAGCCCAGCTGCCAGACCCGCCGGCCCAGCGCTGTCAGCTGAGTGCCGGCCAGTAAGCCCAGCGCCTCCAGCTCTTGCTGCGCCGCCGCCAGCAGCGATGCAGGCGGCGGTGTAAGCAAAGGCAACTGTTCCGGCAGGGCTCCCCAGGCGGCGCATTCCAGCAAAAAACCACTGAGGCTGCTTTGCTCAATTTCTGCCGGTCGTCGGGGGGCCAGCCGTTCCTGCTGCTCTTTGCTCCACAGCCGAATACAGGTGCCCGGCTGTAGCCGTCCGGCGCGGCCGGCCCGCTGAGTGGCCGAGGCCTGGCCGATGAGCCGGCTGTGCAACTGAGTGATACCCGACTCAGGGTCAAAACGGGCCTGGCGCTCCAGCCCCGAGTCCACGACCAGGGTAATACCTTCAATGGTGAGCGACGTTTCTGCCACATTGGTGGCCAGCACCAGCTTGCGCCGGCCTTCTTGGGCTGGCGCTATGGCTGCCTGTTGCTCCGCAAGGGAAAGACGACCATATAAGGGTCTGAGCTCCACATCATCGGGCAAGCGCTCATTCAGCCACTCTGCAGACCGGCGAATTTCCCGCTCGCCGGGCAAAAAGGCCAGCAGGCTGCCCTGCTCACGGCCCAACGCATCCAGCACGGCCAGACCCAGACTTTCTTCCAGCGGTGTATGCAGGTTGCGGGGCCGATATTCCAGCGCCACCGGAAAACTGCGTCCCTGGCTGCTTACCAGGGCCGCTTCCGGCAGCAGGCTGTTGAGAGCCAGGCCATCCAGAGTGGCCGACATCACCATGATTTTAAGGTCATTCCGCAGTGCCTGGCATTCCAGCGCAAAAGCCAGCGCCAGATCCGCCTGCAGACTGCGCTCATGAAATTCATCAAAAATAAGCAGACCAACCCCGTTCAGCTCCGGATCTGCCTGCAGCATGCGGGTTAATACGCCCTCGGTGACCACTTCCAGCCGGGTCTGTTTACCAATACGGCTTTCACCACGCATGCGATAGCCTACC
The DNA here is from genome assembly GCF_032842915.1 of Oceanimonas sp. CAM02. Lineage (NCBI taxonomy): Bacteria > Pseudomonadati > Pseudomonadota > Gammaproteobacteria > Aeromonadales > Aeromonadaceae > Oceanimonas > Oceanimonas sp. CAM02. The sequence continues at coordinate 35,819 of NZ_JAWJBK010000016.1, forward strand.
GTCTGCCCAGGCTGCTCATTCAGCTGCGTCGCCAGATACTGCGCTATGCTGCGAGCCGCCAGCCGGCGCGGCTCCAGCATAATAATGCGCCCTTCAATAGCCGGCTGCTGCAACAGCCACAAGGGCAGCCAGGTAGACTTGCCGGCACCGGGCGGGGCTTCAATAATAATCTGGCTGGCCGCAAGGGCGTGCTGCAGTTGCGGCAGAACCTGGGTAATGGGTAGCTGGTTCACGGCGTTACTCGGCTGGCATTAAACCCGGCTATTGTGCCAAAAGGTCTGCAGGAATGAAATTTGCGCCAGCGCAACACTCATACGGAACACTGGCGTAAGATTGTGTATAGTGGTTTCTCGGTAACCAGACGGAGCTTGTTGCCCATGCATTGGTTTTTACCACCAGCAATTTCACGGTTCTGCGCCGGCAGCTGTTATGTTTAAAGCTCGGCTTAGCATTTTTTATACGCTGCTGACGTTTGTCTGCATTTTTTCTGTTGGCCTGTTTTATACGCACCTTAGGCTGCAGGCAGATCGTAAAGAGCAGCTGCTGCTGGTAGAGGAAGTCGCCAGTGCTCAGGCCTCATCACTGGAGCGCCGCCTGACGCAGGCGCTATCGTCTACCTATATTCTTGCTCAGGAAGTACGCCGCAGTAACGGGGAATTTCATGACTTCAACAAGTTTGCCAGAGAAGTCATGGATTCTCTGGGTGGTGTGTCTGCATTACAGCTGGCACCAGACGGTACAACCGAGCAAGTCTATCCACTGCATGGTAATGAGCAGGGCATTGGTCATAATCTGCTATTCAGTGACCAGCGCAGCAAAGAAGCCTGGCAGGCCGTCAACAGCAAAAAGCTGACTCTGGCCGGTCCCTTCCCGCTGGTGCAGGGTGGTGTGGGCCTGGTAGGGCGCAATCCTGTTTTTCTTGATCAAAATGGCCGTGAGGAGTTCTGGGGTTTTGTAACGGCCCTGATCCACCTGGATGATTTGCTGGCAGTCACAGAGCTGGAGACGCTGGCACAAAAACACTACACCTATACCCTGTCACGCCAGCACCCCGATACCGGCAGCACCGATATTTTTGCCCGCACTGACGCCCCGCTGACACCGTTGCAAATTACGCGTACCATTCAAGTGCCCAATGGTGAATGGACTCTGACCATGAGTCGTCCGGTCAGCTTTGTTCAGCCCATGATCACCGGGGCCGGCTTCAGTCTGCTGCTTGCTGCCATTATGTCTTTATTACTCCATCGCATCTTACGTGAGCCTGAACGCTTGCGCAGCCTGGTAAAACAGCAAACCAACCGGCTGGAACACCTGGCTTTTCACGACGAGCTCACCGGATTGGCTAATCGTCGCTTCCTGACCGAAAAGCTGGATCAGGCCCTTTTTCACAACCACCGCAAGGGTGAATGCCTGGCGCTGATATATCTGGATCTGGATGATTTCAAGCGCATCAATGACTCCACCGGCCATGAAGACGGTGACCGCTTGCTGGTGATGGTGGGGCACCGTCTGCAAGAAGCAGTACGGGAAGCCGATATCATCGGACGGCTGGGTGGCGATGAATTTGCAGTGATTCTGCTCAACATAGAAAATGCCGATAATGCCCGCCAGGTAGCCGAAAAGATTATCAGCACCCTGAGCCAACCGGTAAACCTGGGGCAGCACGAGGCAACCATCAGTGCCAGCATCGGCATTACCATGGCTCCTGATGACGGCAGCAGTAGCAGCGAGTTACTGCGCAATGCTGATCTGGCCATGTATAACGCCAAGCGGGCAGGCAAGAATCAGCTGTCCTTCTATAACAGCGTTATGCAGGAGCAGGCGCTGCAGGCCATGGTGCTGGAAGATGAGTTACGACGGGCTCTGCAACGCCGGGAATTTGTGCTGATGTTTCAGCCCATAGTGTCTTTGAACAGCGGCAAAAACATAAAATTTGAAGCATTAATTCGCTGGCAGCATCCTGAAAGAGGTCTGCTGGCCCCAGGCAGTTTTATCGATATCGCTGAACAAACCGGCCTGATTGTCCCTGTCGGCTATTGGGTGATTGAAGCCGCCTGCGAGTTTATTCGGCAGCAGTACCAACATGGCGTGCCGGTCAGACCCGTTGCCGTCAACCTGAGTGTCTGCCAGCTACGAGAGCCGGATCTCGCCTGCAAGATAGAGCGAATAATGGCACACCTGAAGGTGCCTCCCTATTTATTGGAACTGGAAATTACCGAATCCATGCTGATGGAAAATGTGGAGCTGGCCATGACGCTGATTAACCAGCTGCAACAGCTCGGCATTCGCATCTCTATTGACGACTTTGGCACCGGCTATTCCTCCTTGTCGCAACTGCGCCAACTGCCGTTCAACTCCCTCAAAATTGACCGCTTGTTCATCAAGGATCTGGAAACCAGCCTGGTGGATCAACAAATGGTAGAAGCCATTACCGCCATGGTGCACAAGCTCGACCTGATGGTGGTAGCAGAAGGCATAGAAACAGAATGGCAAATGGCATTTCTTGCTGCTGCCGGCTGTGATCATGGCCAGGGCTTTCTGTTCGCCAGACCGCTTCCGGCAGCCGATGCACTGCAATACCGCGGCCATAACATACGATCAAAAGGCGATCAAAAAGCAACGGTATGACTGAAACGAACAATCGCCTGTTTCTGGCCTTCGCCGCCCAGCAGCTGGCCCCTGAGCTGACATTATTACAAAACCGGCTGGCGCTGCCGGGCCGGCGCGTTCCTCCCGGGCAATTCCATATGACTCTGCATTTTATGGGTCAATGCACACCCGAACAGCAGACCTCTTTGCTGGCCCAGATAGACCGCCTGACACTGCCTGCCTTTGCCCTCACTCTGGATCGGCTGGGCTGCTTTGCCAAAGCCGGCGTTATCTGGCTGGGGCCAAGCGCACCGCCTGACTCTCTGATGAAGTTATACGAGACCGTAGAGCTGAAATGCCGGGCTTTGGGTGCCGGCAAGCCCCACCGCGCCTACCGGCCTCATATTACTCTGTTCAGAAACTGTACCAGTGAGGCGCTACCACCCATAGCGCCACTGCATTACCGCCCGGACAGCCTGTGCCTGTATCGCTCCGAGCTGACCGCGCAGGGGCCGGTTTATCACTGCCAGAAGCGCTGGCCTTTGAAAAGGGAATAGGGACTAGGGAGCAGGAATGTCGGTTATCGCAGCGCTATTCCGCTCCTGCAGACGGCTTTCAACGACACTTCGGTGTTTAAACCTCCACCGGTACTGGCTTGGTCAGGGTCATGCCTTCTGGTGAAATCGTTGCCTTCCAGGCCTGGCATTCCACGCCGGCGGCAACGGCTTCGCGCACCAGAGCGGCGTATTTGGGATCCAGATGCTCTGCGGGGCTGACCCGCTCAATGCCGGTGTGCAGCACGCAAAACAGCATCACCGCTCTGTGACCGGCCTTGGCGCATTCCATCAGCTCGCGCACATGTTTTTGTGCCCGCAGGCTTTGCGTATCCGGAAAAAAACCGGCCCCGCCACCTTCATGCAGGGTCACGCTTTTCACCTCCACATAACAGTCGGGCCGGCCTTCGCCGCTCAGTAAAAAATCAATGCGGCTGTTTTCACTGCCATAGCGCACTTCGGCCCGCACTCGTTCATAACCGGCCAGTGCCGGAATTCGCTGTTCACTCAGCGCCTCGGCCACCAGCTGATTGGCCCGGCTGGTATTCACGCAAATAAAATCACCGGCATCATTGCGGCTCAGCTCCCAGGTATGGGCATATTTTCGCCTGGGATTATCGGAAGTGGAGTAAAATACGGTCCAGCCCGGCTCGGCACACCCCGTCATCCGGCCGGTATTGGGGCAATGCAGCGTCAGCTCCCGCCCCTCCGCCTGCACATCGGCCAAAAAACGTTTATAGCGCCGAATCAGCCGCCCGCAGCCCAATGATGAGGAAAAATCCAAAATAAAACCTATAGTTGTTGAAATGATACGGAATGGTAACCGTAACAAGGTTTCAGGCTCCAGACTTGAAAAGCGCTCACTTCGCCCCCATCTGGTGGGGTCACCATAAGAAAGCATGGACTCTTTGGTGACATGGTGGTGGTGTTTATATAGCCAGATTGTGCCGTACGAAGACCACTTTCGCAGAAACAGCACGGTAAAATTGCTTTGCCATTATGCTTTCTGCTATAGATAGCCGCTTCTCAAATTTGGTTGGCGCAATATTTGCTTTTTAGGAGATACAGAATGCCAGCAGTCGAAACCAAAAAATCTCTCGGTATTCTGGCTATTGCCGGTGTTGAACCCTACCAGGCCAAGCCCGACGAAGAATACATGAACGAAGCGCAGAAGACGCACTTCCGCAAAATTCTGGGTGCCTGGCGCAATCAATTGCGCGAAGAGGTGGATCGCACCGTGGGCCATATGAAGGACGAAGCCGCCAACTTCCCGGATCCGGTAGACAGAGCCGCCCAGGAAGAAGAATTCGCCCTTGAGCTGCGTGCCCGCGACCGGGAACGTAAACTGATCAAAAAGATCGAAAAAACCCTGCAGAAAATCGAAGAAGACGATTTCGGCTTTTGCGAGCACTGCGGCGTGGAAATTGGCATTCGTCGTCTTGAGGCCCGTCCCACTGCCGATCTGTGTATCGACTGCAAAACCCTGGCCGAGATCAAGGAAAAGCAGATGGCCGGTTACTGACCGGTCAGTATATCCATGAATAACACAGCGCCCGACCGCTATACAGGGCGCTTTGCCCCCTCTCCCAGCGGTCCCCTTCATTTTGGTTCTCTGATTGCCGCTCTTGGCAGCTACCTGCAGGCCCGCAGTCTGGCAGGGCAATGGCAGGTGCGCATTGAAGATCTGGACCCGCCCCGGGAAGTTGCGGGGGCAGCCGATGATATTTTACGCACCCTTGAGGCCTTTGGCCTGCACTGGGACGGTGCCTTGGTATATCAGAGCCAGCGGCATGAGCGTTATCAGCAGATACTGGATGACTGGGCCAGCCGCGGGCTTACCTATTACTGTCACTGTACCCGCAAACAGATTGCCGCCGCCGGGGGGCTCTACACCGGCCACTGCCGGAAACTGGGACTGGCAGCAAAAGGTGCCGCCGTGCGGTTGAAAATGTTCAGCCCCGTCTATGGTTTTCACGATCAGCTGCAAGGTGAGGTGCGCGTGGACGAGCGCCTCGCAGAAGAAGATTTTATTGTGCGCCGGCGCGACGGCTTTTATGCCTATAACCTGGCGGTAGTCATTGACGACATGGATGCGGGCATCACACAAGTGGTGCGCGGTGCCGATCTGCTGGAGCCCACAGCGCGCCAGATTGCACTCTACCGTTTGCTGAATGCTCCCGTACCCGACTGGCTGCATTTGCCCCTGGCGGTATTTCAGGGCAATAAGCTGTCCAAGCAAAACCATGCGCCTCCCCTGAATATAAAAGCACCAGGTGAGGCCTTGTGGCAGGCCCTGACGTTTCTCGGGCAGCAGCCACCGGCAGACTTGTTTGGTGCCGGTGCAGATGAATTGCTGGCCTGGGCCATTTCGAACTGGCAGCTGAATAAAGTGCCTTCGAGGCCAGATATTGAGCTGAATTGCGCCGACAGTTCGCATTTTCAGCGCCCTGCGCTATCATAGTGCGCCGATTTTTCAACCCCGACCCTCGCGAGGTGTCCTATTTTTTCCCAGATTGCCGGCTTTTGTAAAAAGCTGCTGACCCGACAACAGGAGGCGTTGCCCTTGCAACCCGTGGTACTGACGCGCGACCAGCATGGTATTTCGCGCCAACAAATCAGTGATAACGCCCTCAAGGTGCTCTATCGCCTGAACAAGGGTGGCTATGAAGCCTACCTGGTAGGCGGTGGCGTGCGCGACCTGCTGCTGGGCCGCCAGCCCAAAGACTTTGACGTGGCCACCAATGCCACACCGGAGCAGGTAAAGGGGCTGTTCAGCAATTGCCGGCTGGTGGGCCGTCGCTTTCGTCTGGCCCATGTGCTGTTTGGCCGGGACGTGATTGAAGTGGCGACCTTTCGCGGCCATCACCACAGCGTGAACACCAGCAAGCATGTGTCTTCCCGCTCCAAGGAAGGCATGCTGCTGCGGGATAACGTGTACGGCACCATCGAAGAAGATGCCGAACGCCGCGACTTTACCGTTAACGCCCTCTACTACAATATTGCTGACTTTACCGTGCTGGGCTTTGCCGGCGGCCTGGCAGATCTTGAAGCCCGCCGCCTTGATCTGATTGGCGACCCGGAGACCCGTTACCGGGAAGACCCGGTGCGCATGCTGCGTGCCGTGCGTTTTTCCGCCAAGCTGGGGCTGTCCATCAGTCCGCGCACCGAAGCGCCCATCAGAGAGCTGGCACCACTGCTGACCGATATTCCGCCTGCCCGCCTGTTTGAAGAAACCCTCAAGCTGCTGCTGGCCGGTCAGGGTGTCGAAACCTATCGTCAGCTGCAGCACTACGGCCTGTTTGCGCCACTGTTTCCGGAAGCCTTTGAGGTGATGGGCCGCGGTAACAACCGCTATGGTCGCTTTATTGAGCTGGCCCTGGCCAACACCGATGAACGCGTTGCTCAGGAACAGCGGGTCACTCCTGCTTTCCTGTACGCTGCGCTGCTGTGGGGCCCGGTAGAAACCCGCACCCAGGAATTTGTTAACGAAGGTGGCCTTGGCTATCACGATGCCTTTATGCTGGCTGCCGACGAAGTCATTAGCCGCCAGGTCAAAAGCGTGGCCATTCCGCGTCGCTTCAGTACCGTCGTGCGCGATATCTGGCAGCTGCAGGACAGGCTCACCAAACGCGCCGGCAAGCGCCCGTTCCGCTTGCTGGAACATCCCAAGTTTCGCGCCGGCTACGACTTTTTGCTGCTGCGGGCCGAGCTGGACCCGCGTTTGCGTGAACTGGCCGACTGGTGGACCGACTTTCAGCAGGCCAACCCCATGGAACGCCACCCGGTGGGGCACCACCCGGCCGATCGTCAGCAACAGAGCCGCCCTGCGCGCAACAGCAACGATAACGAAGGCAGCAGCCGTAAACGCAAGCGTCGCCGCCCGCGCCGGAAAAAAGAGTCGTGACACGGGTTTATGTCGCCCTGGGGGCTAATCTGAATGAGCCACTGGCCCGTATTCGCGCGGCCCAGCAGGCCCTGTCGTCCCTGGCTGACGCCGGCAGCCTGCGTCACTCCCGGCTGTATTGCAGCAAGCCCATGGGTCCGGCCGATCAGCCCGACTTTATCAATGGCGTATCGGTATTTGATACCAGCCTTTCCCCCCACGACCTGCTTGATGCGCTGCAGGCCATCGAGCAGCGGGAAGGACGCGTTCGCAAGGATGAACGCTGGGGACCCAGAGCACTGGATCTCGATATACTGCTCTATGGAGAGCAGCAAATTAATGATCAACGTCTTACCGTTCCTCACTACGGCATGAAGCAAAGGGAATTTGTACTTTATCCGCTGGCAGATCTCGCCCCTGAGCTTACCCTGCCCTGCGGCACGACTCTCTCCTCCCTGCTGCAACAATGCCCGCTCAACGGCATGACGCCTCTGTCCGAGCAGTAACAGGAAACCAAAATGAGTAAAATCACTACCGCCAGACTGCGGGCCATGAAGCAGGCCGGCGACAAAATCGCCATGATCACTGCCTATGACGCCACCTTTGCCACTCTGTTTGAGCAAGCGGGTGTGCACGCCATTTTAATTGGCGACTCGCTGGGCATGGTGCTGCAGGGTGAAAGCAGCACCCTTGGCGTAACCATGGATGACATGGCTTACCATACCCGTTGTGTGGCTAATGGCTGCGAAAAGGCGTTCATCGTCGCCGACATGCCGTTTATGAGCTATAGCAACCCGGAGCAAGCCTGTACCAATGCGGCAACGTTAATGCGCGCCGGTGCTCATATGGTAAAGCTGGAAGGAGGTGACTGGCTGTCCGAGACGGTGCAGCAGCTCACCCGTCAGGGCGTGCCGGTATGTGGTCATCTGGGGCTGACACCCCAGTCGGTGCATGTGTTCGGCGGCTTCAAGCTGCAGGGCCGTGAAGCCGAGCAGGCAGCGCAGATCAAGCATCATGCCAAAGCGCTGGAAGCCGCCGGCATTCAGCTGCTGGTACTGGAATGCGTACCCAGCCCGCTTGCGGCCGAGATCAGCCGCATGCTGTCGATTCCGGTGATTGGCATTGGTGCCGGTGCCGATACCGACGGCCAGGTGCTGGTGATGCAGGACGCCCTGGGGCTGACTACCGGCTATGTGCCCAAATTTACCAAAAATTTCCTGGCTGACAGCGGCAATGTAAAGGCCGCTATCGAGACCTATGTGGCCGAGGTGGCCGCAGGCCGCTTTCCCGGCCCTGAGCACAGCTTTAACTGAGAGAAGTTCCATGCAAGTGGTCAGTAATATAGAACAGCTGAGAGCCACCATCAGTGAGTGGCGTCGCGCCGGCCTGCGCATCGGCTTTGTGCCCACCATGGGCAACCTGCACAATGGTCACCTGGAGCTGGTACGCCGGGCCCGTGAACAGGCCGACAGAGTCGTGGTCAGTATTTTCGTCAATCCCCTGCAGTTTGACCGTGCCGCCGATCTGGATGCCTATCCGCGCACGCTGGAGCAAGACTGCGAACGCCTGGGTGAGCTGGCCGAGCTGGTGTTTACTCCCACCCCCGAGCTGATGTACCCCCATGGTCAGCAACAACAGACCAAAGTCGTTGTGCCAGGTGTTTCCGAAGTACTGGAAGGGGCGCTGCGCCCGGGCCATTTCGACGGCGTCAGCACGGTTGTGTGCAAGCTGTTCAATCTGGTGCAGCCCGATGTGGCCTGTTTTGGCGAAAAGGATTATCAGCAACTGGCACTGATCCGTAAAATGACTGCAGATCTGAACCTGCCGGTAGACATTATTGGCGTGCCCACGGTACGCGCCGACGACGGCCTGGCGCTGAGTTCACGCAACGGTTACCTGACCGAGGCCGAACGGGCACTGGCACCCATGCTTGCCGCCACCATGAACTGGCTGGCAGAACGGCTGACCGCCGGCGAACGTAACCTTGAACAGCTGGCTGCCGATGGCAGCGCCCGGCTGAATGACGCCGGTTTTCGCACCGATGGCATCGATATGGTAGATGCCGATACCCTGCTCCCGCTGAATGAACACAGCCGGGCAGTGGTCATTTTAATGGCCGCCTTTCTGGGCAAGGCCAGACTGATAGACAACCGGGTCGTCACACTCGGCTAACGATACGGAGACAAGCAAACATGGACATGCAACGCATTATGCTCAGAGGCAAGCTGCATCAGGCCCGGGTTACCCACGCCGAGCTGAATTATGAAGGCTCCTGCGCCATTGATCAGGATCTGCTGGATGCAGTGAATATTCGCGAATATGAGCAGATTGATATTTATAACATCGAGAACGGCGAGCGTTTTCATACCTACGCCATTGCCGGTGAGCGTGGCTCGAAAATGATCTCCCTGAACGGTGCCGCTGCCCGCAAGGCCGCCGTGGGTGACCGTATCATTATCTGCGCCTACGCGCCCATGAGCGAGCAGCAAATCGAATCTTACGACCCGAACCTGGTCTATCTGGATGCCGATAACAACATAGTGCGCACCAGCAAAAACATTCCGCTGCAACTGGCCTGATTATCGGCTTTCATCGCAGTAAATAACAAAATGCAGCCAACTGGCTGCCTTTTTGCTTAAACGAGCCGGAAAAGTCGTGCAACGAAGCATCAATGCGGTTGCGCTCCGCCGACACGCTTCACTGATTGCCACTCACTAAAAAAGACTGCTGCGAACATAATTAATATTCGGTCAGGCTTTTTTAATTCGTCATGGCGAGCAAAGCTCGCCCCATGAACGCTCGAAAATGCCATCCATGGCATTTTATGGTCGGCTACGGCAATCCCCACTGCTGCTTCGGGCAACATCGGCGTTGCCTGCATGCTGCCAATCAGCTCCGAGTGTCCAAGAAGGACAAAGGGTGTCTGCTTCGCCGCACCCTCTGCGCCAGGGAGGGCGCAGCGGAGCCCCCAGGGAGGGGTTCACGGCGTGTCGGCGAAGCAGTGCCCTTTGCCCGTTTACGCAGGCGTTACAGACACCTGCTGATCAGTGCCGCAGGCCGCGGCCGGTGTGAATCAGGTACCAGGCCGCGCCGTAGAAGGCAGCGATAAAGGCAATAATAATGCCGTAGGCCACGGTCAGGGGCACATCACTGATGCCGAGAAAACCATAACGAAAGGCGTTCACCATATAGAGCACAGGATTGGCATGAGACACGCCCTGCCAGAACTCCGGCAGCAGCTCGATGGAGTAGAACACCCCGCCCAGATAGGTCAGCGGCGTCAGAATAAAAGTGGGAATAATGCTGATATCATCAAAGGAGCGGGCAAAAATGGCGTTCAGCAGCCCGGCCAGAGAAAACAGCACAGCCGTCAGAAAAACAGTAAAGATAACGCTGAACAGGTGGCTTATCTGCAAATCCACAAAAAACAGCGATACCAGACTCACAATCAGACCCACCAGCAGGCCCCGCACCACGCCGCCACCAACGTAACCGGCGATGATCACATAGGTGGGCACCGGGGCCACCAGCAGCTCTTCTATATTGCGCTGAAACTTGCTGCTGAAAAACGACGAGGCGACGTTAGAGTAGGAGTTGGTGATCACCGACATCATGATAAGACCCGGCACAATAAAGGCCATATAGGAATAGCCGCCCATCTCGCCGATACGGCTGCCGATGAGGTTGCCAAAAATCACGAAATAGAGGGTCATGGTAATGGCTGGCGGCACCAGGGTCTGCACCCAAATGCGGGTAAAACGCACTATCTCCCGGTGCAGTATGCTTTTGAAGGCGATGTAATATTGTCTGGTATTCACGCTTTTCTCCCCTGCTCCACCAGTGTTACAAACAATTCTTCCAGCCGGTTGGCCTTGTTGCGCATGCTCAGCACACGAATACCCTGCTCATTCAGCTGAGCAAACACTCCATTCAGCCCCTGCTCTTTTGCTACTTCCACTTCCAGGGTGTGATCGTCTGTCATCTGCCAGTTAAAACCCGATAAAAAGGGCTCGCGACAGTCGGCAGCCAGATCGAGAATAAAGGTTTCCACATTGAGCTTGCCCAGCAACCCCTTCATGGTGGTGTTTTCCACCAGCCGGCCCTTGTCGATAATGCCGATATGGCGGCACAATATCTCCGCCTCTTCCAGATAGTGGGTGGTAAGAATAATGGTGATACCTTCAGCATTAATTTCTTTCAGAAAATCCCACATGGCCCGGCGAATTTCGATATCCACTCCGGCGGTAGGCTCATCGAGGATCAGCAGTTTGGGCTGATGCATCAGGGCACGGGCTATCATCAGCCGGCGCTTCATGCCACCGGACAAAGTACGCGCCGGCAGATCCCGCTTGTCCCACAGATCCAGCTGTTTCAGGTAACGTTCGGCCCGGGCCAGAGCTTCCTTGCGCTCCACACCATAGAGCCCGGCCTGATTCACCACTATCTGGCGCACTTTTTCAAACTGATTAAAGTTGAATTCCTGGGGCACCAGACCAATACAGGACTTGGCCTGCTCCAGCTCAGTATCTATATCGTGACCAAATACCTTTACGGTGCCGCCGGTTTTGTTCACCAGCGAGGAAACAATGCCGATAGTCGTGGACTTTCCCGCTCCGTTGGGGCCCAGCAGGGCGTAAAAATCACCCGCTTCCACATTCAGATCTATTCCCTTGAGCGCTTCCACACCACCCTCATAGGTTTTGCGCAAGCCCTGAATTTCCAGTGCTTTGGTCATATTTTCTCCAAACGAAAAACATATGCCTGGGCAAGGACCAGGCATATGAAGGAATTAAGTGTCGGAATACAGAGAGCGCGCTACTCCAGCGGTACCACTTTGCCGATGTAAGGCAGGTTGCGGTAACGTTGTGCGTAGTCGATGCCATAACCTACCACGAATTCATCGGGAATGGTAAAGCCCACCCAGTCTACCGGCACCTGGGCTTCACGACGCTCGGGTTTGTCGAGCAGCGTGCAAATGGTGAGCGAGGCCGGGCTGCGCAGAGTCAGTATTTCCTTCACCTTGCTCAGGGTGTAACCGGTGTCGATGATGTCTTCCACTATCAGCACATGCTTGCCGTGAATCTCGTCATCCAGATCTTTAAGAATGCGCACATCCCGGTTGCTGTCCATGCTGTTGCCGTAGCTGGAGGCGGTCATGAAGTCGAGCCGCACCGGCACGGTAAGATGGCGGCACAGATCGGCCATAAAGATGCAGGAGCCCCGCAACAGGCCCACCATCACGACCTCATCAACGCCCTGATAGTGGTTGTTTATCTGTTCGCCCAGCGCCTGAGTTCTGGCATTGACCTCATCGGTGCCGATCAGCACATCCACTCGGTGTTTCATTGTTACTGCTCCATTCGGGTGAATCACACCCGGCTGTGATTAAAGCGGTATTTTAGCGGAATTCCCAAACCTGTGCACAAACGCGGATACGCAGCGCGAAGCATCAGTGCGGTTGCACTCCGCCGACACGCTTCAAGTACTTCCCTGTAACGCTCGAAAATGCCATCCATGGCATTTTATGGTCGGCTTCGGCAATCCCCACTGCTACTTCGAGTAACCTCGGCATCGCCTGCATACAGTCACCCCAGCACATTCTGAGGAGGACAAAGGGTGTCTGCTTCGTCGCGCCCTCTGCGCCATGGATGGCGCAGTGGAGCCCCCATGGATGGGTTCACGGCGTGCCGGAGAAGCAGTGCGCTTTGGCCGACGAACTGCACTGTACCTACAGACAACTGGTTTTTACTTCCAGCTTCCGGGTTCTAGCTTCGCTCTGATCCGTAACCCCAGCGGCTGACCAGATCCTGATCCAGCCCCAGATGATCCAGGATCCGTGCCACCATAAAGTCCACCAGATCGTCGATCGATTTGGGCTGATGATAAAAGCCCGGTGCTGCCGGCATGATGGTCACGCCCATGCGTGCCAGTTTGAGCAGGTTTTCCAGATGGATCTCGGATAACGGCGACTCGCGGGGCACCAGAATCAACTGGCCTTTTTCCTTGATCACCACATCGGCGGCGCGCTCGATCAGGTTGTCGGACGCACCGCTGGCAATGGAAGCCACCGTGCCCATGGAGCAGGGGCAGATCACCATGCGCCGGGGAGCGCCTGAGCCGGAGGCCACCGGCGAGAACCATTCTTCCTTGCCATACACTCGAATCTGACCGGGCCCGGCCTGATAGCGCTCGCACAGATAATCGGCCAGCAGCTCCGGTTTGCCCGGCCACTGCTCACCCTGCTCGGTAGCTAACACCACACGGGCGGCGCTGGATACCAGCAGATGCACCTGCATACCGGCCGCTACCAGACATTTCAGCAAAGACAGCGCATAAGGTGCACCGGACGCGCCGCTCAGGGCCAGAGTGATTTGCTGCTGTCGGGAATATTCAGCCATGCTTTGCCTCCAATGCCGCCAGCAACTTGTCATGAATACCGCCAAAACCACCGTTGCTCATGATCAGAATGTCGTCGCCAGCCTCGGCCTCGCGCACCAGATCGGCTATCAATGCATTTAACTCGTCAAACACCCGGCCCTGAGGGCAGGCATCGGCCACCGCCTGCAAATTCCACTCAAGCCCGGAAGGCTGAAACAGATAGGTGACATCGGCCTGTTGCAGCGAGTCTGCCAGCGCTTGCTGGTGCACGCCCATTTTCATGGTGTTGGAGCGGGGCTCCAGCACCGCCAGTACCCGGCCGCCCTTGCTGCGGGCGCACAGGCCGGCCAGGGTGGTGGCAATGGCGGTGGGATGATGAGCAAAGTCGTCCCATACTCGAATGCGGTTCACCTCGCCTTTTTGCTCCATGCGCCGTTTGGGCGACACAAAGCCGCACAGGGCGACAATGGCTTCGGCCACGGGCACACCGGCATGACGGGCGGCGGCCAGCGCCATCAGGCCGTTGTTCACATTATGCAGACCCATGCAGGACCAGTTCACCTCTCCTGTCCGCTCATCATCGAGCCAGACCGCAAAGTGACTGCCGTCGCCCGCCAGCAGCTCGGCGCGCCAGCGGCCCCCCTCGCCCACATATTCCAGCTCACTCCAGCAGCCCATGTTTTTCACCGCGTCCAGCGCCGGTGTATGTGTTGGCATCAGAATACGACCATGGCCGGGCACCATGCGCAGCAGATGATGAAACTGCCGCTGGATTGCCGCCAGATCGGGAAAGATGTCCGCATGATCAAATTCAAGGTTGTTCAGGATCAGAGTGCTGGGGCGGTAGTGTACAAACTTGGATCGCTTGTCGAAAAAGGCGCTATCGTACTCGTCCGCCTCGATCACAAAGAAAGGTGCATTGCCAAGACGGGCAGAAACCTCAAAGTTGCCGGGCACGCCGCCGATCAAAAAGCCGGGCGCAAGGCCGCAGTCTTCCAGAATATGCGCCAGCATGCCGGAAGTGGTGGTTTTGCCGTGAGTGCCGGCCACCGCCAGTACCCAGCGGTCCTGCAGCACATGCTCAAGCAGCCACTGCGGACCGGAGGTATAGGGAATGCGCCGGTTGAGCACGGCTTCCACACAAGGATTGCCCCGGCTCATGGCGTTGCCGATCACCACCAGATCCGGCACTGGATCGAGCTGGCTTGAATCATAGCCTTCGATCAGCGTGATCCCCTGTTGCTCCAGCTGAGTACTCATGGGCGGATAAACATTGGCGTCACTGCCGGTGACCTGGTAGCCAAGCTGACGGGCCAGCACCGCCAGCCCGCCCATAAAAGTGCCGCAAATACCGAGAATATGAATATGCATGAGACTGCCTTCGGCGTTTAAAAAGTGCAGCCATTCTAGCAATGTGGCGGCTCTTTGGGCACTGCTCTGGTGATTCACGCGACAGGCCGGTTATAATGCCTGCCTGTCATCGCCGTTACCCATTTGTATAACAGATGCAAAGCGGCCGCGGTGGTACACTCGATTCACAAATACGTAACTAACTATATACAAGGAAACGTCATGAGCCTGAACCTGGTACCGGCCGGTAAGAGCCTGCCCGAAGATATCTATGTGGTAATCGAAATCCCTCAGAATGCCGATCCCATCAAATATGAAGTAGACAAGGACACCGGTGCCCTGTTTGTGGATCGTTTCATGGCCACTCCCATGTTCTACCCCTGCAACTACGGCTACGTGAACCAGACTCTGTCTCTGGACGGCGATCCGGTAGACGTGCTGGTACCCACTCCTCACCCCCTCGTGCCCGGCTCAGTGATCCGCTGCCGTCCGGTTGGCGTACTGAAAATGACCGACGAGTCCGGTGAAGACGCCAAGGTAATCGCCGTTCCCCACAGCAAGCTGAGCAAGGAATATGAGCACATTCAGGACATCAATGACGTGCCCGAGCTGCTCAAGGCCCAGATCAAACACTTCTTTGAGCGCTATAAAGAGCTGGAAGCCGGCAAGTGGGTGAAGGTAGAAGGCTGGGAAGACAAGGCCGCCGCTGAAGCCGAAATTCTGGCTTCCGCCGAGCGTTACAATAAGGCCTGATCATTCTGCCTTGCTGATATAAAAAAAGAGCACTGCGGTGCTCTTTTTTTATTGGTGTGGCGGTCAGCCGGTTTTTGATGAATGTTGGCAAAATGGCTCTTAACGAGCCTTTTTTGTATACAGATTAACCGGTTGCCCTATATCATGATGGCCAGGATCCCGAGGCTTGAGACATAGCCAATGAACAGAAGCAACCAAGTCATCCTGGACTTGTCTTTTTTCATTCGGTGATCCTTTCAAAAGTTGCAGCTGAATTTTAACATGGTGAAAACATAATTAACAAGCTGAATTGACGTTCATGATCACCAAGACACTCAGTCAGGATACAAAGATAAAAAACAGTAAACATTTACTGCGCGAGCTGGCCGAACAGCGAGGCCTGGCAGGTTTGCTGCACGGAGACTCACCCAACAGTTTTGGGGATCGTTACCGAATCCGGCAGCAGCTGGAAGACGCCGCCCGCCAGAAGAATCTGGAAACCATTATGCGCCTGGCTCATGAACAATGCGGCAGCGACGTAGGGGGCGAGCCGGATCCTGACTGGCTGAGTCATTTCATGAGTCTTGCAGAAAATATTCGTCACAGCGCCATGCAGCAGTTCTGGGCCAGCATACTGACCCGTGAAATTGCTCAGCCCGGCCGTTGTTCAGTACAGGCGCTCACCTGCCTGCGGCGTATGACCCAAAAAGACGCCCTGCTGCTGCAAAAGGCCAGTGCGCTTGGCTGCCATTTTGGCGATGACAATTTACGGCTGTTTCTGGGTTACCGGCAAAAAGGACTCTGGCAGGGGCTGCGCCAGCAAAAGCTGACTCCGGGAAAATATCGCCTGCCCTTTGCCGGCCTGATGCAGCTGTTTGAACTGGGATTATTACACCAGACCGAGCTGGAGTCGGGCGAGCTGACCACTGCCAACCCGCTCACCCTGATACTGGGAGACAGACGGCTCAAACTCAGCCCACGGCGCAAAGGCGTACGGCTGCTGTATTACCGTTTTACCGGCATTGGCAACGAGCTGGCCGCGCTGATGACAGAAGTCACACCGGCAGACTATATAACGGATGTGCTGGAGTTGCTGGCCCCGCTGGGCCAGCTGGAGCAGGACAAAGGCGCTTAAACAGCGCGATCGAGCAGGGTTTCAACCTCGGCCTGAGACTGAAACCAGCCCAGCTTGCCGGCCAGTGAGGTAACTGAGCCAATTACCATCAGCGCCGGACTTTCCACTTGAGTTGCCAGCTCGCCAAGCTCATTCAGAGTGCCACGCACCAGCTTTTGTTGCTGAGTGGTGCCCCGCTCAATCAACGCCACCGGCGTGGCACCGCTTAAGCCATGCTCCATCAATCGCTGCTGAATATGCGCCGAGCGCATCAATCCCATGTAAATCACCAGGGTCTGGCGGCTGTTGGCCAGACTGGCCCAGTCCGGCTCTTCACCATCCTTCTTGCAGTGACCGGTAATAAATACCGCACTCTGAGCATGATCCCTGTGGGTCAGCGGAATGCCGGCATAGGCGGTAGCACCGGCGGCAGCGGTAATGCCGGGCACCACCTGATAGCGAATGCCCGCTTCCACCAGGGTCTCCAGCTCTTCCGCGCCGCGGCCGAACATAAAGGGATCGCCGCCCTTGAGACGCACCACCCGCTTGCCTTCAAGCGCATGATCCACCAGCAGCTGATTGATTTGATCCTGGGGCACGCTGTGATTACCCGCCTTTTTGCCTACCGGGATCAATTCCGCTTCAGGACGGAGCAGCGCCATGATCTCATCCGACACCAGTTGATCGTACAGCACCACATCGGCCTTCTGCAGCTCGTTCAGCGCCTTGACCGTCAACAGTTCCGGGTCGCCCGGGCCGGCCCCCACCAGGATCACTTCGCCTTGTGACGGCAGCTGCGCTTTCTGCTGCAGCCAGCGCTCTGCCGCCGCCAGGTTACCGTGTTTCAGGTAAGCATTGAGGGTGCCGTCATCCTGAGCCCGGGCCCAGAAACGACGACGCTCTTCGCTGCTGCCAAAACTGTTTTTCACCCGCTCCCGCAACCGGCCGGCCACCTCTGCCAGTGCGCCCCAGTGTGACGGCAGTAATGCATCAATACGAGCCCGCAGCAGGCGGGCCAGCCAGGGTGCCTTGCCACCGGTGCTGAGCGCCAGCTGCAGCGGAAAGCGCTCCACCACGGACGGAAAGATCACCGCCGAGCGCTTGCTGTCATCGGCCTTGTTGACCAGAATGCCGCGCTGATTGGCCAGCTGATAGACGCGGGCGTTCACTTCCTTGCTGCTGGTGGCGGCCACCACCAGAAAATGATCCTGCAGATGCGTTTCGTCAAACTCGGCCTGCCGCCACTCAAACTCCGGCAGCAGTTGTTCCAGCTCGGGGCAGAGTTCGGGGGCCACCACGGTCAGCCTGGCTCCGCGAGACAGCAACAGCCGGGCCTTGCGGGCGGCCACGGCACCGCCGCCTACCACCAGGCAGGGACGTTGTTCAATGCTGATAAAAAGAGGCAGGTGTTCCATGGCCGGCTCCGACAATAACGATAGACAGGCTAACTATAAACCGGCAGGCATATATCAGTATAATAATAAAAAATGATTTTTTATGCTTTTAACGCATTAGGACTGTACTGCGAAGCCACAGCAGGGTTGCCTATGCCGACACGCTGCAAGTACATCCATGTAGTGCTCGGCAAATGCCTTCCCTGGCATTTGACGGTCGGCTACGGCAATCCCTGCTGCTGCTTCGTGACAATGAGGTGCTGTCTGCACGGTTATGCATTCCCACGCAGATCGTGGGAACGAGTAATTCCATTTCGAGGCCGGAGTTTTGGCCTGTTTCACAGGCCCCGCCGACTAAAGTGGCGGCTACAAAAGCGCTTAAAAGGGAGGGCAAGGAGAGCGGCTTCACGACCGATCAAATGCCAGGTCCGAAAAGTTGCTCCTGCATTTTCGGCATTTCCGCCATCCATGGCGGTCAGATACATTTGCCGAGCGCTCATGGGGCGAGTTTACTCGCCGTGACGAACTAAAAAGCCTGACCGAACATTGAATATGTTCGCAGCAGGCTTTTTAGTGAGTAGCATTTACCGAAGCGTGTCGTGAAGTCGGCTCCTTGTTCGACCTGCATCGGATGCTGCAGGTTCAGGGGGTCAAATACCGCTGCCGTCGGACTCGGGTATTTCGTGCAGGCCGCATTCGCGCTTGAGGCCGTTGAAGCGGGTGTCCGCTTCGCTCATGCCCGGCTCCCACTTGGCGGTGGTGTGCACATCGCCCACCGACACATAACCCTGTTCCCACAACGGGTGATACGGCAGCTCGTGGTCTTTCAGGTAGTAGTGCACGTCCTTGTTGCTCCAGTCGATAATCGGCAGGAACTTGAACAGGCCGTTCTGAATACCCAGCACCTCAAGCCCTTCACGGGTATCGGACTGACTGCGGCGCAGGCCCGAGAACCAGACGCCGGCGTTCAGCTCACGCAGCGCACGTTGCATCGGCTCCACCTTGTTCAGGTGGTTGTAGCGGCTGATGCCTTCCACCCCCTGCTCCCACAGCTTGCCGTGGCGGGCTTCCTGCCAGGCGGCGGACTCGGCGGCCCGGTACACCTTGAGGTTGAGCCCCAGGCGCTCGGTCAGCTCGTCAATAAAGCGGTAGGTTTCCGGAAACAGGTAGCCGGTATCGGTAAGGATCACCGGAATATCAGCCCTGGCCTGCGTCACCAGATGCAGCATCACCGCCGCCTGAATACCGAAACTGGAGGAGAGCACTGGCTCTCCCGGCAGATGGTCCAGGGCCCAGCGCACCCGCTCGAATGCGCTCAGTGCCGCCAGCTCTTTATTGAGCGGCGCCAGGGCCTCGACCTGCTGCTGTCGGGACAGGCCGGTCAGCTCATCAAGAGCGGGCAACACATTAGACTGCATAAAAATCCCTCGCGGAGTCAACCACAGGCGCAATGATGCCGGCACGGATCACAAAGTCACCAAAGCCTTCACCGGTTTCACGCTCGGCGGCCCAGCGGGCAACCAGACCGTCGATCTCTTCCAGGATCTGGCGATCGGTGATGTTTTCCTTATACATGCGCGGAATGCGGGTGCCTTCCCGGTTGCCGCCCAGGTGCAGGTTGTAGCGACCGGGTGCCTTGCCCACCAGACCGATTTCCGCCAGCATGGCGCGGCCACAGCCGTTGGGGCAGCCGGTCACACGGAAGATGATGCTGTCATCATTCACGCCGTGCTTGGCCAGCACGCCTTCGATCTCGGTGACGAACTCCGGCAGGAAGCGCTCCGCTTCCGCCATGGCCAGCGGACAGGTGGGCAGCGCCACACAGGCCATGGAGTTCTGCCGCTGTTCAGACACGCTGTCGTCCAGCAGGCCGTATTGACGGGCCAGCGCTTCAATTTCCGCCTTCTGCTCGGTGGGTACACCGGCAATGATCAGGTTCTGGTTGGCGGTCAGGCGGAAGTCGCCCTGATGCACTTTGGCAATCTCGGCCATGCCGGTTTTCAGCGGCTTGCCCGGATAGTCCAGAATGCGGCCGTTTTCGATGAACAGGGTCAGGTGGTGCTTGCCGTCTATGCCTTCCACCCAGCCAAAGCGGTCGCCGCGGCTGGTGAATTCGTAAGGGCGTACCGGCTCGAATTTAATGCCGGCGCGCTTTTCTACTTCTTCCTTGAACGCATCCACGCCTACCCGCTCCAGGGTGTATTTGGTCTTGGCGTTCTTGCGCTCGGAGCGGTTGCCCCAGTCACGCTGAGTGGTGACCACAGCAGCGGCCACCTCCAGGGTGTGCTCCAGCGGAATATAACCGAAGTCGCTGGCCTTGCGCGGATAGGTATTGGTGTCGCCGTGAGTCATGGCCAGGCCACCGCCCACCAGCACGTTAAAGCCCACCAGCTTGCCGTTATCGGCAATGGCCACAAAGTTCAGATCGTTGGCGTGCACATCAATGTCATTGTGCGGCGGGATCACCACAGTGGTCTTGAACTTGCGCGGCAGATAGGTGGAGCCCAGAATCGGCTCTTCGTCGGTGGTTTCCAGCCGCTCGCCGTCCAGCCAGATCTCGGCATAGGCCCGGGTCTTGGGCAGCAGATGCTCGGAAATCTTCTTGGCCCACTCGTAGGCTTGCTGATGCAGCTCAGACTCTACCGGGTTGCTGGTGCACAGCACGTTACGGTTCACGTCACCGGCGGTGGCGATGGAGTCGATGCCGGTCTTGTTCAGGGTCTGGTGCATCAGCTTGATGTCACGCTTGAGCACGCCGTGAAACTGAAAGGTCTGGCGGGTGGTCAGGCGAATGCTGCCATACATGGTGTGATCAGCGGCAAACTTGTCAATGGTCAGCCACTGCTCGGGCTTAATAATGCCACCGGGCAGACGGGCGCGCAGCATCACATTGTGCAGCGGCTCCAGCTTTTGTGCGGTACGCTCGTTGCGAATGTCGCGGTCGTCCTGCTGATACATGCCGTGAAAGCGGATCAGCATAAAGTTATCGCCGTTAAAGCCACCGGTGAGCGGATCCTGCAAATCCTGCGTTATGGTGCCACGCAGAAAATTACTCTCGCGCTTGAGGCGTTCGTTGTCAGACAGTTTTTGCTCGCTCATCTTAATAAACATCCCTTTGGTAACGCTTGGCGCTGCGCAGCGCATCCACATAATCTTCGGCCTGTTCGCGGGTCTTGCCGCCGTGCTCAGCCACCAGTTCGATCAGGGCTTCATGCACGTCTTTAGCCATTTTGTTGGCATCGCCACACACATAGAAATGCGCGCCCTGCTCCAGCCAGGCATAGACCTCGGCCCCCTCTTGCTTCAGCTTGTGCTGCACATAGACTTTCTCGGCCTGATCCCGGCTGAAGGCCAGGGAGATTTTGTCCAGCAGGCCGGATTTGACGTAGCGCTGCCACTCCAGCTGATACAGGAAGTCCTGAGTGAAGTGCGGGTTGCCGAAGAACAGCCAGTTTTTGCCCTCGGCACCTCTGTCATCCCGCTCCTGCATAAAGGCGCGGAACGGCGCTATGCCGGTGCCCGGACCCACCATGATCACCGGGGTGTTGTCGTCGGCGGGCAGGCGGAAGTTGTCGTTGTGCTCCACGAACACCCGCACCTTGCCGCCTTCTTCCAGCCGGTCGGCCAGGTAGGAAGAGGCACCACCGGCACGGGGCTGTCCGTCATGGTCAAAACGTACCACCCCCACGGTCAGGTGCACTTCCTCGTCTACTTCCGCCTGGGAGGAGGCAATGGAGTACAGCCGCGGCGTCAGTTTACGCAGGGCACTCTGCAGTTGCTCGGCGGTCAGCGCCACCGGCTGCCCGGCGATAATGTCCTTAATCTGATGGTTGGCACAGTACTCGCGCAATGCGGCCTTGTCGTCCAACAGCGCCTTCAGAGCGGCAGAGCCGGACAGCTCGGCATAGGTCTGCACAAAGCTGGCATAACCCTGAGTCAGCTCGTAGTGGTTGATCAGCGCCTCGCGCAGGGACAGAGTCTTGTCTTCCACCTTGACTTCGGTATCGCCGGACAGCTCCACCAGTTGCAGCAAGCCATCGACCAGCGCCTCGTCGTTGCTGAACCACACGCCCAGCGCATCACCGGGCTGGTAGGTCAGACCCGAGTCTTCCAGGGAAATCTCAATGTGGCGCACATCCCGGTCAGAATCCCGGCCGGTAATTTTCTGATTGGTGGACAGCTCGGCGGCAAAAGGATTCTTCTTGCTGTACAGGCTGGCGACCCCCTGAGTGGCGGGAGTGCCCGGGATCACTTCATTGGCGGCCTCACCGGCCAGGGCATCCTTGAGCAGTTCAAAGGCGGACTGGCTCCACTCGGCGGCCGGGCCTTCATAGTCCACATCACAGTCAAGACGGGCCAGCAGCGGCTTGGCACCGGCCTTGCTGAGATATTCATCAAAGTCCTTGCCGGTCTGGCAGAAGAATTCATAAGAAGAATCACCCAGGCCAATCACGCCGTAGCTCAGGCCATCCAGCTTGCCGGCCTTGCCGGACTTCAGCTGCTTGTGGAATTCAATGGCATCATCGGGCGCTTCGCCCTCACCGTTGGTGCTGGCCACAATGATCACATGGGTTTCTTTCTTGAGCTGCTTGATTTTGTAGTCGGCAACATTATACAGCTCGGCGGCAATGCCGCTGGCATCAGCCTGGGCCTTGAGGGTCTCGGCCACCCCTTTGGCGTTGCCGGTTTGCGAGGCGTAGAGAATCGTCAGCTTGCCTGCGGGCTGAGCCGCCACAGCGGCAGTGGGAGCAGCCGCAATGGTCTGGCCGTGCTGGCTGATGCCGTAAAAATAACCGCTGACCCAGGCCAGCTGAGTGGCGTTGAGCTCGGCCGCCACCTGAGTGAGCTTGTGCACCTGTTGTTCGTTCAGCGGGCTGGCGGCCGCCGCAAGTTCTTTTAAAAGCATGACATTGCCTTCCACTTTTCCAGAGTGGATACAGCTTAAGCCATATTTATACTTAACAATAAAGAATAAAGGGTGATTTTTTATGCATTAAAGGAATATCCAAATATGCTTACCAATAAAAAAGGGCTTCCTTGCGGAAGCCCTTGTCTTATCAGCGAGTTAGTTACTGCTTATTCACCAGTGTTACCGGCGTTCAGCAGATCGGCCAGGCTCTGCTCTGCTTCATCGGCAGAGATTTTCACTGGCTGCTCTGGCTGACGGCGGGCCTGACGCTTCTGATGGTAGGCAAAACCGGTACCAGCCGGTACCAGACGACCCACAATCACGTTCTCTTTCAGACCACGCAGATCGTCTACCTTGCCAGCCACGGCCGCTTCGGTCAGTACGCGGGTGGTTTCCTGGAAAGACGCCGCCGAGATAAAGGACTCGGTGCTCAAAGACGCCTTGGTAATACCCATCAGAACATGACGGTAAGCAATGGTACGCTTGCCTTCGGCTTCCAGAGCACGGTTAGCCTGACGGATGCGAACCACTTCGGCCTGTTCACCAGTGATAAAGTCGGAATCACCGGCGTCCATGATCTCGGCACGACGCAACATCTGACGAACCACGGTTTCAATGTGCTTGTCGTTGATCTTAACGCCCTGCAGACGGTAAACCTCCTGCACCTCGTTAACGATATAGTTCGCTACCGGGCTGATGCCACGCAGACGCAGAATATCGTGCGGAGACTCAGGACCGTCGGCCAGTACTTCGCCCTTCTCAACCTTTTCACCTTCAAACACGTTGAGGTGACGCCACTTCGGAATCATCTCTTCGTAGGCATCGCCTCCTTCCAGCGGCGTGATCACCAGACGGCGCTTGCCTTTGGTTTCCTTGCCGAAGGAAATGGTACCGGAGACTTCGGCCAGAATGGCCGGCTCTTTCGGCTGACGGGCTTCGAACAGATCCGCAACACGCGGCAGACCACCGGTGATGTCCTTGGTACCGCCGGATTCCTGCGGAATACGGGCCACCGCATCACCCACGTTTACCTGAGCACCGTCTTCCAGGCTCACGATGGCGCGGCCGGGCAGGAAGTACATGGCAGACAGGTCGGTGTCGGGAATAAACACGTCCTTGCCGGCGTCGTCCACCAGTTTCACAGTGGGCCGCAGCTCTTTACCGGAGCTGGGACGCTCGTTCACGTCCATCACGACGATGCTGGACAGACCGGTCAGTTCATCGGTCTGACGGCTGATGGTCACGCCGTCGATCATGTCGATAAACTTAACCCGGCCCGCCACTTCGGTAATGATGGGATGAGTGTGCGGATCCCAGTTGGCTACCACCTGACCAGCCTGCACCTGACCGCCGTCCGGCTGCTCCAGCAGGGCACCGTAAGGTACCTTGTGGTTTTCCCGGGTCTGACCCATCTCGTCGATAATGGTCAGCTCGGAAGAGCGGGACACGATAACGGTCTTGCCGTCCATATTGGTAACGGTCTGAGCATTCTGCAGCTTGACGGTACCGCTGTGCTTGATCTGAATGCTGCTTTCCGCCGCTGCCCGCGATGCCGCACCACCAATGTGGAAGGTACGCATGGTCAGCTGGGTACCCGGCTCACCGATGGACTGGGCAGCAATAACACCGACTGCTTCGCCCTGGTTAACCAGATGGCCACGAGCCAGGTCACGACCGTAACAGTGAGCACAGACGCCGTGATCGTTATCACAGGTAATAACGGAGCGTACTTTCACCCGGTCTACCGAGCTGTCTTCCAGCAGGTCACACAGTTTCTCGTCGAGCAGCGTGTTGCGGGCTACCAGAATTTCGCCGTCAGAGGCAGGCTTGATCACGTCTTCCGCAACCACCCGGCCCAGCACCCGCTCACGCAGGGGCTCAACCACGTCACCACCTTCAATCAGCGGCATCATCCACAGACCTTCGTGGGTACCACAATCGTCGGTAGTGATCACCAGATCCTGGGCCACGTCTACCAGACGACGGGTCAGGTAACCGGAGTTGGCGGTTTTCAGTGCGGTATCGGCCAGACCCTTACGGGCACCGTGAGTCGAGATGAAGTACTGCAGTACGTTCAGACCTTCACGGAAGTTCGCAATAATCGGCGTTTCAATGATGGAGCCATCCGGCTTGGCCATCAGACCACGCATACCCGCCAGCTGACGGATCTGGGCAGCACTACCCCGGGCACCGGAGTCGGCCATCATAAAGATACTGTTAAAGGAGTCCTGCAGCTCTTCTTCACCGTCACGGTTAATAACGGCATCTTTCGACAGGTTTTCCATCATCGCCTTGGACACGCGCTCGTTGGCACTGGCCCAGATATCGATAACCTTGTTGTAACGCTCACCGGCGGTGACCAGACCAGACTGGAACTGATCCTGAATCTCGGTTACTTCGGCTTCGGCTTCATCAATGATGTGTTTCTTGGCATCCGGAATCACCATGTCGTTAATGCCGACAGACACACCAGACAGAGTGGCGTAGTGGAAACCGGTATACATCAGCTGGTCGGCGAAAATAACAGAGTCTTTCAGACCCAGCATACGATAGCAGCCGTTCAGCAGACGAGAGATCTGCTTCTTGCCCATGGCCTGATCGATCATGCTGAAAGGCATACCTTTGGGCACGATCAGACTCAGAATGGCCCGGCCAATAGTGGTATCGCGAATCGCAGTTTTTTCTACCAGGGTACCGTCTTCCATTTTTTCAAAGTCGGTAATGCGCACCTTGACCCGGGCATGCAGCTCGGCGTGACCGGCACGGTAAACCTTTTCGGCTTCCTTGGCACTGGTCAGCAGCATACCTTCGCCCTTGGCGTTGATCTTGTCGCGAGTCATGTAATACAGACCCAGTACCACGTCCTGAGACGGAACAATGATCGGCTCGCCGTTGGCGGGAGACAGAATGTTGTTGGTAGACATCATCAGCGCACGGGCTTCGAGCTGGGCTTCCAGGGTCAGCGGCACGTGTACCGCCATCTGGTCACCGTCGAAGTCGGCGTTATAGGCCGCACACACCAGGGGGTGCAGCTGAATGGCCTTACCTTCGATCAGTACCGGCTCAAACGCCTGAATACCCAGACGGTGCAGGGTAGGCGCACGGTTCAGCAGTACCGGATGCTCACGGATCACCTCATCGAGGATATCCCACACCACAGCCTCTTCCCGCTCAACCATTTTCTTGGCCGCCTTGATGGTGGTGGCCAGGCCGCGGGTTTCCAGCTTGCCGTAGATGAAGGGCTTGAACAGCTCCAGCGCCATCTTCTTGGGCAGACCGCACTGATGCAGACGCAGGGTCGGACCCACGGTAATAACGGAACGACCGGAGTAGTCGACGCGCTTACCCAGCAGGTTCTGACGGAAACGACCCTGTTTCCCCTTGATCATGTCGGCCAGGGACTTCAGCGGGCGCTTGTTGGAGCCGGTGATGGCGCGGCCACGACGGCCGTTATCCAGCAGGGCGTCTACCGATTCCTGCAGCATGCGCTTTTCGTTGCGCACGATAATATCGGGCGCGGCCAGATCCAGCAGGCGCTTCAGACGGTTGTTCCGGTTGATCACCCGGCGGTACAGATCGTTCAGATCGGAGGTCGCAAAGCGGCCACCGTCCAGGGGTACCAGCGGACGCAGATCCGGCGGCAGCACCGGCAGCACTGTCATCACCATCCACTCGGGCTTGTTGCCGGAGAAATGGAAAGCTTCCATCAGCTTGAGGCGCTTGGTGATCTTCTTGCGCTTGGTTTCGGAGTTGGTCTGATCCAGCTCTTCGCGCATGGTGTTGATCTCGCCTTCAAGATCAATATCACGCAGCAAAGACAGCACGGCTTCGGCGCCCATCTTGGCGTCGAATTCGTCACCCCACTCTTCCAGCGAGTCCAGATACTGTTCTTCAGACAGCATCTGACCACGCTCCAGGCTGGTCATGCCCGGCTCGATCACTACATAGGACTCAAAATACAGCACCCGCTCGATATCGCGCAGGGTCATGTCCAGCAGCAGGCCGATACGGCTCGGCAGCGACTTCAGGAACCAGATGTGGGCAACCGGGCTGGCCAGCTCAATGTGGCCCATGCGCTCACGGCGCACCTTGGTCTGGGTCACTTCAACGCCGCACTTTTCACAGATCACGCCACGGTGCTTGAGACGCTTGTACTTGCCGCACAAACACTCATAGTCCTTGACCGGACCAAAGATCCGGGCGCAGAAAAGGCCGTCACGCTCCGGCTTGAAGGTACGGTAGTTGATGGTCTCAGGCTTTTTGACTTCGCCAAAGGACCAAGAGCGGATCATGTCGGGCGAGGCCAGACCGATTTTGATACCGTCAAACTCTTCAGTCTTGTTCTGCGCTTTCAAAAACTTAAGCAAGTCTTTCACGTTAGTCTCCTGTGAGGAGTTCTACCTGGGTGCCCCACCCTGTTAACAAGCGAGGGGCACCGTTATTTCCGAGGCAGTCTGATGCCTTAATTTTCTTCCAGCTCGATGTTGATACCCAGGGAGCGGATTTCCTTCAGCAGTACGTTGAAGGACTCGGGCATGCCCGGCTCCATGCGGTGATCGCCGTCCACTATGTTCTTGTACATCTTGGTACGGCCATTTACATCGTCCGACTTGACGGTCAGCATTTCCTGCAAGGTGTAGGCGGCACCGTAAGCTTCCAGTGCCCACACTTCCATCTCACCGAAGCGCTGACCACCAAACTGGGCCTTACCGCCCAGCGGCTGCTGGGTGACCAGACTGTAGGAACCGGTAGAACGGGCGTGCATCTTGTCGTCCACCAGGTGGTTCAGCTTCAGCATGTACATATAGCCCACGGTCACCGGACGCTCAAAAGCGTTACCGGTACGGCCGTCGAACAGGCGGATCTGACCGGACTCGGGCAGGTCAGCCAGCTTCAGCAGACGCTTGATTTCATGCTCGCGGGCACCGTCAAACGCCGGCGTGGCAATGGGCATGCCGTTGCGCAGGTTATTGGCCAGTACGCGCACTTCGTCGTCGGAGAAGGTAGACAGATCCACTTTCTGACGAACACCGTCACCCAGATTGTAGACTTCCTGAATGAATTCGCGCAGACGGGCCAGCTCCTGCTGCTCCTTGATCATGCGGTCAATCTTTTCACCGATACCCTTGGCAGCGAGGCCCAGGTGGGTTTCCAGAATCTGACCGATGTTCATCCGCGAGGGTACACCCAGCGGGTTGAGCACGATATCGACCGGACGGCCCTGCTCGTCGTGAGGCATGTCTTCAACCGGGACAATGGTGGATACCACACCCTTGTTACCGTGACGACCAGCCATCTTGTCACCGGGCTGAATACGACGCTTAACGGCCAGGTACACTTTAACGATCTTCAGCACGCCGGGTGCCAGATCGTCGCCCTGAGTGATCTTGCGACGCTTGTTCTCGAACTTCTTGTCGAAGTCGGCCTTCAGCTCGGCGTACTGCTCGGCGATCTGCTCCAGCTCAATCTGCTTGCCTTCGTCGTCCAGGGCCTGCTCCAGCAGTTTTTCCCGGGCCAGTTTGGCGACCTTGTCGGCACTCATGCCGGCCGCAGTCAGCACAGAGCGGGCACGGGCGAAAATGCCGTCTTCCAGAATGCTGAATTCTTCGGTCAGATCTTTCTTGGCCTGCTTGAGCTGCATGTGCTCAATGTCCTGAGCACGCTTGTCCTTCTCGACGCCGTCACGGGTAAAGACCTGAACGTCGATCACGGTACCGTACACAGAGTTGGGCACGCGCAGGGAAGAGTCTTTAACGTCAGACGCCTTCTCACCGAAGATGGCACGCAACAGTTTCTCTTCCGGGGTCAGCTGGGTTTCGCCCTTGGGCGTTACCTTACCTACCAGAATGTCACCGGGCTTCACTTCCGCACCCACATACACAATACCGGACTCATCCAGCTTGTTCAGGGCGGCTTCACCCACGTTGGGAATGTCGGCAGTGATCTCTTCCGGACCCAGTTTGGTGTCGCGGGAGATACAGGACAGTTCCTGCACATGAATGGTGGTCAGGCGATCTTCCATCACCACCCGCTCGCTGAGCAGAATGGAGTCTTCGAAGTTGTAGCCGTTCCAGGGCATAAAGGCCACGCGCAGGTTCTGACCCAGCGCCAGTTCACCCAGGTCGGTAGACGGGCCGTCGGCCAGTACGTCACCGCTGATCACCCGCTCACCCGGCATCACGCAGGGACGCTGGTTAATACAGGTGTTCTGGTTGGAACGGGTGTACTTGGTCAGGTTGTAGATGTCGATACCGGCTTCGCCGGGCAGCATCTCTTCCTCGTTCACCTTCACCACGATGCGGGACGCGTCAACGTAGTCAACCACACCGCCACGCTTGGCCACGGCGGTTACGCCGGAGTCAACGGCCACGGCGCGCTCAATACCGGTACCTACCAGCGGCTTGTCCGCCTTCAGGGTCGGCACGGCCTGACGTTGCATGTTCGAGCCCATCAGTGCCCGGTTGGCGTCATCGTGTTCCAGGAACGGGATCAGTGAAGCAGCCACAGACACAATCTGCTGCGGGCTCACGTCCATATACTGAACCTGATCGGCGTTCATGTAAGTGGCTTCGCCCTTGTGACGGGACGGTACCAGCTCATCAAGCAGACGACCTTCTTCATCGATGGCGGCGTTGGCCTGGGCGATCACGAAGTGACCTTCCTCGATGGCAGACAGGTAATCCACTTCATCGGTGATTCGACCATCCACCACACGGCGGTACGGGGTCTCGAGGAAACCGTACTCGTTGGTGCGGGAGTAGCAGGACAGCGAGTTGATCAGACCGATGTTCGGGCCTTCTGGGGTCTCGATGGGGCACAGACGACCATAGTGGGTCGGGTGTACGTCCCGCACCTCAAAGCCGGCGCGCTCACGGGTCAGACCGCCCGGGCCCAGAGCCGAAATACGACGCTTGTGAGTCACTTCGGACAGCGGGTTGTTCTGATCCATAAACTGGGACAACTGGCTGGAACCGAAGAATTCCTTCACCGCGGCGCTGATCGGCTTGGCGTTGATCAGATCCTGCGGCATCAGGGTATCCAAATCGCCCAGAGACAGACGCTCTTTCACTGCGCGCTCAACACGAACCAGACCTACACGGAACTGGTTTTCGGCCATTTCGCCCACGGAGCGAATGCGGCGGTTACCCAGGTGATCGATATCGTCGACTTCGTCGTTACCGTTACGAATGGCGATCAGCTGCTTCATGACGTCGACAATGTCGGACTTGGTCAGGGTACCCGGACCATTCAGCTCTTCACGCAGCAAACGACGGTTGAACTTCATGCGGCCAACGGTAGACAGATCATAACGATCATCGCTGAAGAACAGGTTTTCGAACAGGGTCTCGGCGGCTTCGCGGGTGGGCGGCTCGCCCGGACGCATCATGCGATAGATTTCCACCAGCGCTTCAAGGCGGTTGGTGGCGGAATCGATACGCAGGGTCTCGGACATGTAAGCGCCGTGATCCAGTTCGTTGGTGAACAGGGTCTCGAACTGCTTGATGCCGGCCACAGACAGATTGGCCATGGTTTCCAGGCTAAGCTCGCTGTTGGCAGCCACAATCACTTCGCCGGTATCGGCGTTGATGTAATCCTTGGCGGCCACTTTACCAACGGCATATTCAACCGGTACTTCCAGCTGCTCAACGCCGGCTTTTTCCAGCTGACGAATATGGCGTGCAGTAATGCGACGACCGGTTTCCACCAGTACTTCGCCGTCAACCATAATGTCAAAGGAAGCCGTATCGCCCCGCAGACGCTCGGGCTTAAGCTCCATCATCAGCTTGCCGTCGATCACTTCAAAACGGGTAGTTTCAAAGAAGGTCGACAGTATGTCTTCAGTGGTGAAGTCCAGGGCACGCAGAATAATAGACGCCGGCAGCTTGCGGCGACGGTCAATCCGGACAAACAGGTTGTCTTTAGGATCGAATTCAAAATCGAGCCAGGAACCACGGTAAGGGATCACGCGGGCGTTATACAGGACCTTACCGGAGGAGTGGGTCTTGCCGCGATCGTGATCGAAAAACACACCCGGGCTGCGGTGCAGCTGGGAGACGATTACCCGCTCGGTACCGTTAATAACAAAGGTACCGTTCTCAGTCATGAGCGGGATTTCGCCCATGTAGACTTCTTGCTCTTTGATGTCCTTGACAGTACCGGCCGCAGCCTCTCTGTCGTACAGGACCATACGCAACTTGACGCGCAACGGCGCCGAGTAGGTCACGCCACGGATTTGACATTCCTGCACGTCAAATACGGGCTCACCCAGACGATAGCTGACATACTGCAGCTCGGCAGTGCCAGAATAGCTAGTGATAGGGAAAACGCTGCGGAAAGCCGCTTCCAGACCGTACTCGCCCTGAGGATCTGCTTCAATAAACTGTTTGAAGGAGTCAAGCTGGATTGACAGCAGGTAAGGCGTGTCCAAGACCTGGTCACGCTTACCGAAGTCCTTACGAATGCGTTTTTTCTCTGTATAAGAGTAAACCATAGGGTTCCTCAGCTCGCTGATAAGTGACCCACTCTGCCCAAATGGGACAGCTCTGATAACATCGTTTCTTATTGGCCGAATGTCTCGACAACACTCGGTGGCTGGAACAACGAGAGGCTAAAACGAGGTGAAAATTCCTCTCATCCCACAGCGCAAAAGGGCCGGTGAATAAAGATTCACCAGCCCTAGCCCGATTGCTCAGGCCGCTAAGCTATAGTCTAGCTTATTTGAGCTCAACAGAAGCACCGGCTTCTTCGAGTTCTTTCTTCAGAGCTTCGGCTTCGCCTTTGCTCAGAGCTTCTTTGATCGCAGCCGGGGCGGACTCAACCAGACCTTTGGCTTCTTTCAGGCCCAGGCCGGTAGCGCCACGAACGGCTTTGATAACGGCAACTTTGTTAGCGCCGGCACCGGTCAGGATTACGTCGAACTCGGTCTGCTCTTCAGCAGCAGCAGCACCGGCGTCGCCAGCTACAGCAACAGCAGCAGCGGCAGAAACGCCGAACTTCTCTTCCATAGCTTCGATCAGTTCAACAACCTGCATTACAGACATTTCTGCAACGGCTTCGATGATTTGGTCTTTAGTGATAGACATGACTCAAATTCCTAATGTTCTGAAGTATACGGTAATCAAGCAGCCAAACGCGCCTTAGGCGGCTTCGGCTTCTTTCTTGTCGCGCAGGGCAGCAAAGGTACGAACCAGCTTGCCAGCGGAGGCTTCTTTCATGGTCGCCATCAGCTTCGCAATTGCTTCGTCGTAAGTCGGCAGCGTGGCGAGGCGGTCAATGTCGGCCGCAGGGATAAATTCGCCCTCGAAAGCCAGACCTTTCACCTCAAACTCTTTCTGTTCTTTAGCAAAATCTTTGAACAGACGAGCAGCCGCACCGGGATGCTCGTTAGAGAATGCGATCAAAGTAGGACCAACGAATACGTCTTTCAGACATTCGTAGCTGGTCTCTTCCACTGCCAGGCGAGCCAGAGTGTTACGGACTACCTTAAGGTAGATACCGTTTTCACGGGCTTGCTTGCGCAGAGTGGTCATGGCAGCCACAGTTACGCCGCGAGAATCGGCAACAACTGCAGACAGGGCGCCCTTGGCAGCTTCGTTGACTTCAGCAACAATTGCTTTTTTGTCGTCGAGTCTTAATGCCATTGGCTAAACTCCTGGATTCCACCTGGGAAATTCCCAGATTAAACACACGCCTCTGTTCAGAGGCACCAAGGTGGCGAATTCCAGAAGAAAGGAAAATTTTTCTGCTTTCTAACTGGGTCCCGGCACCATCTACGCTGGAACATTAAGCCTTACGGCTCCAGCGGTCTTGGACGGGAGTCGAAGCCCCCAACCAAATAACAAGGCGCAAGATCTTACGAAAAACCCCGCGCCTTGTAAATGCTTAATTAAGCGTCAAGACCAGCCTGATCAACAGTCAGACCTGCACCCATGGTGGTGGACAGGCTGACTTTCTTGATGTACTGGCCTTTGGAAGAGGCCGGCTTGGCACGCTTCAGCGCACCCAGCAGGGCTTCCAGGTTGCCTTTCAGCTGTTCAGCGTCAAAGTCAGCCTTGCCGATGGTGGTATGGATGATACCGTTCTTGTCGTTACGGTAGCGCACCTGACCCGCCTTGGCATTTTGCACGGCTTCGGCAACGTTCGGGGTTACTGTGCCAACCTTGGGGTTCGGCATCAGGCCGCGCGGGCCAAGGATCTGGCCCAGCATACCCACAACGCGCATGGCGTCGGGAGACGCGATAACCACGTCGAAGTTCAGCTCACCGGCTTTAACTTGCTCGGCCAGGTCTTCCATGCCCACCAGGTCAGCACCGGCAGCCTTGGCGGCCTCGGCGTTGGCACCCTGAGTGAACACGGCAACGCGTACGTCACGACCGGTGCCGTGGGGCAGTACAGTGGCACCACGAACGTTCTGGTCGGATTTACGAGCGTCGATGCCCAGGTTAACGGCAACGTCGATGCTTTCAACAAACTTGGCAGTGGCCAGTTCTTTCAGCAGGGCGATGGCTTCATTGATTTCGTACTCGCGAGTGGCATCTACACGCTCACGGATGGTACGCATACGCTTGGTCAGTTTAGCCATTGTCTCAGCCCTCCACTACCAGGCCCATGGAACGGGCAGAACCTTCGAGGCAACGCACGCGGGCGTCAACGTCAGCACCGGTCATGTCCGGCGCTTTGATGCCGGCAATTTCTTCCAGCTGAGCGCGGGTCAGAGTACCAACCTTGTTCTTGTTCGGTTCACCGGAACCGGATTTAACACCAGCAGCTTTCTTCAGCAGGAAGGCAGCAGGAGGAGTCTTGGTTTCAAAGGTGAAGGAACGGTCGCTGTATACGGTGATAACAACCGGGATCGGAGAACCCTTTTCCAGGCTTTCTGTACGGGCGTTGAACGCTTTACAGAATTCCATGATGTTAACACCGTGCTGACCCAGAGCAGGACCTACGGGCGGGCTCGGGTTAGCTGCACCAGCTGCAACCTGCAGCTTGATGTACGCTTGTACTTTTTTAGCCATTGATAATTACCTCAAAAATGGGTGTTAGCGCCTCGGAGCAATACTCCTCTAACGGCTCCCCAACAATAAAAGGGCGGCAAATTGTAGTGCAATTTGCCGCCCTTCTCAAGAGCTTCGCTCGAATTATGCTCAGGTTTTTTCGACCTGACCGAACTCCAGATCCACCGGGGTAGAGCGGCCAAAAATAAGCACAGACACTTTCAGGCGGCTTTTTTCGTAATCCACTTCTTCCACCACGCCGTTGAAATCGGCAAAGGGACCGTCGGACACCCGCACCACTTCGCCGGGCTCAAACAGGGTTTTCGGTTTCGGCTTGTCTACCGCATCCTGCAAACGGTTCAGGATAGCATCGGCTTCCTTGTCGGAAATCGGCGCCGGACGCTCGGGCGTGCCGCCGATAAAGCCCATAACACGAGGAATGCTGCGCACCAGGTGCCAGGTGCCATCATTCATCTGCATCTGCACCAGCACATAACCGGGAAAGAATTTGCGCTCACTCTTGCGCTTCTGGCCGGCACGGATTTCCACTACTTCTTCAGTGGGCACCAGCACTTCGCCAAACTGATCTTCCATGCCGTGCATCTTGATATGTTCACGCAGCGACTTGGCTACACGGCCTTCATATCCGGAAAACGCCTGGACCACATACCAACGCATTCTTTGTTCTGACATGGTGAATCCTTATACTCCGGTAACCAGGTTGACCAGCCATACCAGCAGGCCATCCAGCAAAAACAGAAACAGGCCCACCAAAGCGGTCACGGCCAGTACAATAAGTGTGGTCTGAATGCCTTCCTGGCGGGTGGGCCAGACAACCTTGCGCATTTCAAGGCGCGACTCACGGGCAAAGGCAAAACTGCTCTGGCCCTTTTTGGTCTGGTATGCCAGCAGACCGGCAATACCAACAGCCACCACCACACCGGCAGCACGAATATAGACCGCCTGCTCACTGTAGTAATAATTGCCGACCACGGCCGCAATCAGAATAATGAAAACCAGACCCCACAGCAGGGTATCTTTTGCCCCGCCCTGGCTCTCGGTATTTGCACTCATAAGCTACCTGTCTAAATATTCCGAGTCTGTTACAGACGCAAAAACCCCGCCGACGGCGAGGTAAGTGGCAGGGGCGGAGGGACTCGAACCCCCAACCGTCGGTTTTGGAGACCGCCGTTCTACCAATTGGAACTACGCCCCTAATACAACAAAGCCCCTATTATAGGGGCTTTGTGACGCGATTGTAAGCGCTATTACTCGATGATTTTGGCTACTACACCAGCACCAACGGTACGGCCACCTTCACGGATAGCGAAACGCAGACCTTCTTCCATCGCGATGGGAGCAATCAGGTTTACGTCCATCTTGATGTTGTCGCCGGGCATGACCATTTCAACGCCTTCCGGCAGTTCAATGGTACCGGTCACGTCAGTAGTACGGAAGTAGAACTGAGGACGGTAGCCTTTGAAGAACGGAGTGTGACGGCCGCCTTCGTCTTTGGACAGTACGTATACTTCGGATTCGAAGTCGGTGTGCGGAGTGATGGAGCCCGGC
>NZ_JAWJBK010000017.1:0-28072 GCF_032842915.1 Oceanimonas sp. CAM02
CGGAATGTTCTGCTCAAGGGGCGTGGTGCGCAGGTGTTCATCCATGGCATGGGCACCGGCCAGCAGCTCTTCAAAGCGCTCAAAGCCCACCGCCAGAGTAATGGGCAGGCCAATGGCAGACCACAAAGAAAAGCGTCCGCCTACCCAGCTCCAGAAGGTAAACATGTTCTCGGCCGCAATGCCAAACTCCACCACCTTGCGGTGATTGGTAGACACCGCCACAAAATGCTGCTGAATCAGGCTCTCATCACCACAGGCACTCAGCAGCCACTGGCGGGCAGCCACCGCGTTAGACATGGTCTCGTCGGTGCCAAAGCTTTTGGACGACACCACAAACAAAGTGGTGGCCGGGTTAAGCTGGTCAAGGGTGGTGGCTAAATGCGCCGGGTCAATATTCGAGACAAAATGCGCGCGAATGCCGGTGGTGCAATAGGGCTTAAGCGCTTCGCATACCATGGCCGGGCCCAGGTCGGAGCCGCCAATGCCAATGTTCACCACATCGGTGATGGCCAGGCCGGTAAAGCCATGCCACTCGCCCGAATGCACTTGCTCACAAAAGCGGCGCATCTTGGCCAGCTCGGCGTGCACCGCAGGCACCACATTCACGCCCTTATGCTCAAGTACGGCATCGGCGGGCATACGCAATGCGGTATGTAGCACGGCGCGTTGCTCGGTGGGATTAAACTGGTTATCGGCAAACAGGCCGGCAATGGCCGCAGGCAGATTCATGTGCCGGGCCAGCTCGCACAGCTGTTGCAGCACAGCAGGGCACACCTGCTGGCGGGAAAGGTCCACTAATAACTCTTCACCAACATGAAAAGTCAGCTGCTGCACGCGCTGGCTGTTTTCAGCAAAGCGCGCTGCCAGCGTGGGCATGGATTCAGCGCTGCGTTGCAGCGCCTTAAACAAAGGATGTGTAGATAACGGCACAAGAAGCTCTGTTAAATTATTCGCCAGCGGCAAACGGCACTACCTTGTTGCCAGTGTAATTAGCCAGCAAACCGGCAAACTCGTCACCCAGTTCAGGGTGACGCAGGGCATATTCCACGTTGGCTTTCATATAGCCCAGCTTGCTGCCGCAGTCGTGGCTTTTGCCCACCATGCGATAAGCGTCTACCCGTTCTTGTTGCATCAGCTCTGCTATAGCATCGGTGAGCTGGATTTCATCACCGGCACCGGGAGGCGTTTTGGCCAGCAGCGGCCAAATGGCCTGGCTCAGCACATAACGGCCCACTACTGCCAGGTTGGACGGCGCCTGCTCGGCAGCGGGTTTTTCTACAATGCCGGTCATGGGTTTGCTTTGATCAACCACGACCTCGTGGCCCATGCAATCCACCACACCATATTGGCTTACCAGTTGCTTTGGCACTGGCTCTACCATAATCTGGCTGTTACCCGCTTCTTCAAAGCGCTCACGCATACGGGCCAGGTTATCTCGCGCCAGGTTGCAGGCGGCATCGTCAATTAGTACGTCTGGCAAAATAACCGCAAACGGCTCATCACCTACCATAGGCTGAGCACATAACACTGCATGGCCCAGGCCTTTGGCGGCACCCTGGCGCACATGCATAATGGTAACGTCGGCCGGGCAAATGGAACGCACCTCATCCAGCAGCTGGCGCTTTACCCGTTTTTCCAGCGTGGCTTCCAGCTCAAAGCTGGTGTCAAAGTGGTTTTCAATAGAGTTTTTACTGGAATGAGTAACCAGCACAATTTCTTTAAAACCGGCAGCTACTGCCTCGCTAACCACATATTGAATAAGTGGTTTATCAACGATGGGCAACATTTCTTTGGGAATGGCTTTGGTGGCAGGCAGCATGCGGGTGCCAAGGCCCGCGACGGGAATGATAGCTTTCATAAGGAATGATAATTCTTATTTTTATGAGTAAGGGAGAGCAGTGAAGCCTGTAATGCTTCAACCCGCGTTTGTTTTTTTGTGAATTGAAAAATCCAGCCCCAAAAACTGCTCTGCTTGAGTGTTTAAATGGCTGTTTTTTGTTCTTTCTTTGAGAGCAGCCACAGCGGTTACCAGCTTTTGGTTTTCTTCTTGTAGTTTGCTGATTATTTCAGCCAATTGAGCACGTTCACGTGCATGTTCTTCAACCAGTTCCTGCAAACGTAACTCAATGCTGTCGTCCTGATATACAGCAGAGTCTTCAGCCTCCAATATCTTGTTATCATCAGCCATTTACAATTCCCTTCTGTTACTGATTGGTGACGAGCGTTACTTTGAACCCATGCTGTCTGGCCCAGTGCTTGCAGAGTGTTTTTATTTCTTCCGGTAGGGTGCTGTTAACCCATACTTCACCAGACTTGGCCATGCGCTTGAGCAATAGCGGTATCATGGTGATCAGCGAACCGGAAAGTTGTGCCTGATTGATATTAGAGGGGTTGATTACAAGTAACTCTATGCCTTCCAGTCCTCTGATTGCTGACTTATCAAGAATCATAGGAGGTTCACTGGCAAGCTTAAGAATGCGGCAATCAAGCCAGGTGCTCAGGTAATGCTCGTTCAGTGCTGGCTGCAGCGCTTGACACTCATCCTCATTGTTCGCCAGCAGGGTAGTATGGCCAAAACCATGCTCACGGTGTAACCCGGCCAGCTCCATGCTTGAAGATGAACCTCCCAATACAACAGAGTGGGCAATGTGCTTTTCTTCAGGCCAGCTGTTTATTAACTCTGATAACGAGTGTTCCGAACACAGCAGTGGCTGTGGTGGATGAGCAATATTATGCTCTGCAAGTTTAAACTCGAAATGTGTTGTAACGTCAAGCCTATTGCAATCTTGAAAGGTAACCCGTAACAGCTGGCTGTCTTCAAGCTGGTTTGCTTTATAGGAAATACAGCTGAACACCCGGTCTTCTTTTCTGCCTTTTATCACCGATAAATTATCTGGTGAAGCTCCTTCAAAAGTAATGCTCAGTTGGTTGCCTTTGGGGCTGGAGACCAGTACCTTTCGGCCATCGACCTTGATTTCTTTATCTTTTGGAAAGTGCCAT
The DNA here is from genome assembly GCF_032842915.1 of Oceanimonas sp. CAM02. Lineage (NCBI taxonomy): Bacteria > Pseudomonadati > Pseudomonadota > Gammaproteobacteria > Aeromonadales > Aeromonadaceae > Oceanimonas > Oceanimonas sp. CAM02. The sequence goes on from NZ_JAWJBK010000017.1 coordinate 3,001, forward strand.
TGTAGTGTGACATTACGGAGTTGCTGATCGCTGGCAGAAATCTTATCCGTTACAGTAACAACTTTCTTTTGTGCATCAAAGTTAACACATCTTGCATGCTCTACAGGCTGTAAAACATTGATGAGCATATTAAGATGGGGGTGAAGTTCATCTTCTGAATGCTCTGTTACTTTCCATGCATCCAGGCGATGTTCAAATTCCTGGTCGTAACTGGCATGAGTGATAACAGGCACATTATGGCCGGGGCGGCCCCGCATATATCTGCGTACCGGATCTTTATTGATATAATTATAAAGGCCTGAGTCAATTAACCAGTCTTCACCTCCGGCATAAAGGCTGATATGCCCTTCATCCTGTTGGTGATGGTAACGACTGGAGCAGCCTACCTTGGCAATAAGGTGAAATGCTTTATGAAAATGCTCTCTTGCTGGCCAGTGATCACGAAAAACAGCATAACCGGATTTGGCATAAACACGGTTGAGGTATGGTGAGGGAACTCCCTGCTTACCCTGAGTGAGTGCATAAAGAAAATACTGGTATTCAGGGCGATGCCCGAACATATCCCGATAGGCATCGGAAGTAGGAAGCTGCTCGGTATCCCCAATGGGAGGTAACTTGCCATCTGGGCGCAGAATATGAGTGATAAAGCTCAAGGCTTTTGCTGAAAACTGACTGAACTGTTCGGCAAGATCTCCCAATACAGAAGCAGGGTAATCCTTGATAATGCCAATAAATACTTTAAATACAAAAATGTGGTAAGCAGGGCTGTTTTCTTTATGCACACCTTCATCGGTGAAGGAAAACGCCAGTTCGCTGCTGATTCTGCTAATAGCAAGATGTTGCCACTCTTTAGCCTGTTCACCATCAAACACGGTACCCAGCAGTAGCAGCACCCGGGCCTGCTCTAACCCGTGGTTGGTATGCTCTGAGTAAAAGCTATCTTTAGCCAGCCACTGACCATGAACCTCAATCGCATACTCAAGATACTCAAAAAATTCTGATTGCTGGTCAGCCCATTCAGGAGCATGAATGCGACAATAATAGGCAAAGAAGATCAGCTGCTCAGCACGCAATGCAGTAGCATGATCATGCCAGATAAATTCAAAAGGATGGCTGGTGTCGCTTTTCAGATAAGCATCCAACCATGACTGGATCGCATCACTGGCAAAACTCAGCACAGCATTATCACCAGATGACCGATGATATGCCATCAGATATGACAAGAACGAGAGCCAGTTCAGCCGCCACTGCCAGCTTCTATTTTTAAGAGGGTCTTGCTCCCAGTTGGACCAGTCAGAAAAATCAACAGCTTTAAAGGGAGCTAATTCGAGTTGTTTTTTATTGAAAAGCTTGCCACCCAATTCCTGATTGCTTGCGGATGACAATAACAATTCCAGCTTTTTATTGACGCATAGTTCAAGTGATGGGTCTTTAAAGCGTTTGATTTTTGAGTTGAACATGTAATCCTTTTATCTTAGATGATAATGTCAGTGTTGTGATTAAAATTTTAAAGGCCGGTTGGTAATTTTTTATTACTTTCTATTGTAATTCAATAATGAAGGAATGTGAAAGTAAGAAAGCTGGCTTTGTTTGTGTTGGTGTGATATCGAGTGAAGTGTTATTAGTCTTTTCAAGGTTCTTAGAAGTTACAGGAAGAAGGTTTTGTTGTTTTTTTAATCCCTTCTAGTTTCTCTAGTTTTTATTATATATTTTACGTAGTTTCCTTGATAGTCTTGGTTCTATTTCATTGATTTTAATGTAAGCTTTTTTTATTATCTTTTTCTCATCCATGGTCAGCGCTGCGGTTTCACTAGAAGTTGTTTTTTCATATAGCTCTTTAATTTCATCATAATTAAAGTGAAATTTATTTTTTATTTTTTGTTTTATAGGTACTTTTTTGTTTTTATAGGTTAGGATTTCAACCAAGTTTAATGGGTGGTATGTTTTATTGCTCCACTGAAAATCTTCCCCAACATATCTGCCCATTAGTAATTGCTCGCTCTTTTTTTTTGAAAGCGGATGAATGCCAGATAAATTTTCTACGGGTATGTAACGGTCAAGCATTTCGTGGTAGTAGCCCTTGCCATTAACAGTATAAATTAGATTATCATTTCTTTTTGTTTTTATTTCAAAGCAATTAAGTTGATCTTTTTCATTAAAGTAGCCAAAGCTAATTATAGAATTTTCTGAGTCAGTCTTGGTGATTGTGTTTATTTCTGTATCAATTAAATTGAAATATTCTCCGTTTATGTATTTGAGTTTCAATAAGCTGTTTTTGAATTCATTTACTTTTTCGCTACAAATGTCTTTTGCAGTAACCAAGTTATAAAAGTTAGATGCAAAATAGTCATGGTGATCATGATTGTCGCTTTTTTGATATTCCAAAAAAATATTTATAGTGTTAAGGAGATATAGCCCAAGAGTAAATGATCTTTCTCGCTTTATATGATACTTATCTATAAAGTCATTTTCGTTAAATTTTACTCTACTTAAGTCTAAATAAGTTATTCCTAGACTTTCGCTTAATTCGGAAAAGTATCTATATCTATTGCTGTAATCTTCGTTTTTAATACTGAGGATTGGGAATAGAATGTTTATAGTTGGCTTATTTAAATGAGTGATAAGCGAATAAAAGTTTTCAATGTGGGTTTTATATTCAACACCCAGATCTTTAGTTTTATTCAAATAGAAGTTAATGTCATTAACTACATGGTCGATTATTATTAGGTCGCATGCCTTCAATAAGTTATGGTTTTCTATCAGTGTTTTTATGTAGTAATGGATGGGATTCCTACCAGAAGATAAATTGTTAACTTTATGCCTTAGTTTAAGAGCGTCAACATAATTTGAGTGCATTGCAGAGTTTGATGCACCAATGACTACAATGTTCAATTTATTTAGTCCAGTTATAGTGTAAGGCTTGGATAATTCGATGAGCTTTATCTATTTTTATGTTTTATTAGATTTCGATCTGTGTGTTTCTAATCCTTAAAGTAAACTTGAAAACAGGGCGTGATTTCTAATTTTTTTTTGCTTAACCCATTGTTGCCAGTTTTTTACTTCAGACCATGCGCTTAAAAAAATAAAGTCTATATTCACTTGGCTGGCTGCTTGATAGTCGTATTTACTGTCACCCAAAAACAGGGCTGGGTGTTGAATATTGCCGGAAGCGAGCTCGCGGCTGAGGATCTCATTTTTGGTGTCCGGACTGCCGAAGATGCCGCCATCAAACCACCTTGCTATGCCACGTTGGGCAAACACATCGCGCAATTCGGCCTGGTCACCGCCGGAGACGATCAACCAGCGGGCATTAGGGGTTTGCTTACGCAGCGCTTCAAGGCCAGGGGCTATTTCACAGCTCAACAGGCCTTCACGCACATAGCTTGCATAAGCCTGAAGCAGCTCCTCCAGATTGGGGAGCAGCTTCCGCTGCTCGGCATAGCCAGGTGCGATTTGCTCAAGAAAATAGGCAAACTTTTTGTAGCGTGACACACCGCCGTTGGCGACGTGGTAATCCACCATGGCCTGTGCGGCGGCTTCACCATAGGGTAAGGCGGCCTTGTAAAAGGCCTCCGTTTTAACCTTGTTGGAGTTGAGTACAACGCCGTCACAGTCGAAGACCAGAGTGATGTAGTGGGTCAATGAAAACTGCTGGCTCATGGTGTTACCAGCCCTTTTTCCACCAAGCACTCTGCAATCACAAAGTCTTCGGGCCAGTCGATATCAAAGCTGGTGAATTTGTCCATGGCATAGAGATAAGGACGACGGCCAATGCGATCATCCAGCTCACGATAAAGGTCGGCAGGGGCCAGGAAAGCACCGCTGTTCACCTCATGCACCGGTGCGAGGGTCTGGGTTCGTGGCCACTTCTCGATAGCGCGGTCGTAGTTCATAGGCTGCTCATCCTGCCAAAGAAAACCATGAATCGCCGTAGTGGTCATCAAGGAGTCATAGCCCTGTTCACGTTGTTTAAAGTAACTTTGGATCACATCGTTATAGTGCTTAGCGGTAATGAAGGGGGAGGTTACGTGTGTCCAGAGAATGTGCCCTTCAGGAATCAGCTCAAGTGCATGTGCTACCAGTTGATCCGTACTGGTCTCGCTGGATGACAGCTCTTCAACACGACGGTGTAAACGCAGCCGGGGATCTCCCAAGGATTCGGCATACGCGAGAATGTCATCATCGTTTGTAGTTAAGACGACCTCATCAATCGTTTCCGCAGCAAGTAACTGGTGGAGCTTTACTTGGATCAAACCGTATTCATAGCCGGCAAAAGGCTTGATATTCTTCTTCACCACACGCTGGCTGCCGGCACGGCAGGGGAGGAAGCAGGTTACCTTCTCAGTCATGAGTCTATCCCATATATACTCTTCTTGATCACATCGTAGCGTGATGGCGTGATAGCAATGAGGGGAAGTGCCTTATTAGCTTCCTGGAATTGCTGCACCACGCGGTTCATTTCTGTATTGCGTGGATCTTCGCCTAGGTAGCCATCGAAGCCTGCCAAATATAAAGTTGAAGCACCACCGCTTGCCGCAATCGCAAAAGCGTAGGCCATCACGAGTGATGTGGGCGTTGTGCAGTGCGTTTCGCCAAATTCAAAACACTCAGCCTGCACATTCAAGCCAAAATCCAGTACTTCCTTGCCTGCCAGTGAATCGCATACATCTGCCGGCAGCATGGAGTAGGGCGTGATCAGCGGCTGAGGCAGCCGAGTGTGGGCTTCACAGTCTGCCAGCAGGCGTACTGGGTGGCAGGCAACGCGCAGATCAATCAGCTCAGCATCAATGGCGCTCTGGGTATTAAGGGCCAGCACCAGCGGCTTATGCTGGCGAATATAACGTTCCAGCGCTGCACGATGGCGGGCAACACCGGGGCCTGTGCCCAACAACAGTACCTCGCGGCCGGCAAAACGCGTTTTGGGCGACCACTGCCCCTTGGGCTCGCCACGGTAGAAATGACGGGCGGCATCCAGGGTGTTCAGGCTGAATTTTTTGCCGCCCTCTACCCGCAGGTGCTCGATCACTGCCAGTACATCTTCCTCGCTGTAGCGTGAGTCGCTGAGCATTTCCTGAATATAGGTGGGGTGAATGCCGTATTTGCCTGCCAGATAGTAGTAGGGGTTGGTACCCCAGCCATAGTGTACCTGCATGGGCTTGAAATGTTTGCGCAGCAGCGCCATCAGCGGCACCAGGTTGGCAGGCTGGCCACGGCGTTCGGCCATTTCAATGGCCAGCTCTTCGGTGCGGGCATTGCCGGGGCCACGGCCCATACCGGTAACGGTGGCATCTACCCAGGTCACGCCTTCGTCGAGCGCGCGCAGCGTATTGGAAAGCGCCAGGCCCATATTATCGTGAGTATGAATACCCATGGGGCCTTTCCACTCGGAGCGGAACCATTGAATGGTGGTGGCTACCTGTTCCGGGTTCATGCTGCCCATGCTGTCGGCAAAATAGAGTGCATCCAGTGGGTAGTTTACCGCTTCCCGCGCCAGCGCTTTTACTTCTTCTTCGGTGCGATCCGCTACCTGCATCAGGTTAAAGCCAACCGAATATCCCCGCTCTTTAAGCCAGGTTGCTGCCGGCAGCGCCTGTTTAAACTCATGCACATGACAGGCAATGCGCACCAAGTCTACCGGAGAGTGACTGGCAGAGTGAGGGAACAAGCGCTGCAGCGCTTCTTGTTGCGGAACGTCGCCTACCAGCTCACTACCGTTAACCATCACACCAATGGTGATGCCTTCCGGCAAGGGCAGGCTGTTAATAAACTCATCGGTGGTATAAGCGCAGGCCCCGTTAAAGCCTGAGTTTTTAAGTGAGCGCAGGCCTAACTCAATAATATCTACGCCAGCCGCCTGCATGGCATCGAGGTACTGGTGGATCAGCTCAGGGCAAAAATCCCAGGCGTTGTAGTAGCCGCCATCGCGGAAGGTGCAATCTAGGAACGCAAACATATTCACCTCAACAATAAACAAGAAAAGTTTTCAACATCAACCTGACAGGGAGGCTAAAAATCTTTTGTCAAACTTTTTAGAGACACCTTTTTTAACACGAGGACACAACATCAAGAGCTTTTTCTCACCCCACAAATTTTCCCTTTTCCTCTTCCCCTCTATCCACTCTCTCCCAGCCACACAGACCTGTAGCAATGCAATACATTTTAATAAATCACCATAGTGAGAAGACCCAATTCTGCTTATATTCCTTGCGTCGATCACTGACCTATAGAAAAACCTTTCGAGCCACTGAATATTATTTATAGACTCACTCACATTACCGCGACTAAAATCCGAGAAAGCTGAAAAAGCGATTAACCTAGCTACATTTTGGGTGTAAGAAGGCTTCAGTGAGTCAAATTTTTCAACATCATTTTTGAGAGACCTGATTCCATCGAAAGGGCTGAGTCCGAGATATATCTCAGCATGCCAAACAGCCGTAACAATTGAAATCAGCACCTGCTTTGGGTCGTCTCGAATACCGTGCACGACCTCACCAGAAAGCGCTTTCTCCCTAACAACACGATAGTTTTCACGCAGCTTACTATGAAACACCTTCAACTCTTCAAAACAGTCACTTTCTATACACTTATAAACACCAACAACACAAGCTGACGCTTTCCTTTCAGAAGAGAGACTTACGCTATCAGAGAAGCAACGCGCCATACGAATAATTTCAGAAGAACTTTCTGGCCGAAGCCCTTCATAATAAAAAAAACTTTCAAAATCCAGATCATTATAATCCATAAAAAACCTAAACAACTCGATCAAAAAGAGACTGAAAATTTAGAAAGCACCGTCTCACTACTAATTTCCCCGCTTATCTTCTTTAACTCCCCTTTATACCTTTCCTCATCACTATACACATCTGATGAGAAATGCGCAGAGCGAATAAAAGACTTAAACGAAGAGTCAATAACAACCGGGGCCTTAAAGTCGAATCTGCCATGGGCACCAAAGCAGTAAACAGATCTAAACTTTCTTCTCGCCCCCTTGTCGACAAAATTAATATAAGCAAGACCTATGGCTATTTTTGGTTTATTATAGTTCCTAAACCCTATTAACTCGCCACCATCCCCAACATACCCAATATACCCATCAGGAAATGAAACACCGAAACCAGAAAAATCTTTCCTGGCAAATCTCTTGAGATTGCTATAAAAATCGTCAGACAATGCATCATCATCATCCATACGCATTGTCAAATAAAGCACATCATCACCACGATGAAGCTTCTTCATCGTTTTAAGTGTGACCTTTTTTATATTAGCATCTTCCTCAGAACTAAAAACCACACTTAGAAAGGAATTATCTTTTTGAACCTCAATGAGTTTTTCCTTGTGGTCTTCTGGTAGCATCGATGAGGCATTTACGACCACCTTAAACTCTACCTCATCAGGATCGTTTATGACCATTTCATTAAATTTTTGCAATGAAGGCAGGGTCAATTTTTTGAACAGACCCAACCTATAATCCAGCCTAACCGGGTCAAGCATTTTATTTTTAAAATCCTCATACCCCAAATCCCTCAACTGAAGAAAAGTTCCAGGCGCAAAGCTGGGAGAAAGAAGGGTATACCTAATAGAAACTAAAAAAACCTTTCTCATTAAAACATCTCCTAAACAGTGTTTTTATTTCAAAATAAAAGAAACCAAAAGATACAAAAATACACAATCAAAAGCTTCACCCCATAATCACAAAAGTCAACTCATTCATGACAGCAGCGATGTCAAATTTTTCTATTGCAAAAGCCTTCAAGCTGGCCTGATTTCCCGGGCCAGCCTTTATGCCCTCAGCCGCCGCCTTGGCATCCGCATACACCCACTCCTTCGGATAGATCTCATCCGCCCCTTCCCAAGGAAGTATGATCGGCGTACAGCCTGATGCGGCACCATCGGCAATAGTGAAGTGGAAGCTTTCAAAGTCACTGGTGGAGAGTGCGAAGTCGATACCGGCGTACCACTCGGGCATATCGTTGCCGTGGGGGTCAAAAATTACCGCCCCTTTCAGGATCGGGTCCTCTTCCAGGCGGCGGTATTGGGTTTCGTACCAGGCCATTTCCTCGGGGCGGTTGGTCATCCAGGGATACTCTTCAGGCCGCTTACCCTTGATCCGCAGGGTATAACCGTCGTCTTCCTTGCGCAGCTCACGCAGAATATCCAGCGCCAGGTCGAAGCGCTTACGCTGCGGCACGATTCCTACAAAGCCCAGCACCTTGCCGTTGGTGGGCTTGCGCGGTACCGACTGCAGGCCTTCTACATCCACGCCGTTATAGACCACCACACCGTTCTTCTTGAGTACGGGGTTCTTGGCGATTCCCTGGCGCAGGATATGGGGGCCGACAAACATCACCGTATCGAAGGCCTCGAAGGGAATCTTCGGGAACAGGACGTGATCGATCTCCTGCAGGTGCAGCCTGCCTACCAGCTTCTGCCCTTCCCGCTTGTGCTTGCCGTACCAGATGGCGTTGCCCAGGGTCCATTCGCAGAACACCGTATCGGCCTGGCGCACCAGGCGCTTGCTGGCGATCTCGTTGTGCTGGTTGTGGCCGGTCCAGAAGTCCAGCAGCAGGCGAATGCCCGCCTGGGTGAAGTAGGGGTAGAACGGCTTGATGAACTTGAGGTCGTGACCGGCGATCACCACGGTCTTCTTGGGCGCGACGTTGGGCGCCTGCTCGTGACTTTGCGGCGGCTTGCGCAGGGCCAGGGCGGGCTGCTGTGCGGCCCAGACGGTAAGGTCGCTGGCCGGCATCCCGCTATTGGGGCGCAGCAGCTGCAGCCCGGCGTCAATGGGGTGATTCTCCAGCGCCACGCCGGGCCACTCGCCTTCTGCCAGTTCCGGGCGGCGGTTAAAACCGATACGCGCCTGAGAGGCATAGGCCGTCGGCCAAGCCAAGTCTTCCAGATCTTCCGGCTCCAGGTCCGCCAGAGCGCGGGGGTCTGCCAGCAGCCAGAGACTGCCCGCCTCCGCGCTCTGGGCCTGGGGGCTGTCGCAGGCAATGCCGGCGGCTTCCAGCTTGGCCTGGGTATCTGCCTGCCACTGGCTGGCCAGAATGCGCTGGGGGCGCAGGGTCTGGGCCAGCAGTCGCTCTGCCGCCGCCTTGGTGACCTCTTCGGTCAGCAGCGTGATGGCGGGCGGCTCGGGGGCCAGCATCACCACGCCAGCGGTGCGCAGCATCTGCACCAGCCGGTGCTGAGTGGTGTGGGCGCGCATGACGGCACGGGCCCCTTTAAGGGCATTGCGCCAGCGATAAGCGGGGTGATTAAGCAGGTTTTCCAGTGCCTGGGCGGCTTCACTTTCGGTGTTAACTACATGCCCGGCGTTTTCCAGGTAGCGGTTCATGCCCAGTGCCGGGCCTGTAATAAGCGGTGCACCACAGGCGGCGGTTTCTATTACCCTACGAGAGAACATGGTGGGGGAGTCCAGCACCGAGTTTACGTTAATCTGCACCGGGTGCGCTTTATAGGCCTGGATCATTTCCTCGTAGCTCAGGCTGCCCGCCACATGGCCGCCCAGGCCGCCCGGGTATTTATAGGGAGACTCGGGGTCATCATGCTGGCGATCATAAATGGTCAGCCCCAGTGGGGCTGCAGCACTCATGATCTTGTCCATATATTCGGTACGCTCGGGGTAGCGCTTGCCGTAATAGGTGCCACCATAGGCTGCCGTGTGCTGCCATGGGCGGGTAGATGGCAGCAGGTTATGAATTTTGGGAGAGGCATAAAACGGGCTGCTGCTGGCTGTTTGAGTAAAAGCGCCCGGAGTGCTGAGGTAGGGAATAATCCGCCGGCTGTCTGTGGTAAACACATGATCACACAGGCTGGCCGCTTTGCGGAAGCGGTCGAAGTGAACCGGGTCTTCCTTGTTCCAGAACAGGCTGGGAATGCCGCTGTTGCGGCAGTGTTCCAGCAGAGCCTGCAGCGGGGCAAATTCTTCGTCCGAGTAATGGCCTACCTTGCGGTGCCATTGGCCGTTGTTACCCTTCCAGGCCGACTCTACAAACATGGCATCAATGGGCTGATGAGCCAGTTCTTGCCGCCAGTTTTCCGGAGACAGCGTTACTACCTTTACCGCACTTGCCAGGGTGTCGGTGGTGAACTGATCGGCAATCAGCCCGAGTGTTATTTGATCCAGGCATTTGCTTGTTGCACATGAAGGCGTTTCAGCCTGCAGTGTTTCCAGCGCCTGGCTGTAGTGGCTGGTTACCTTGTTCCAGGTGCGTTCCTGTTTAATCCAGGCCCGGGCGGCTTTGCCGAGGCGTTCTCTTTCTTGCGGGCTGGCAATCAGCTCTTTGAGTGTGCTGGTGAGTGAAGCCAGGCTGTCTTTGGCAAACATGCGAGCCCGCTCGTTGTTACCGGCAAAGGTTTTGTGGGGAGACACGTCCGACAATACCACCGCCTTGGCCATGGCCATGGCTTCCAGTGGCTTGAGTGGTGATACCATCTCTGTTACCGCAGACGACAGGCGTGGCACCGGCATAATGTCCATGCACGAGAGGTAGCGCGGCACTTCATTAAAGGGCACCCGTCCGGTAAAGCGGCATTCATTTTTAATATTCAGCTGTTTGGCTTTGGCTTTAACGGTGTCTATTACCTTGCCGTCACCCACCAGTACAAAATGGAAGGGAATGGCGGCTTTTTTGAGTTCAGCCAAAGATTCCAGTAGCAGTTCCAGTCCTTCATAGGCCACGGCACTGCCGGCATAGCCTATTACCGGCACACCGGCCTGCAGGTTAAGTTTGCTGGCTATTTCTTTGTCTGCCGGCCGAGGAGCAAAACGCTCTGCATCCACGGCGTTGGGAGCAATCACAATATGTTCGGGGTTGGTGCCACGGGAAATCAGCTCGTCCGCCAGCTCTTGGGTGAGCGTAATAACCAAGTCGGCTTCACGAGCAGTTTGCGCTTCCAGTGCTTTCATCAGGTGGTAGCGGTCGGAATCCATCCACTCTGGCTGGGTGGATGCCTGGGTTACTTCCCACAGGCCGCGCACTTCATACACAAAGGGCAGGCCCAAACGGCGGGCTGCCATCAATGCCGGCAGGGCGGTAATATGATTAGAGGCCGCCACAATCACTTCTGCACCACTGGTTTGCGCTTCGCGTAAGAAGTGATCGGCGGCTTCGGCCAGGTAAAGATCCAGCGGCGTTTTGTTCAGGTTCCAGCCGGCACAGGCGGTGTAGGTAATGCCATCCACTTGCTCAATATGGTAGCCCTTTCCGGAAACCTTGATATTGGCATCCCAGGGGAAGCCAGTACGGGTGGTTGCATTGACTTTCCATCCTGCATTTTGCAGCCCGGTAGCAATGCCGTGAGAGCGGGTGGAGTAGCCGTTGGTGGCATGGGGCACGGACTGATGCAGGCAATAAAGCAGGTGCTTACGTTTGGTTAACAGGCCGGCGTTAGGCTGGCGAGGAGGGAGCTTCCAGCCCTGTTGCAGGTTTGCCAGTCCTTTTACAAAGGCATGAAAGTCACGCTTTGGCTTATCAAACTTAATGCCTTTCTTTATCAGGTTATCAAGAATATCAAGGGTATCCTTGATATTTCCTTCTTTATAGAAAAGCTGGCTGGCGGTGTTGTAATCTGCTTTTGAAATATCAATGCTTGCTTGTTTGCCAACTCTAATCTGTTTTACCGACGTTTTTGTGTGAGCAGGGAAATTGGATAGTGTAAGCAATGCTTTGGTTTGGCTGGAAAAGGTCAGCTTGCTGATGTCCATTGCCTGCAAGTTGCTACTTTCAAGACAGTCTTTAATTTTATTAGCAAGACTCTCGCTGTTATCGGCCTTAAAAGTGGCAATGTTGGAGTGCTCTTGTGCCAGCTCCGCCAGTGGTGCCACATCAGAAACCAGCAACGGGCGCTGATGTGCCAGGGTTTCTGCGGCTTTCATGGGGGGAACCAGCTCACACACCGGCAGTTTTTTACGCGGAATAACTACCAGGCTACACAGTGCGTAATAGTCTGCAATTTTCTCGTGATCTATACGGCCAGTGCTGATAACCCAAGGATATTCGGAAAAGGTTTTTGATTTGCTGGATGTTGCTGCTTCTGTGTTACCAACAATCATTAACTTTAGTTTTTGGCCTTGATCAATCAGCGTGCTGCAGGCTTCCATTAGCAGATCCAGACCTTCGTAGGCATTGGTGCTGCCAATGTAACCAACCACTTTTTCATTGCTCTGAATGTTAAGGCTGGTCTTTAGTGAATCAGATTGGTGCTTTATTTCCGGAATTGAGCTTACGGCATTAGGAATAATTTCTATATTACCCGCACTAATGCCTCTTTTCGTCAGCTCGTTTTTCATCAGGCTATTTAGCGTGAATACTTTCTCTGCTTGCATCGCCACAAACGTGTCGCGCAGGGCTTCTGCTTTGAATTCGCTGGTCTTGGCATAGCCGGGTTCACGGGCATCCCGGCTCAGCTCCCAAAAGCCGCGCACTTCATTATAAAAAGGCAGGTCCAGCCGCCTGGCGGCAATCCAGGCGGGCAGGCCCACTATGTAGTTGGAAGCCGCTAATACTACCTGCGGGCGATAAACCCGGAACAACTCAATAAACCGCTGCACACTTTGCTCAAGGTGTGCTTTTTCACTGGCCGGTGCCACTGTGTTCCAGCGGCTGTGAATATAGCGCACGCCATCTATTGTGCTTTCTGGCTGAGTGGTGGCACCCAGCTCCCAGGGGCGGCCGGGGCGCACAAAACACAGGGTATCAAAGCCGTGCTCGTGCAGGGCTTTGGCTACGCCCTGAGTGCGAATGGCATAGCCGTTGCTGGCATAGCTTTGGCCATGGCTGACTACATAAGCGATGCGGTCTTTGATGGGCGCAATAAGTGGCGTTGCCGGTTGGCTGGCAAGTGTGAGGGCGTGTTCTATGAGTTGATCCATGCTTGTTCTTTTTGTTAGTGGCGGAATGACTGTGCGTTTAAAGACTCCGGCTTTCGCCGGAGTGATGCTTGGTTAGCCGGTCAGGCCTACGGCATCCACCAGATGTTTGCACTCGGCCACTTCGGCCACCTGGCTGATAAAGGGTTTGTGTTTTACCAGCACACAGACCACATCGGCTTGGGTCAGCGCCTGGTGCAGAGGAGTAAGGCTTACATTGTCGGCCTGCAGTTTGGCGGGCAGTGTTTCTATGTTGGGCTCTACAATTTGCACCTTGCAGCCAAGGGCGGCTACTTGCTGAGCAATGCCCAATGCCGGGCTTTCACGCAGGTCGTCTATGTCTGGCTTAAAGGCCACGCCCAGGCAGGCCACGGTAATGTCGCTGCGGGTTTTTTCCGGCTGAGTGCAGTGAATGGCATCCAGCTGTTTGCGCACCTGCTCCAGCACCCACTGGGGTTTGCCGTCGTTTACCAGGCGGGCGGTATGAATAAGCTTTGCTTCTTCGGGGCAGCTGTCCACAATAAACCAGGGATCTACGGCAATGCAGTGGCCGCCCACGCCGGCACCGGGTTGCAGAATGTTTACCCGCGGGTGGCGGTTGGCCAGGGCAATGAGTTCCCACACGTTAATATCCAGCTTGCTGCAGATAATGGACAGCTCGTTGGCAAAGGCAATGTTTACATCGCGAAAGCTGTTTTCAGTGAGCTTGGCCATTTCGGCGGTGCGGGCGTTGGTGATCACACATTCGCCTTCTACCACAATTTTGTAGAGGTCTGCTGCGGCCTGGCTGCATTTGGGGGTCATGCCGCCAATTACGCGGTCGTTTTCTACCAGTTCGCGAATTACATGGCCGGGCAGCACCCGCTCGGGGCAGTGGGCAATGCGAATGTCGGAATCTTCACCGTGAGTTTGCGGAAAGGTGAGGTCGGGGCGGGCTTCCGCCAGCCAGGCGGCCATGCTTTCGGTGGCACCCACCGGGCTGGTGGACTCCAGCACTACCAGATCTCCGGCTTTCAGCACCGGAGCCAGGGCTTTGCTGGCGGCTTCTATATAGCTGAGGTCGGCTTTGTGGCTGTTGCCGGCGTCATCGTGAATAAAGGGGGTGGGCACGGCAATTAAAAAGGCATCGGCCGGCTCGGGTTTGGTGGTGGCATGCAGGTAACCTTCGGTTACGGCAGCGTGCACTACTATGTCGAGCTCGGGTTCAACAATGTGAATTTCACCTTTGTTGATGGTGTCTACGGCGTGCTGGTTTACGTCTACGCCAATTACTTTCTTTTTGCGTGAGGCAAATACAGCGGCGGTGGGCAGGCCAATGTAACCAAGGCCAACTACGGAGATAGTGTTGTAAGGCATGATGTTCCTGAGGGAAGTTAAAACAGATGGAGATCCTGACTTTCGTCAGGATGACGGCATAATTCTTATTTTGCTAAGAGGGCGTCCATTATGCGCTGGCAGGCTTTGCCGTCGCCGTAGGGGTTGTGGGCAAAGCTCATTTGCTGGTAGGCGGCTTTGTCGGTTAGCAGTGTGTTCAGCTCTTGAGTGATCACGTCGGTGCTGGTGCCCACCAGTTTTACTGTGCCAGCGGCTACGGCTTCGGGGCGTTCTGTAGTGTCCCGCATTACCAACACGGGCTTGCCCAGAGAAGGCGCCTCTTCCTGAATGCCGCCAGAGTCGGTAAGAATAATGTGAGAGCGGTTCATCAGGTATACAAAGGGCAGGTAGTCGAGCGGTTCAATAAGATGAATGTTGCTTACTTCGCTTAACAGGCGGTTTACCGGCTCGCGCACGTTGGGGTTAAGGTGCACCGGGTAAACAATTTGCACGTCCGGGTGCTGTTTGGCAGTGTTGGCCAGCGCCTGGCAAATGCGCTCAAAGCCGCCGCCAAAGCTTTCCCGGCGGTGGCCGGTTACCAGCACCATTTTTTTGTTTGCATCCAAAAAGCTGAAGCGTTCGGCAAGCTCTGCGGCCAGGGGCTGGTTGGTGTCCAGCTTTTTAATGACTTCCAGCAGCGCATCTATCACGGTATTGCCGGTTACATAAATGCGGTTGGCATTTATTCCTTCGTTCAGCAGGTTTTGCTGCGAGTTGCTGGTGGGAGCAAAGTGTTTTTCTGCCAGAGCACCGGTTAGCTTGCGGTTGCCTTCTTCCGGCCAGGGGGAGTAGATGTTGCCGGTGCGCAGGCCTGCTTCTACGTGGCCTACCGGAATTTGCTGGTAATAGGCTGCCAGGGTGGCCGCAAAGGTGGTGGCGGTGTCGCCGTGCACCAGCACAATGTCGGGCTTGAATTCGGTAAATACGTTTTTCATGCCCTGCAAAATGCCGGTGGTTACGTCGGTTAAGTCCTGTCCGGGTTTCATCAGGTTCAGGTCGAAGTCTGGTTTCAGCTCAAACAAGTCCAGCACCTGGTCCAGCATTTCCCGGTGCTGGGCGGTTACACATACTTTGGCATTAAAGCGCTCATCTGCGGCCAGCTGCAAGGCCAGCGGAGCCATTTTTATGGCCTCGGGGCGAGTGCCGAAAACGGTTAAAACTTTCATGATACTTCCTGTAGTTAACGATCTTGCAGCTGGTATTCCAGCTCTTGAGTGCGGGTGTAATAGTGCTCCAGCAGTTGCTGAGTTTGTTCCAGTTGTTGCGCCAGTGCCTGGCTGTTTGAGGCGTTGGTTTGCAGTGTGTTGCTGGCAGCAGGCTGCAGTGGTTTGCCGTTCAGCTTTTGCTCACATAGCTGCACATTGGCTTTAAACAGGTGCTGGCCATATTTGGCGGCGGCTTGTTGATAGTGCTTAAGGGCCTGCTTGTAGTCGCCCTGGCGGTAATGCTGCACGGCTTGTGCAACCAGCAAAGTTTGAGTGGTCATTATGTTTGCACTTAAGAGTTAATGGAGAGTAGCAGGGCGCTTTTATCACCGGCCCATATGTGTTCTTTAAAGCCCAGGCTGCGTTCAGCCAGCTGGCTGCGCCATTGCTCTGCGCTTTGTTGTTCACTGTCGCGGTGGTGGTCGTCCAGCACCACGTCCAGCCGGTGGCGGGCAAAATGGTTAAGTAGTACGGGCAAGGCAGGAGTACGGCTGTGTTCTGTTGGTTCAGCAGAGGGGCCATCTACCAGTACCAGAATGTGTTTTTCTTCATTTTGCAGCAAACTGGCAAGCTGTTGTAATTTGGGCTCACAGTCGTAGAACAAATGCTCCGGACTAAACGTGCAGTTAACCAGCGGTACATGCACCAGCTCTACTACTTCGCTCAGACCTTGTTGTTTAATGCTCTGAAGTGTTTGCTGATAGTACGTTTTGTTGTGCTCAAAGCTTATTACCCGTTTGGGCAGTTCGTGCTCGCGGGGCATCAGGTGTGTTTGCGTCTCATTGTTGTGCAAGGCCAGCTGGCTATTGCCTTGCCAGTGTTTGTGTTGGCTTAACAGGGCACGTGCCAGCAGCGAGGTAGAGTGGCCGCTGCCAAATTCAATAATCAGGTCGTAGTTATTGTTTTGCACCAGTGTTATCAGGTGCTGTGCCAGCTCCGGGCTTATGCTGATGTCTGAAAACTGCAGTGGTTGTTCACCAAAGCTGAGGCTGTGCTGCACCGCCAGTGCTGCTTGCCACTGGCGGTTGCTGCTTGCATGCATTTTGGTTACATGCTGGCCTAGGGCGTTGGTGTTTTGCCGCAGCTGCTCGGCCTGGCTGGCAAACAGCTGTTCCATTTTTTGCTCTAGCTCGGTGAGTTTGTTGCCGACTTGTTGCTGTTGTTGCGGTTGTGTTGTTAGCTGGTTTATTTGCTCGTTGGCACTGCTTAGCTGCTGGGTGAGATCAATAACTTGCTGGTTAAGGCTATCAACCTGTGGTTTTAAAGGGTTGAGCCGCCATTCCTGTATAGAAATATCTGAGTCTTCATTATTCTGGCTATTTAATGAAAAGCCTTCTTGTTGTAATTGCTCTGTTAACTGTGCAGGGCTATTGCTGATTTGAAAAAACGGCTGGGTCGGCAGGCTCATTTGCAACTGAGTAAAATAATGCAGTTGTTTGCACTGAGCCAGCGCCGCAATAATGGCAGCCTCTTCACCTGGTGCTTCCACTACCAGTTTGTGCTGTTCATTTTTTGGTAACTGCAACCGTTCCAGCATTGCTGCTGGGGTCAGGGTAGTCACCTTATGCCGGTTCGTTTCCCGGATTCCGGGGTAGAGTAGGGGCAGGCTGTTCGTCAGATGCAGGCTGCTATAGTCTGCGAGGTTATACTCGGTGAGTATTGCTGGTTGGTTGTTGCCCCGGCTGCTTATGGCCAGCTCCCACACTTCAGTGTTTGGCATGTCGGCCGTCAGTCGGCGTAGTCTTTCTGCCCGGGCAGGAAGAGGCTCTATCAGTACCAGTTTTTGGCAGTTGAGTTGCCGATACTCAGCAAGCCGGTTACCGGCACCTATGTGTACTAAAGTATGGATGGGAGGGCTGGTCATTATTCTTTCCTGTGTTTTTAGTTAGTCTCTATGGTCTCTTACAATAATGACCAGCATGTTAAATATAAAAGCGATAAAAAGCATTACAATGGCGAATATGCTGGCATTGTAGAGCCGCTCGGGCTTGGTGCTGTATTCCGGCTGAAGCGGACTTTGTAACACGCTCACTTGTTTGAGTTTACGGGCGGCTTCTATACGAGTGTTTTCCAGGGCAGCCAGAGCGCTGGAGTAGGTTTGCTGGGCAAATTCAGCTTTAAGCTCCAGGGTTTGGTAGTCTGCAGACACTTGGTTAAGGGCATTACCCGTGGCCTGTGCCAGGCGATTCCGTTCATTTTCTATTTGTTTTTTCAGAGCGTTTATTTCACTGCGAACCTGAATTAGTTCTGCTGAGCGACTGCCCTGATAACTTTGAATGGCACTGTATTTTGCCTGTGTGGTTGCTAGTTCTGCCTCCAGTGATGAAACAACCTGATTCAAACTCTCTACTGTTTGAATAGGAGAAATAAGCCCATATTCGTTTTGGTAGCTTATCAGTGCCTCTCGGGTGCTGTTAAAGTGTTGTTCGAGCCTGCGAGTTTGCTTTTCCAAAAATTGCACTTGTTCTTCTGCCAGGTGCTGACCCATGTCGTTCATATGAGCTTCACCACTGCTCAGGATCAACTGAGCCAGTTGATGCGCGAACTCCGGGCTAAATGCCTGCACTTCAATATTCAATACACCTGCATATTCATCCAGCTCTACATTTACTCTTTTTTGGTAGTATTTATGTAGTTGCTCAATCGGTGCGTTTTTGTTCCACAGCCTGGAAAACAGATCGCCGTTTTCACTATAGTGCTGGCGAAAGGGCAGCTCACTTTCTACTTTTTTCAGCATGTCTACAGACAGCAGGTGTTCCCTTAATAGCAGCAAGTCGCTGTTTCCTTTGGTGCCGGTTAACAGGCTGGAAAAGCTGATTTCCGGCGTGGCAATTTGCGGACTCTCCAGCACTACAGTGGCATGAGACACATAGCGGTCTTCTGCCCAAAGAAACCAATAGATGCTAACAACAATAATTGCGGCAAATGTGAGAGCCCAATGGGGCTGCTTTTTTATAAAACGTGTCATGGTGTCTCGTAACGATTCGAGGAAAGATGGTTATCTTTCTGTATTTAGTGTGATATGCCGTGGTGTATTACGATGTGTAAGGAAATAGTTTTTTGATGTTCAATCGTCATCATCAATAATGTTTTTTGTTTGCGCGGTTTCCGCATGATAGGCAGTTATGGCATCGTTAACATCGTCAAACCAGGTGGCGTGGCCTTGTTTAAGGTAAATGCCGGCCTGGCACAGGTCTTTTAGTATGCCTTCGCTGTGGGATACCATAATCAGGCTGGACTGCCCGATTTTATCCTTGAATGCCTTGCTGGCCTTGGCCCTGAAGGCGCGGTCACCAACCGATGTGGCTTCATCCGAAAGATATACATCAAAATCGAAGGCAAGGGATAATCCAAAGTTCAGGCGTGAACGCATGCCTGATGAGTAGGTTTTTATTGGCTGGTCAAAGGATTTTCCCAGTTCGGCAAACTCTTCTACATAGTCCATGATTTTATTCAGGTTTTTATCAAATCCATGAACGCGGGCAACAAATTTAACATTTTGTCGCCCGGTCATTGAACTTTGAAATCCGCCAGAAAGCCCAATAGGCCAGGATACTCTGCAATGGCGTTCTATGCTGCCCCGTTCCGGATTGTCCATGCCTGCAATAATACGTAATAGAGTAGACTTGCCTGCTCCATTGCGGCCAACCAAACCTACGCTCACTCCCTTGGGGATGGTGAGATTAAGGTTTTTTAATACCCAAGGGGCTTCCCGCCCATCACGGTTATTGTATTTTTTATATAAGTTTTTAACCTTGATCATTTGGCTTTTAACCGGTCTTTATAGCGGATGTGCATCAGCAGTCCTACGCTGTTAAGCGTTAATATCCAGAGCCATAAATACAGCATGCTAGTGCCTGCAACAACGTGATAATTTTCAAAAAAACCCAGTCGGAGCAGCTCAAGAGCATGGACAATAGGGTTAAGCATTAAATATTCCAGTGCGGAGTGCGGCAGGTTGTTTATGGGGAGGATTACACCACTAATGATCATTAATGGCAGGCTTAGCATGCTGACTATTTTACCCGATTCAGGCACCAGTTTGGAACTTACCGATATAATTAACGCAAATCCCAGAGCTAATAACCAGATTGAAATCCAACTGAACAAGGCAAACAACGCATTGTCAGGGAACATATGCATGCTAAGGCTAACTCCCCCGATAATAAAAATAACCAGTACTACTGTACGTAGCATTCCGTCCAGGTAGCTGCGCACTATTACTGTATCTACTGGATGCACCTGGCGGTAGGCAAACAATGCCTGAGCTGAATTTATTGCCCCTTGGCTGCGGCTTAAACCCTCTCTAACCAAAAAAAAACCCATCATCCCTACAATCATCCAGGGAATAAACTCAGCGTTGGCTATAAGTTTGTTAGCTCCCCTAATTTGAGTCCGTACTACTATCATAATGGTGATCAGCGCTACTGGCTCAAAAATCATCCAGAACCAGCCCATGCGGTCGGCCATGGTGCGCGATACCGCTTCGCGCATAAACATGGCATGCCACACGCTGCGGGTTACCTGCCAGGGGGTGCGGCTTTGCATGGTGCTCATTAAATATCTACCGCTACTTTGGCAGCAATGGCAATCTGGTAAAGAATTTGGGTAATGGTGCCGGCCAGCTGCAGGTTTTTGGTGGGCGCTTTGGGCAGCACCAGAATTTCGTCACCCGGGCGCAGGGTTACGTCGTCTGCTTCGCGCACTTCACCGTTCTGGCGCACTACCAGAATGCGGCTTTCATTGGCATGGTCAGTAAAGCCGCCGGCCCCTTCTATGTAGTCTCTGGCACTGCGGTTGCGGTTAAACACTACAGACTGGGGCACCAGTACTTCACCGCTTATCAGCACTGAGTCGGAGGTTTCGGGAATGGTGATCACGTCGCCGTCTTGCAGGCGAATGTCACTGATGGTGCCGTTATTGGCCAGCACCAGCCGGCCGCTGGGCTCTACCTCACGGGCGCGCTCAATAAACTGGCTGATAAGCTCTGCCTCGCGCACCCGAATTTGGGCTTCTTCTGCAGTGGAGGAGGTGGCACCCAGATAGGTGGTTTCCAGCCGGGCCAGGCTTTCATCCAGTGCTTGTTTCTGGCGCTCGGCCACGCTTACCCGCTTCAGCGAGATGCTGTTGGTGTCGGTCATGTTTTGCGGCACGGCCACGGCGTTCAGCAGCTCGTGCAGGCGCGCATCGCGGGGCAGGGCAAAGCGGGACGGGCCGTAATAGCTGCCTTCCAGCTGCACCACTATGGTGTTGTCGCGCATGTCGCTGCTGAAAATAACCTGATCACCGCTGTTAAGTTGCTGCCGGCTGAGTACATCCAGTTTTACGTAGCGTGAAATGGGGCCCTGCGTGCGGGCACCGCGCAGCAGCACGTGAGTGACGTTGGACTTGAGCCGGGCCAGGTTAAGCAGCTCCTGGCCGGTCATTTGGTTGGGTTGCAGCTCATAGCGGTAGGGGCGGGCTACGTCACCTTCCACGGTAACAGTGGGGCCTCGCTCTTCCACTACTATGGTGTCGCCGTCTTTGTATTGCAGGCGGGGCAGGGTGCCGTTAATTAAAAAGGCGTAGAGATCGGCGGTGGCAATGGTGTTGCCGCCGCGCACTATTCTTACCTTGCGGTAGCTTCCGGTGGCGCTGTCTATGCCGCCGGCCTGGTCCAGAAAATAGAGCAGTGAGTCGTTGGGGGTGCCGGCAAAACGGCCGGGGTTTTGCACATAGCCGGTTACAAACACGGATACCGGCTGCACGCCCTGCAGGTTGGTGTATACCTGCACGTTGTTGGAATAAATGGAGTTAACGGCGTTGCGCACTTTGGCATCCAGCTGGCCGTGCTTTATGCCCTGCACTTTAATGGGGCCAACGCCGGGAATGAAAATATTGCCCTGTGCATCTACCGGCAGCACTCTGTCTATTTCTACCGCGCCCCATACCCGCAGAGTGACCTGATCTCCGGGAGTGATGACATAGTCGGGGTTAAGGCCATCGGCGCGCATGCCGCTGAAACCGCCGCTGAACAAGTGGCTGCCAAAGCTTGGCAGTTCGTTTTGCGGCAAGGGTGCCAGACCCGGGCGATCCTGAGGGTTAACCGGGCCGTAGCGGCCATTTTGCCACTGAGTTTGGTTATTTTGTGTGCTTTGGTCGGCTTCGGAAGAGGTGTTAAAGCGGCTTTGTTGTTCGGCTGGCAGGGCGCCGGCGTTTATACCAATGAGTTGGGCGTGGGCGGGGCCCTGGCCCGCTAAAATTGTGAGTAAGCCGAACGGTAGGGCGAGTTTTTTTAAGGACATGACTTGTTCTCAGAATCTGCGAAATATGTAGCGGGCAGCTATAAGCCGTAAGCTGTCAGCTGTCAGCTAACTCCCTCCCAGCCTCCCCCTTAAAAAGGGGGAGGAGCAAAACGTGTGCTGCCTACCTTAAAAAGGGGGAGTAGCAATATTCACCCTCCCCTTAAAAAGGGGGAGGAGCAATACTCTCCCTCCCCTTAACAAGGGGTAGGAGCAATATTCTCCCTCCCCTTGGTAAGGGGAGGGCTGGGGTGGGGTTTGGTGTTTTAACTTAAAGCTGACAGCTTAAAGCTTACAGCTCCCCGATGGGGTTAACTCACAGGGATCGGCTTAGCTGCCATTCCCCATTTTTGGCCTGGCAGGCTATTTGTTCTTGCTGGCTGCCGGCTGGCAGCGTTATCTGCAGCGGGCGGCAGGTTTTGCCGCTGGCCGCGAAGTAAGTGGCACCGGCCGTTATTTGCACATTGGGGCCCCAGGGGCTGGTGGCCAGCTGGGTGGCGCTGTGGCTGGCAGCGTTGCTTAAAAATTCGTTGAGCGGCGTGCTGTTTGCGCTTGTGGTGGCTGTGTGCTGACTGGCGCAGCCGGCCAGGGTAAGGCACAGGGCAACCAGAGTGCCGGCCAGTGGGGTGCGTATTAAAGACATGGTACTACTCGCTTTAACTGAAGGTTTCTGTGAAAAAGGCACGCTACCGCCCTTGGGGTGCGGCTCCCAATTCGCCGATTGAGTGTTATTTAAACGCTTTCGCATTTTGCATGGCTTGGCGTTATTTTTGCAGGCCGCATACTACCACTTTGTTTATGGTGTTGCGATTAGCCAGCGCCGGCCGTTTAACGGCTGCATAAAAAGTAAGCGCTTGCTTATGCTACTTCTTGTTTTTCTTTTGCTGCCATTTGTGGCTGCCTGGCTGCTACCAGCCTGGGCTGCTGGCGTATGGGCGGTTGAGCCTGCTGCTGCAGCCGTTGCCAAATTTGCCGGCAGGTGCTGTGAGGCCGGCAATAAAAGCTGCCGTTCAGCTGAGTGTGTTTTAATAAAAACGCGCGCAGGCGTTTAAACAGGTCATCGCTTACCGGCTGCGGTGCTCGCCAAAATTCATCTAGTGTGCACTGGCTGGTGAGGCCGGGCACGTCATACAGGGCTTTGCCCAGGGTAATGGTGGGCACTTGGTGCAACAGGGCCGACATGCCCACTGTGCTGTTTACTGTTACCACGCCCTTGCAGTGGCGGTATATTTCGGGCAGGGGCAGCTCATAGCCGTAGAACACGCGGCCGGTTAACCCGTGTTTGGCAGCCAGGTTATGAATGAGTTTGGTGTAGTTGGTGTAGCCCCTGTCCATGGGGTGATGCTTGAACAAGAGCACGTCATTGGGTGACGCATTTGCTGCAAATGAGTCCGTTATATGAACAATGGATTCTGCCACATCGTTAAAGTGCGAGTGTTCACGGATCTGAAAGTCGTCTGCCACCTGCAGGGGCACCAGGAATATGTGCTTTGAGTGATGGTCTGCCAGGGTTTGCAGCAGCCCCTTGTCGTGGGCGGTGTGGGTATATTTGGTATACCAGCCTTTAAGCCAGGCTATGCCTTCTTTCCAGTAGGGGCGGTGGCGATGGTGCACATAGTGACGAAAGCGCCAGCGCAGGCAGTGCATGCTGGCGTAGTAGCGCATGGCAAAATAAATGCGGCGCTTGAAGTTGGCTTTTATATCAAACTCATGGTGCACCCGCTCGGGGCTTTGTTTGGGTAGCTCTTGTGCCAGTTTGCCATACCAGGGGCTGTGGGCGTTTACACCGTGCTGCTCCAGCGTTATGTAGTGCGGGCGCAGGTAGCCTTCTTCAAATACAAAAAAGCGTATGTTGTGGCTTTGGCAATAAATGCGCGCTATTGCGTGATATTCGCGGCAGTCGCTGTAGCAGAAAACGGTGTCAATTTCGTTTTCGCTAATGTAGCTGTGTAAAAAGTTGCGCCATTCCGGCAGGCTGCCGGTGTAATGAATATTTTCACCACGGCAGGGCCAGCAGCCGTCGCCACCATTGAAATTAATTTTGTGCACAGCTACGCCTTGCTCGCTGAGGAAGCGAGAGAAATGCTGGAAGAAAGGTCCTAGTGGTCCCTGGAGTAGCAAGGCTGATTTCATTCAAATCCTGTGAAATTTTTTTGGTGTTCCCACTTTCTTGGCGGCGGGATAATAGCACAACTGAAATTTGGTATTAATGAAAAAGTGATCCCGTCCTTCGGACGGGAGCTGTAAGCCGTAAGCTGTCAGCTGTAAGTTAACCCCCTCCCGGCCTTCACCCTTAGAAAGGGGGAGGGGCAAATTGAGTCACTTGATGGTTTGCTTATGCAGCCCCTTCTGCAGCATTAAATCTACCAGGGGCTGTTCGCGTTTGTTGGCGCGCCGGCAGTGGTCTTGCTGAAACTTATTTGTGACCCAGATCACGAACATGGCCCATTTTTTATTGTCGCGTTCGCGCCAGGCGTGGGATGAAATGGATTCCCAGGCGTAGCCGTTAAAAACCGAGGCGTTTACAAAGTGGTCCAGCGCGCGCACGCCGCTGCGGGCGCGTTCGGTTTTACCTAAAAAGCCTACATAACAAATGATGAGATAGCCCAATACGGCCAGAGGCACTACGGCGCACATTAAAATAAAGCCGGCTATGCGTTCTTTCATCAATTTTGCGCGGGAAACCCCGTCCTTTTAGAGCGGGGAGGGATAGCGCGGCGGCGTCAGCCGCCCCTGTTCCCGCTCCTCCTTTTAAACTGGCTATCTATACAGTGGTTTACTAAACTAAGCACATGACGAAACGCGCTTATAAATATCGGTTTTACCCGACACCCGAGCAGACTGAGCTGTTGGCCCAGACCTTCGGCTGTGTACGTTTTGTTTATAACGCCATACTGCGCTGGCGTACTGATGCTTTTGAGCTGCGTCAGCAAAAAATCGGCTACGTTGGTGCTAACGGCCGACTGACCGAACTCAAAAAAGATCCTGAGCTGGCGTTCCTGTCTGAGGTGTCGTGTGTCCCCTTGCAGCAATGCCTGCGCCACCAGCAAACCGCCTTCAAAAACTTCTTTGAGGGCCGCGCCAAGTACCCGTCCTTCAAAAGCAAGCGGCACCGCCAGTCGGCGGAGTTCACCCGCTCGGCCTTCAAATACCGAGGTGGTAAGTTGTACCTGGCCAAGAGCAAAACCCCGCTGAATATTCGCTGGAGCCGTGAACTGCCCGGCGAGCCCAGTACCGTGACCGTTTCCAAGGACTCGGCAGGCCGTTACTTCGTGAGCTGCCTGTGTGAGTTCGAACCCAGAAAATTGCCTGTCACACCGAACATGACCGGCATTGAT
>NZ_JAWJBK010000018.1:0-63281 GCF_032842915.1 Oceanimonas sp. CAM02
TCGAATTACAGTTTTATGCCTGGCGGCCATAGCGTTGTGGAACCACCTGACTCCATGCCGAACTCAGCAGTGAAACGCAACCGCGCCGATGATAGTGTGGCAGCTGCCATGTGAAAGTAGGTCACTGCCAGGCACCCAATATAGTACTCCTGACTATACAGCTTTATGCGGAGCGGTAGTTCAGTTGGTTAGAATACCGGCCTGTCACGCCGGGGGTCGCGGGTTCGAGTCCCGTCCGCTCCGCCATCATACAAAAGCCCTGACCTTACGGTCGGGGCTTTTTTCATTTCCGGCTGCGCCGGACTTGCTGGATGAAGTCGGTGCTTTGCACTTTAGCCTTCAAACACGGTTGCAGGTAACTTTCAGGGCTGCCCTGCTTGCGTAAAATTCCGTACAATGCTCGCCTTGTTTCAAGGGGGACTCATGTCTATCAATTACAACAAACTGGTGTTCTGGAACCTGGCGGCGTTTGCCGTGCTGGGCAGCTGGTTCTGGCTGCCGAACCACGGTTTCTGGTTCGGGCTCGACAAGGCGGTGTTTTATTTCTTTAACCACAAGCTGGGAGAGAGCCAGACATGGGTTAACCTGATCGCGGCACTCAACAACCGGGCCTTTGATGGCGTGGCGCTGCTTGCCATGGGCGCTGTGTATTACAGCTTCTATCGTAAGGGAGACTCGGAACAGCGCCAGCGGCTGGTGATCATCGGCGTATGCATGCTGCTGACCGCAGTCGGGCTGAACCAGCTGGGACGCGCCATTCCGGTGGAGCGCCCCAGCCCGACCCTGACCTTTGACAACGTGCTCAGGCTGACCGAGCTGGCACCGTTCAAGACCAAGGATTCCTCCGGTGACAGCTTTCCCGGTGATCACGGCCTGATGCTGATGATCTTTACCGCTTTCGCCTGGCGTTTTCTGTCCTGGAAAGCCGGCCTCTGGGGTTGTTTATTTGTGGTGGTGTTCTCTGCGCCTCGTGTGATGGGCGGGGCGCACTGGTTTACCGATATTTATGTGGGTGCCTTTGCCGTGGCGGCCTTTGGGCTGGCCTGGTTGTTGCAGACCGGACTGATGGACGCTCTGGTCAGGAGAATACAGGCAGTCCTGCCGTCACGAGGCCGCTGACGTTTCCTTTCTTTCCAGCAGGGCCGGCAGCTGGCGAATGAGCCAGCTCTTGGCCTTGCCCATGGCATCTCTGCGCCAGGCCAGTACTACATTGGCACTTTGTGGTGCTATGCCTGCCACCGCTTTCAGCTCTCCTTGCTCCAACATATCTTCAAACCAGCTCAGAGGCAGGGTCGAGATCCCCAGCCCGGCCCTGAGCGCACTTATCTTGTCTTGCATGGTGCTGACGGTCAGGCGCGACTGCTTGCTGAATAAATGATAAGTGAGTGCAGGCTTATTGCGTGCCGTGTCAGCCACGGCAATGGCGCGATATTTCTGCAGCGTTTCGTCACTAAGCGGGGCCCTTTCCTGGTGAATGGGATGAGCAGGATGAGCAACGTAAATAAAGCTTTCCTGATAGAGCTGCTGCGTTTTAATGCTGCTATGTACCGGCAGATCATGTTGTAGCGCAGCAATCGCCAGATCAGCCCTGCCGGTTTCCAGTGCTTCCCAGCTGCCAGCCAGAATCTCATGAGACAAGCGGATATCGGTATCAGTCTGTTGCAGCAGGGCTTCGAGCGCCGGAAACAGGTGATGACAGGGCAGAATGCCGTCAACTGCTACGGTCAGACTGGTTTCCCAGCCCCGCTCCAGGGCCTGAGCACTTTCTACCAGCTGACTGGATGCCTGTAACAGATGGCGTCCCTGTTCCAGTAACAAACGTCCTACTGGCGTAAAGCGGGTTTTGTGGCCTGAACGATCAAACAGGGTTAAATCCAGCTCGTCTTCCAGTTTCTGAATGGTATAGCTGAGTGCAGAGGGTACCTTGCCCAGCTCATCGGCAGCAGCGGCAAAGCTGCCTCTGCGTTCAATGGCGTCAAGTACTCTCAGTGCATCCAGGGTCAGGGCTTTTTCCCGTTGCATCAGAATTCTCCCAGTGTGCTGAGCAGAGTGGCACCCAGACTGGTGGTCAGCAGAGATCCCAGAGTGGTGACTGCAATAATGTTGGCTGCCAGCACGGCATTGCCACCCATGGCCCGGACCATAACGTAACTGGCGGCGGCGGTAGGTGACGCGTTGATCAAAAACAGCATTACCAGCTCGGCATCTCTGAATCCTATTGCCCAGCCTCCCAGGGTAATAAATCCCGGCACCAGTATCAGCCGCAGCAATGTAATCACAGGCAACAGGCCGGTGTCTTCTCTGCCGGATTTCAGACTGAGGCTGGCTCCGGTACATAGCAGTGCAAGCGGTAGCGTCATTTGAGCCAGTGATGCGCCGGTTTTCATAAAGATATCTGGTAGTTGCCAGCTGCTAAGAGCAAAGGGCAGGGCGGCAACAATACCAATAATCAACGGGTTTTTAACAATGCCAAGCATAATGGCGGCGGGGCGTACTGCGTCACCGGTATTCAGACTGCGGCTCAGGGTTATCACCGCCAGAATATTAAACAGTATGGTCAGACAGGCAACATAAAACGCCATGGCGGCAACGCCCTGGCTGCCATAGGCATTGTTGACATAAGCCAGCCCCACTATGCCCATATTGGCACGAAAAGCCCCTTGTACCAGAATGCCACGCAATGATCTTTTGGGTGTCAGGCGGGTGGCCAGCAACTCCAGTAGCAGGAACATCAGTAAGGTAGCGGCAATACCATATACAATCAGTCCCGGGCTGGCCATCTTACTGATGTCGGCACTGACAATACTGGTGAACAGCAGCACCGGCAGTGTGATGTTAAAAACCAGCTTGCTGGCCCCATCGATAAAGCCTTCATTCATCATCTGCGTGCGACGCAGAAAGAAGCCAAGCAGTAATAACAGGCAGATAGGACCGGTAATTGACAGAGAAAACAGCAAGCTGTTGGCCAAAGCATTCATATTGTAATGAGTATGACGGAAAAATCAGGGATCAAGCATGCAGTGACCGGGCCCTGTACGCAATATCAATGTCAGAGAAGCGTGAAGTCAGCAAACGAAAAAAGGCGCATGAAAGCGCCTTTTTTCGTTTTATGACTGATAATTTCCGGCCCGCTCGGGCTGATACTCCACATCGGTAATGGTCACTGTCAGCGGCCTGCCGTTAGGACCGGGCCATTCAATGCATTGGCCCACAGACAAACCAAGCAGAGCGGTACCAATGGGGGCCAGCACTGAGATTTTGTCTTTGCTGCCATCCATGTCGCGCGGAAAGCAGAGAGTCTTGGTAAAGGTTTCATCACTTCCTGCCATACTGAAGCGGATCACCGAGTTCATGGTGACAATATTATCCGGCATCTCCTGAGGAGTGACGATAGTCGCCCGTTCCAGCTCGTTTTCCAGCCGGCGCACTGCATCCGAGTCGGGTTGTTTGTCGAGCAGCGCCTCAAGTCGGGCAAGATCGAGAGTAGAAATTGTTACAGGCGGCAATTGAGCCATATTAACCTCCAACCAAAAAAATCAGGCAACGCCCAAAAAGCGCTGCCTGTATTCAATGACTAAAGATATACCCTAAGAATTCAGATTTGACCAGTAGCGCTCATGGCTATTTTTTCTGTAAGGAAAAGTTCCGTGGCTTGAGGCGAAAACCGCCCTTAATTTGCGTTAAATCAAAAAAGTTCCGTAGCAGTTCGGGCAAACTGCTCTCAGTCGAAACCATCTTGATCAACATATTAAGGACAGAATATGAAAAAAGTTGCTCTTCTGGTCGCTGCCGCCCTGATAGCCCCTTCCGCTGCCTTTGCTCACCAGGCCGGTGATATTCTGGTTCGTGGCGGTGCGGTAATGGTTAGCCCGACTACGGATGCCAACGACCCCCTGGATGTGCAATCCAACATGCAGCTGGGTTTGACCTTTTCTTATATGGTTACCGATAACTGGGGTGTTGAGCTGCTGGCCGCAACTCCGTTTTCTCACAGCGTTGAAAGTGGCGGTAATGAGGTAGCCAAGGTTAAGCACCTGCCACCCAGCCTGATGGCTCAGTATTACTTTGGTAGTGCCCAGAGCAAGGTGCGTCCTTATGTGGGTGCTGGTATCAACTATACCTTTTTCTTTGATGAGGAAGGCAAAGGGCTGCTGAGTGGCACCAACGTAAAAGCGGATGATTCCTGGGGGCTGGCTGCACAGGCCGGTCTGGATATGAAGGTGACGGATAACCTGTTTGTTAACGGCTCTGTCTGGTATATGGATATTGATACCGATGTAAAAACCGACCTTGAAACCTTTAAAACCGAAATTGATCCCATTGGTCTGATGGTGGGTCTGGGTTATCGTTTCTGATTGATTTGCAATACGGGTTGAGAGGGACTAAACCTCGGCAGTGTTTTTGGGCAGACCATGGGTCTGCCCTTTTTTATTACCGGAATATCATCAAACTGCTGCAACCGGCAGTTCTACCTGCGCTTTTATTTTATCAACAATATAGCCGCCAATAGGAATGGCAGAAGTGGCTGCCGGCGACGGTGCATTACATACATTCAGGGTGCGTCTGGTATTTACAAACAAAAAGTCGTCTACCAGGTTGCCGTCTTTGGATACAGCCTGAGCGCGAATACCTGCCGGATAGGGGGTGAGGTCACTCAGTGCCAGGCTGGGGCAGTATTTGCGTACCAGTTCCAGATAGCCGGCCTTGTTGATGGAATTTTTCATCTCGGTCAGGCCGGGTTTCAGGTTTTTCATCAGTACTTTCAGAATGCCCGGATAAGTGAGCATCTCAAGAGTATCACTGAGGGAAATATCCCGTTTGTTATAACCTTCGCGTTTGAACGCCAGCACCGCATTGGGGCCCACGGTAACGGTACCGTCGATCATGCGGGTCAGGTGCACGCCCAGGAAGGGCATGTTCGGATCCGGAATCGGATAGATCAGGTGGTTTACAATCTGATTATGCTCAGGCTTTAGCAAATAATACTCACCACGGAAGGGACAGATCTTGAATTCGGGCTGCAGGCCCAGCATGCGCACTACTCTGTCGGCCATCAGGCCGGAGCAGGACACCAGGAATTTACCCTGAAAATCACCCTGGCTGGTTTGCACCACCACCTGCTCGGCTTCTTCCTTCAGGCCGGTTACTTCTGTACTGTAACGAATTTCGCCACCCAGCCGCTCAAACTCCTTGCCCATGGCCGCGGTCACTTTCTTGTAATCGACAATGCCGCTGGACGGCACAAAAATGCCACCCACGCCGGTAATGTTGGGTTCGCGCTCATTGAGCTCGTCGGCATTCAGCCAGTAGCGCTCCAGACCATTGGCTTCGCTTCTGTCCCACAGCGCCTTCATGCGCTCCATTTCCAGTTCGTTGGTGGCTACCAGCAACTTGCCGCACTCATCAAAGGGAATGTCATGCTCACGGCAGAACGCCTTGGTAGCGCGGTTACCCTCAAGGCAGAATTTTGCCTTCAGGCTGCCTGGTGTGTAGTAAACACCGGCATGGATAACACCGCTGTTATGACCGGTCTGGTGCCGGGCCGGGCCACTTTCCTTTTCTACCAGCAACATTTTGCTGTCGGGGTAGGTTTTTTTCAGCTGCCAGGCGGTAGACATGCCGACGATACCGCCGCCGATAATAATAAAATCAAACACTGTGCTGCTCACTCTTTGTTAGAGAAGACAACGCCGGGGCGGCCCCGGCGGTCTTAAATCATTGTTTTTAATATCAGGGTGCCGTCGGCACTCTGTCAATGGCTTTAGCCCTGGCGTGGATTTTTCAGGGTTTTGGCGTGAGTAAAGTAACCCCGCTGACGCATCAGCTCACGGCGCAGGCCGTCGTGGGCAGTAAACTTGTCACGGCCGTGCAGCCAGAAATGGTTGTTGATCAGCAAAAATGAACCGGTAGGCACGCGCACCGACAGCCGGTGAGCACTGGTTTCCAGCGCTTCAGACAGCTCGGCCAGCCAGACGCCTTCTTCATAGTTCTTGGGCTGCACAAACTGGTCAATGTAAGACATGATGGGCTTGCCACTACGATCGGTATCGAACACGGCGTGGAACACATCCTTGGTGGTGTTCTTGCTGGGTGGTGCTGCCCAGCGCATCACGCGGCGAGCCATAGGATCGGCATAGAAGCGGTCCAGGTGCTCCCAGTCGTCCAGGTGCAGCAGCAAAGAGTTACCGCCTTCCATATTCTGCTCATCAATTTTCAGCATCAGCACATAGTCGGTGTCCTGCTCCACAAAGGTACCGTCGTTGTGTAGCTCCATCACTCTGTGCGCCTGACGCAGGTAGCTGTCGGAGGCATCCTTGTTCTGTACCACAAAGCGGGCGTAGTACTGACCGCTCATGGCATCGAAATTGGAGCGGCCGAACAGATGGGCAACTGCAGTGGTGAATTTGACCATCTCTTCGGCCTGCTCAACCTTGTCCAGGCCTTCTGGGGTGATCAGCAGGCCACCTGTGTTGCGGTCCACCAGGGTATTTACCAGCAGCGGCTGCAGTGCCTGACCACACAAATCGTTCAGGATCTGGGCAACCCGAAAGCGCAGAAAAGACTTGTATTCCAGCGCTTGCACCGGCCATTCGGCAGTGGCCTTCAGATAGGCGTTCACGGTTTGCTCATCAAAGCGCAGCTCCAGCAGACGCTCAGACTGGGCAGAGGGTGCCAGGCTAAAACCCTGGTACTGGTGATTAACAAAATCGGCGGTAGCAATGTTAGACATCTTGGGGGCTTCCTTGTAATGACACTGTGTTGATGAATGCGATTAATGTCGCTTTATATATAAAATGTCGACATTTTCGGCTTGTGTCAATTATTAGTGGTGATTTTATGATCTCCGTTACAATTTCGTTATAATGCGCCCCATTCATTCACAGTGAGACATCATCATGAGCAACCCCGAGGCTCCGCGGGAGAACCTGGCCCGCACCGCCTACCAGCAACTGAAACAGGACATTATTGAAAGCCACTTCGGCCCCGGCGAAAAGCTGCTGATGAGCGGCCTTAAAACCCGTTATGGCCTGGGAGTGAGCCCGCTCAGGGAGGCACTGTCGCAGCTGGTATCGGAGCGGCTGGTCACGGCAGAGAGCCAGCGTGGTTTTCGTGTCAGCCCCATGTCGGTGGCCGAACTGCAGGATATTTATGACGCCCGCGCTCAGCTGGAAGGCCTGATCGTGGAGCTGGCCATGACCCGGGGCGACGATCTGTGGGAAGCTGGGGTGGTGGCGGCACATCATGCCCTGGCCAAGGTGACTCAGCTTAATTCGGTGGAAGATCAGCTCGATCAGTGGGATGGCCGGCATCAGGCTTTTCATGAGGCGGTGGCTGCCGGCTGCAATTCGCCCCAGCTGCTGGTGGTACGCCGCACCCTGATGGATCAGGCTGCCCGCTACCGGTATTTATGGCTGAAACGCACCGTGTTCAGTGAACAGGCACTGGCCGATAAGCAGCAAGAGCATCAGGCGTTGCTGCAGGCCATATTGGCGCGTCAGCCAAAAGCGGCGGCCATGATGCGGGAGCATCTGCAAAGTCCGGTGCCCATCATTACACAAGTGCTGGCTGAGCGGGGTATCAGCTGAATCAGCCCGGCTGTGTTTGCGTGTATTGACTGGTTTTTTACAAGAAGATCTTGCTAACTCAAGTCAAGACGTGTAAATATTCAGACATTCAGATGTCTAAACGTCTTAATGTGCCACCACGGCTCATAAGTCAGCCGCTGGTTTACAGCAGGTGCGGTGATATCAAGGCATAATGGACTCACTTGAAGTAAGCAGTAAGTAATCAGGAGCAAATCATGGGTTTTCACAGTGCGCGTCATGTTGAAGCGCTGAATCAGTCGCTGTCCGAGCTGAATGGCGATATTAATGTGTCATTTGAGTTCTTTCCGCCCAACAGCGAACAGATGGAACAGACCCTGTGGAACTCCATTGAGCGACTGAAAACGCTGGAACCCAAGTTTGTATCCGTGACTTACGGTGCCAACTCCGGCACCCGGGACCGTACCCACAAGGTCATTAAAGACATTCAGGAAAAAACCGGCCTGATTGCCGCTCCGCACCTCACCTGTATTGATGCCAGCCGCGACGAGCTGCGGGGCATTGCCCGGGACTACTGGAACAGCGGCATTCGCCAGATAGTAGCCCTGCGCGGTGATCTGCCCGAAGGCATGGAAAAACCCGATATGTATGCCGCCGATCTGGTCAGCCTGCTAAAGGAAGAAGCCGACTTTGATATTTCGGTAGCCGCCTATCCGGAAGTGCATCCGGAAGCCAAAAGTGCCCAGGCCGATCTGCTCAGCCTGAAGCAGAAAATTGATGCCGGGGCCAACCGGGCCATTACCCAGTTCTTTTTTGACGTGGAGTCTTATCTGCGGTTTCGGGATCGCTGTGCCACCGTTGGCATAGACGCAGAAATTGTGCCGGGCATTCTGCCGGTATCCAACTACAAAACCTTGCTCAAGTTTGCCGGTTTTTCCAATGTGCGTATTCCGCGCTGGATGCACCAGCGCTTTGAAGGCCTGGATGATGATCAAAATACCCGTAATCTGGTGGGTGCCAGCATCGCCATGGATCAGGTCCGTGTGCTGAGCCGGGAAGGAGTGAAAGACTTCCATTTCTATACGCTTAACCGCTCCGAACTGACCTATGCCATCTGTCACAGCCTGGGTGTGCGCCCGCCGGTGGCCACCGGCGCCGAGTAAGCCCCTTGTCAGTAAAAGCCCCCGGCAACGCGGTTGCCGGGGGCTTTTTTATGGCCGAAAGCGCAGCAGCCGCAGGGCGTTGAGGGTGACTAACGCAGTGGCACCCGTGTCGGCCAGCACCGCCAGCCAGAGGCCGGTGACGCCGGTAATGCTGGTGATCAGAAATACCGCCTTGAGCCCCAGCGCCAGGGTGATGTTCTGGCGAATATTGGCACTGGCGGCCCGGGACAGCCGCACCGCCTCGGGCAGCGCCGTGAGCCGGTTGTGGGTGAGGGCAGCATCGGCGCTGTCCAGCGCGACATCCGTGCCCTGACCCATGGCAATGCCGATGCTGGCCTGCTTCAGGGC
This sequence comes from Oceanimonas sp. CAM02, assembly GCF_032842915.1. Taxonomy (NCBI): domain Bacteria; kingdom Pseudomonadati; phylum Pseudomonadota; class Gammaproteobacteria; order Aeromonadales; family Aeromonadaceae; genus Oceanimonas; species Oceanimonas sp. CAM02. Next base: position 9,056 of record NZ_JAWJBK010000018.1, read on the forward strand.
CGGGGCATCGTTAATGCCGTCGCCCACCATGCCGAGGCAATGCTGCTCACTGAGCCGGGCTACCTGCTCCAGTTTGTGCTCGGGTTTAAGGCCGGCACGGTAGTCCATGCCAAGCTCAGCGGCAATGTGCCGTGCGGTTTGCTCATGATCACCGGTCAGCATCAGACTTTTTACTTTCAGCTTGTGCAGGGCGGTCATGGCGGCTTTGGCATCCTGGCGCAGGGTGTCTTGCAGCGCAAACAGGGCGGCAATCTGTTGATTAACCACCAGCACCACCAGGGTGCAGGCGGCGGCCCGCAATCGCTCCATATCGGCGATTTGCTGAGGGCTGAAGTCGGCTTCGGGTAAATAAGACGGCGCACAGAGCAGCACCGGCTGGTCTTGCCAGCGACTTTGAATGCCGGCCCCGGGCAGAGTGTGTTTTTCACCGGTTTCCAGTGCTGCAATCTGCTCCTGAGCGGCAGCATTGACCAGGGCTCTGGCAAGAGGGTGGTGAGAGCCGCTTTCCAGCCCGGCGGCCAGCGCCAGCACCTGCTCCCGCCCAAAACCGGCATACAGGCACAGCTCCCGCAGCACCGGCTGCCCCTGCGTCAGGGTGCCGGTTTTATCAAAGGCCAGCATATTTACCTTGCCCAGTTGCTCCAGCGCGGCACCGCCCTTGATTAACACACCCATGCGGCTGGCCGCTGCCAGTGCCGAGGTAACTGCCGCCGGGGTGGAAATTACCAGGGCGCAGGGACAACCAATCAGCAGCAGCACCAGACCGCGATAAATCCAGGTTTCCCAATTACCGGCAAACAGCAAAGGCGGCAGCACTGCCACCAGAGTGGCGGTAGCGATCATGGCCGGGGTGTACCAGCGGCTGAAACGATCAATAAAGCGGGCAATGGGTGCACGGTTGGCGTCGGCGTGCTCCATCAGATGCAGAATGCGGTCCAGGGTGCTGTGGCCGGGTTGTGAGGTTACCGTTAAGCGCACCGACTTATCCACCACCAGGCTGCCGGCGGCCAGCTGAGCGCCGCGCTCATGCTCCACCGGCACAGACTCGCCGGTAATGGCGCTTTCATCAAAGGCAGCCTGCGCATTCAGCAATATGCCATCGGCGGGCAGGCGGCCGCCGGGGTGCACTTCTATTTCATGGCCGGGTTTAAGCTCGCTGATAGCCACTTCCCTGATGCCCTCGGGAGTGATCAGTCGGGCTTGCTCCGGCACCAGTGCCATCAGGGTTTTTACGCCCTGGCGGGCCTTGCCGGCGGCCAGGTTTTCCAGCTGCTCGCCAATGCCGAACAACAGCAGCACCATGGCCGCTTCGGCGGTTTCTCCCAGAAACAGGGCCCCGCTGGCGGCCACCGCCATCAGCATTTCAATGGAAAACGGCGATCCGCTGCGGGCCAGCCGCCAGGCCTGACGCACGATGGGCACCAACCCCCAGAGTGTAGCCAGGGTAAACAGCCAGGGCGCAGCCGCCGGCCACAGCAGCTGGGCCGCACCGGCCAGCAGCATCAGCAGCAGCAGGGTTAACAGGAAGAAATAACGCCGCCAAAACGGCACGTTGGGGGTTGCGGGGGCCTGATCATTAAAGGGAGTAAAACCGGCGGCGTGAATGGCCCGAACTACCTGTTCCCGGTTGCCTTCAGCAGTCAGCCGCACCCGCAGCAGCTCGGTGGCAAAGGCCACCTCGGCGCTGTGCACACCGGGCAGGCGCTTAACGGCGGTTTCTATTTTGCCGGCACAACTGGGGCAGTCCATACCATGAATGCGCCAGCGATGCTCGGTGGTATTGGCGATGGGGGCAGCAGCACCGCCGTCATGGCCGACGGCGGTGGATTGATGACAGCTGTTTTGATCACAGCAGTGACGCATGACTGACTCTCCTGATAACACACTGTTGTCAGTGTAAACCCTGGAGCTTAGTCAAGAGTCAACCGGGCAATGCTTATGCCTTCAGCGCCTGCTCCAGATCGGCAATAATGTCGTCGGCATGCTCAATGCCAATGGACAGACGGATCATTTCGGGCTTAACGCCGGCCTGTGCCTGTTCTGTTTCGCTCATCTGGCGATGAGTGGTAGAGGCGGGGTGGCAGGCCAGTGATTTGGTATCGCCAATATTCACCAGTCGCTTGATAAGCTTGAGCGCATCATAAAAACGCACACCGGCTTCATAACCGCCCTTGAGGCCAAACGACAGAATGGCCGAGGGCTTGCCCTGCATAAACTGCTGCGCGCGTTCATAATCGGGATGACCTTTCAGACCGGCGTAGTTCACCCAGTCTACCGCGTCGTGCTGTTGCAGATACTCGGCCACCTTGAAGGTGTTCTCCACATGGCGCTCCATGCGCAACGACAGGGTTTCCAGGCCCTGCATCAGCAAAAAGGCGTTGAGCGGGGCCAGGGCGCTGCCGGTGTTGCGCAGCGGCACGGTGCGGGCGCGGGCAATAAAGGCGGCGGGGCCAAAGGCTTCGGTATACACCACACCGTGGTAAGCGGCCTCGGGGTTGCTGAACTGAGGGAAACGCTCCTTGTGTTCGGCCCAGGGGAACTTGCCGCTGTCGACAATAATGCCGCCCAGGGAGTTGCCGTGGCCGCCAATGTATTTGGTGAGCGAGTGCACCACAATATCGGCACCAAACTCGATGGGCTTGCACAGCACCGGCGTGGCCACTGTGTTGTCCACCACCAGCGGCACGCCCTGGGCGTGGGCCACATCGGCCAGGCCTTTAATATCAACCACGTTGCCCGCCGGGTTGCCGATGCTTTCGCAATACACCGCCTTGGTGTTGGCGTCGATCAGTTTGGCAATGGCTTCGGGGCTGGCATTGTCGGCAAAGCGCACTTCAATGCCCAGATCCGGCAGCATATGGGCCAGCAGGGTGTAGGTGCCGCCATAGAGCTGAGGCGTGGTAACGATGTTGTCGCCGTTTTTGGCCAGAGTGATCAGGGCGTAGTGAATGGCGGCGCTGCCGGCAGACACCACCAGGCCGGCAATGCCGCCTTCCATGGCGGCCACCCGCTGCTCCAGCACGTCGTTGGTGGGGTTCATGATGCGGGTGTAGATATTGCCGGGCACTTCCAGGTTGAACAGATCGGCACCGTGCTGGGCGCTGTCGAATTCATAGGCTACGGTCTGATAAATGGGCGTAGCCACTGCCTTGGTGGTGGGATCCGTGGTGTAGCCATGGTGAATGGCCAGAGTTTCGTCTTTCATCAAAAAATTCGTCCTTGTGCTTTGGTCGGGTTTTCCAATGTAGGCAGTTTGCCGAAGGGAGTAAAGGCCGGAACTAATGCGGCAGTAATACCGTGGCCAGCAGGCCACCCCGGGAGTGATTGCTCAGGTGCAGTTCGCCGCCGTGCTGGTGTATTAAGGTGCGGGCAATGGCCAGCCCCAGTCCGATGCTGCCGTCTTCCAGATTGCGGGCGCTGTCCAGCCGGGTAAAGGGCTTGAACACTTCCTCCAGCTGATCCTCGGCAATGCCGGGGCCAAAGTCACGAATAAGAATGCGAATATGATCGGGCTCGTCCAGCAGCCGCACTTCCACCCGTTTGCCGTATTTAATGCCGTTCTCCAGCAGGTTCTGCAGAGCCCGGCGCAGTGCCTGGCTTCGGCCGCGAAACAGAATGGGCTCGCACTCTTCCAGGCTGACGCTATGGCCGGCATCCTGCAGATCATCACACAGGCTCTGCACCAGGCTGGACAGATCCAGGTCCCGCATGGGCTCGTCCTGACCGTCGTCCCGAGCAAAGCGCAGGGTGGCATTGAGCATTTGCTCCATGCGTTTCAGCCCCTGTTGCAGCTTGTGCTTGTCTTCTCCTTCGGGCAAAAACTCGCAGCGCAGCTGCAGGCTGGTAAGCGGTGTGCGCAAATCGTGAGAAATGGCCGCCAGCATGCGGGTACGGTCGGTCACAAAGCGGTCCAGCCGCTCCTGCATGCGGTTAAAGGCAGAGAGCGTATCGCGAATTTCACTGGGGCCGGTTTCCGGCAGCGGCTCGGCCTTGTCGCCCCGGCCCAGTTGTTCGGCCCGGCGTGCCAGCTGGTTAAGCGGCCGCGTAATGCGTTGCAGCAGCCAGATCATCAGACCGGTCAGCAGGGCGGCCAACAGCCCCAGGGAGAACATGGCCCTGAGCGACCAGCCGGTATTTTCTGCATCCACCAAAGAGGTGAAATGTAACCAGACGCCTTTATCCAGCTCAATACCGCCATGGAGCCGCACATCAGGGCCATGGTGATGAGGATGGCGAGGCCGGCGCTCCGGCGGCGTGGGCAGCGCATGGCCGCTGCCGGTTTCTGCGTTTATATGAATGGCAAGCGTCTCCGGATAGCCCAGCCGGTTGCGCACAATGCGCTCAAATACCGGATTGCGCTCACCGTCTTCGGGTGCCTGCCGGCTCAGACTCAGCAACAGGGTTTCGCTGCGGCTGGCGCGCAGCACTTCCCGCTGCAGCTCGGGAGGCGACTGATGTAATAAGCGGGTGACCGCCATCAGCCGCTGCAGAGTAAAGCGGCTGTTTACCAGCCCCAGTGCTTCTTCCCGTTCCAGCCGGTAAATTTGCAGGCTTACCAGCTGCACCAGCGCCAGGGCGCACAAGGCCACCAGAATAATCTGGCCGGTGAGGCTGCCCAGCCAGAAGCGCAGCCGCTGCTTAATCTTCATGGTGCACATCCGCTGCCAGCATATAGCCGCCGCCCCAAATGGTTTTGATCAGTTCCGGGTTTTTGGAGTCGGCTTCCAGCTTGCGCCTAAGCCGGCTCACCAGAGTGTCGATGGCACGGTCAAAGGCCTGGGCTTCCCGGCCCCGGGCCAGATCCAGCAGCTGATCCCGGCTCAGCACTCTGTTTGGGTGCTGGGTAAAGACGTGCAGCAGATCAAACTCGGCGGTACTCAGGCTGATAGTAATACCATTGGGGCCGGTCAGCTCCCGGCGTGCTGTGTTCAGCAGCCAGTGCCCAAAGCGTAATTTTTTTGGCATATCGGCAGTGTGATGATGCTCGTTACCATGCTGGCGGCGCAGCACCGCCTTGATGCGTGCCAGCAGTTCGCGCGGATTAAAGGGTTTGGGCAGGTAATCGTCGGCCCCCATTTCCAGGCCGATGATGCGATCCGTGTCTTCGCCCATGGCAGTCAGCATTATAATGGGCACCTGATTGCCCTGGCCTCTGAGTTCCCGGCACAGTGTCAGGCCGTCGTCGCCGGGCAGCATTAAATCAAGAATAATAAGATCGGGCTGGTGGCGGGCCAGATGCTGGCGCATGGCATGGCCATCGGGCACCGCCTGCACCCGGTAGCCATGCTGCTCCAGAAAGCGACGTAATAAATCGCGAATTTCTCCGTGATCGTCCACCACCAGTAACTCTTTACTCTTGTTCATTGTGCTCTCCTGCCATACCGGGCTCAGTATAGGTGCCGCCATGGCGGAAATAATGTCAAAGTGTGTCAGTGTGCGGCGCTGTGACACTTTGTTGCAAAAAACGGCCTGTCCGACACAGTTTGCTGACAATCTCCTGCTTTACTGAATAGCGTATTCATCAGTTCGGGAGAACATTATTATGAAAACTCGTCACACTGCTTTGTTACTTGCCGCCAGTTTACTGACCCTGCCCGCTTTGGCTGTGGCTGCTCATCATGGAGGCGAAGGTAGAGGCCCCATGGCTGAAGAATGCCACCATGGCCAGATGAAAGGTCACCACGGCAAGGGCCATGGCTATCATGGCAAGCGCCACCATGACGGCAAGGCCATGAGCCCGGCCCGCTTTGAGCAGCGACTCAAGGCCCGCATGGAAAAACTGGAAACGCCCGAGCTCAAGGCTCAGTTCATCAATACTCAGAAAGCCCGTCTGAATATGATGGAGCAAAAGCAGCAGCTGCACCGGCTGATGGCCGAGCAGCGGGCCGGCAATGAGACCAATGAAGAGCTGAAAACGGCCATGCTGGAAAAGATTGCTGCCGACAGTAAGCTGAAACAGCAAAAGCTGAAACTGATGCACGATGCTCTGAACACGCTGGAAAACTGATCAGGGGGTGACGTCTCTGTCGATGGGCTGCTGCAGTGAGATCAGCGTTTCGGTAGACTGAATTTCCTCAATCGGCTGCAGGCGGTGGATCAGTACCTGCTGCAGCTCGTCAATGGAGCGGGTCATGACCTTGATAAAAATATTGTAATGGCCCGTGGTGTAATAGGCTTCCACCACTTCTTCCAGCGCCTCCAGCTGCGCCAGCGCCCGCGGATAATCCCGGGCGCTTTTTAGTATGATGCCAATAAAGCAGCACACATCGTAACCCAGCTTCTTGCCGTTTACCTGTACGCGGGTGCCTTCAATAATGCCGGCCTGCTTCATTTTTTCTACCCGCACATGAATGGTGCCCGGGCTCACCTGAAAACGCTTGGCCAGCTCCGCATAGGGCGTGCGGGCATTGTCCATCAGTGCCCTCAGAATGGATTTGTCCAGATTGTCGATTCGATAATGTGCGTCGCCTTTTTCCATGTGCATTTATCAGATCCTTAAAAAAATGGCTTTGTATTAGTGAATTTAAGATCATAAAGGAGTTTTTGCCAGTGGTTGTTGAATTTGATGTTTGTTTCCATGATTATTCTTCAAAACCAATCAGCAAGCTCAGGTGAATGAGATGAAAAAAGCCTATATTGAACGTCAACGCCAAATCCGTTTTGTGAAAGAGTATTTCTCCGGCCAGCTGGCGCAGCAGCTCAATTTGCTGGAAGTTCAGGCTCCTATTCTCAGCCGTCTGGGCGATGGCATGCAGGACAACTTGTCCGGTGCCGAAAAAGCCGTACAGGTAAAAGTAAAGGCCATTCCCGGCGAGCGTTATGAAGTGGTGCACTCCCTGGCTAAATGGAAGCGTCATACGTTGGGACGTTTTGGCTTTGAGCCGGGTGAGGGCATTTATACGCACATGAAGGCACTGCGCCCTGATGAGGATCGCTTAAGCCCCATTCACTCCGTGTATGTGGATCAGTGGGACTGGGAGCAGGTGATCAGCGCCGAACAGCGCCACGAAGGTTATCTGGTACAGACCGTTGAGCGCATTTATGGTGCCATCAAACGCACCGAGCAGGCCGCTGCCGACGAGTTTGGTATTACCCCCTTTCTGCCTGAAAAAATTCATGTATTGCATGCGGAAGAGCTGCTGGCCCGTTATCCGGAGCTGGATGCCAAGGGCCGTGAGCGTGCCATTGCCAGGGAAATGGGTGCCGTCTTCCTGGTGGGTATCGGTGGCAAGCTGAGCCATGGCGACAGCCACGATATGCGCGCCCCTGATTATGACGACTGGTCTACTGAAAGCAAAACCGGTCTGGCCGGCCTCAACGGCGACATTCTGGTGTGGAACCCGGTACTGGAAGATGCTTTTGAGCTGTCTTCCATGGGCATTCGAGTAGATCAGGAAGCCCTGCGTCGTCAGCTGGCGCTGACCGGTAACGAAGACCGCGCCAGCCAGGAGTGGCATCAGGCACTGCTGGCCGGCGGCCTGCCCCAGACCATAGGTGGTGGCATCGGTCAGTCCCGTCTTGCCATGCTGCTGCTGCAACTCAGCCATATCGGCCAGGTACAGTGCGGTGTATGGCCGGCCGAGCTGAGCGCAACCGTAGACGATCTGCTGTAACATAACCGGGCACAGCAACCAAAAAGGGGGCACTGATACAGTGCCCCCTTTTGTTATTTAATACCAAACGGTCAGGTTGCCAGACAGGTCTTCAGCTGATTGTTTAAAAAGCTCATGACCTGATGGCGGGTGACCATGCCAATCACCTTTTTGCCTTCTACTACCGGATACAGCTTGGGTTTGGGCCCGCCCATGGTGCGGGCCAGTTCAAATACGTCGGTATCTGTGGTGACGCTGAGCGGATCCTGGCGCATCAGGTCAGATACCACGACCCGGTTATCGCAGTGATAGCTGGCACCCAGCAGTTTGGGAATGCAGTCCTGCTCCGACAGAAAACCAATCAGCTGTCGCTGGTTGTCGACCACCGGCAGCCCGCTCAGACCTGAGTCCAGCATGCGATCCAGTGCTTCCGACATCGACATGTCTGCGGTCAGCACGGGCACACTGTGCCGCATAATTTCACCCACTGTTGCCATGGTCATTCTCCCTTAAGTAACTGATATACCGATTGTGGCAGGCAATAAGCCTATAATCCATTCAGATCTACAAAGTTGTAAGACGTATAACAAGGATCAGAACCGATAAGGAAAACGAATGCCCACTACATAATCAGGCGCATCTGGAGTAAGACCGGCGGCCCAGTTGGCTACCAAAGAGAGATTGTCACTGATGGCCCAGGTAACACCCATACCCATTGAAGCCGAGTTGCCATCAGAGCCCGGTACTTTGCCTCCGCCTCCTACATCAAAGGTTTGTTCAGCTTCCAGATTAAAGCTTTGATTGAAGTTTAAAGACATACTCAACCGCTCGCTGAGAGCAAAAGCCATTCCGAGGCCGTACCCAAAGCTGTCACCCAGCTGTACTTCACCAGGCTGATTACCATCTTCGGCAGAGATATCATCAAAGCTTCCTTTCAGGTAATGAGTGTAATCAATACTGGCAAACAGAATGGCCGGGTCTACAGTTTTGACAGCAGAGAAGCCGGTAGAAAGCGACCACAAGCCAGTGCCGGTTGCCAGTTCGGAGGGCACATCCCTAAGATTATTGTTGGAGGCATTAGGTGTATTAGGGATGCCGAAGGGATCCTTACCTGTGGGTGCTGTAACCTTGACGTTCCAAACCAAATCAGGTCTGCTCTGATTTTCTGTTAATACTCGGTAATAAATCGCGGCACTGATATCCCCCAGTCCGCCATCATTTCTGTCTGTTACGGATACAATATTAGTGTTGTTACTGCCGGCACCACTGTCACTGGCGGAGAAATCCATGTAACGATATACGTAAGGAATTTTGAGCTCGGCTTGCCAGCGATCATTGAAGGTATAGCGTCCTGTTACATCAAATGTCCATTGATGAGAGCGAATACGATCAGTATCTATTCGACCGAGAAAAATAGCATCGTATACAACCAATCCTTGTAAAAGTAGTTGCTTGCGATCGTAGTAGGCATAGCTTAAACCAAAATCCATACTGAGCTTTCTGTCGAACACATTATGCTGTTCAAGCAAAAGATCTTCAGTTGAGCGGCTGGGAGCTGGTGCCCGTCTTTGAGAGCTGGCTCGTGTATCTGAAACCTGTCCGTTTATCTGAGTCTGGCCGGACGAAAGCTGACTTTGCAGACGATGAAGCTGCTGGTTTTGCAGAATAAGCTGCTGGCGCAGCCGATCCAACTCTTGTTGCATCTGATTATCATTTGCGGGTGAAACCTCTTGTGCCATAAGAAAGGGAGAGTAACAACCAGCCATTGCCAGTAAAATGGTTGTTTTTTTCATATGCGTTCCTTGCATCGGTTGGTTTAATTATTTGAACCCTATCGGTAGTTGCTGGCGTAACGTGTTTGCAATGCTCGCATAGGGACCCAGGCCGTCGCCCATATAAATTTTGGCCTGATTAGAAAGTAGCTGATGATTATCTTCTATGCGAAATTGTTGGACAAAACCTTGATTACCAGTAGCATTTCTCAGCATCTGGCGAGCCACGGTCTGACCATTGCCAGAAGTAACCGCCATTCCTATGGTCGAAGGTGTGAACTCAAACTGCATCATGCCATCAGGAAGATTTATCTGGTACTGCCCCTGAGAGATCGGGCTACCTTTCTGAGGCATATAACCCGGTTGAAAGCTGAAGTCGTTAACTCCTGTGTTTGCATCACCGGCAATTTGTGCCAGCTGCACAAGACCGCTGCCGTTGGGCACACTGTCACTTATGCCTCCATCAGATGGATCTGGCTCTTGGTTACCATATAAATTGACCCCGACGCTCGGGCCTGAACGATTAAAGTTAACGTTCAGCTGCATGCCGCTGGTGATCATGCTTCCCATGGGTCCGGAAATAGTTGTGACAAACTCAATCCCAAAATAATGAGACTTATTAGCTGCTATAAACTTTCCTCGCTGTGCATCCAGAATATCATCACCGAGAAGAATACCTGTCCCATTGTTGTTAAAGGGAGAGGGAATTTCGTTTGCCTGGCTGATACCAACCACTGAGGTCAGTGCCAGGAAGCCTGCTACCCATTTCATGGTAACCTCACAACAAGTCTTTATAGTTGAATCCAAACTCCATCAGTGCCGCATCAGATACAGGAACAAAGCGGTTATCTCTGCCTCGGGCAGTTAGTGGAGGTGCGGGGTTGGCGAGAATAGAGTATTTATCATAGTCTTTACCAATAATGGCTAAGACAATATTGTTCCATCCAGCAAGAAACTCATCCATTTCTACTATTTTGTTACCTAATGCCGGGTCTGCAAGATAAACTCTGTTTTCACTATCAACCTTTTTAATGACAACAAAGTGCTGGAAACCTTTTATATCAAGTAGTACAATGGAGGGTATTTTAAGCTTGACTATCTCTTTGTCTTTTATTTTAAAACCTTTAGCTTCCATGCCAAGCATCTCAACATAATTTTTCATATCGAGCATAGAAAAACCAAATTGTGCTACTTGGTCAGGGTTTGCCATGGCCAACATACCATCCAATACCCATTTCTCATTAGTGTGCATATTATAGGAATACTTTAATATGGTTGCTACCGATGCAGCTCCACAGCTGAAATCAGTTTGCTGTTTTACGACACCAAGGAATTTTCTGTCAGCTATGCTGACTACTTTTTTACTTGATGTGCCAATGCCCGGAACAGTGCCGGTCATATCAATACTGGATGCATGGGAAGGTATAGATAACAAAACCCCAATTAGCAAATATGATTTAAGCACCTTTATACCCTCCCTGAAAAATAAAAAGGCTCCGGTGTTAACCGGAGCCATAATTGCGTTAGAAGTTGCCAACGCTAAGTGCAAGGTTGTTGCTTTGCAGGTTATTAGTGCCTGCGGTAACGTTTACGCCAATATTGCCTGATGATCCATTAAGGGAACCACCACTCAATACAGCATTATTTACGTTAGTTCTGCCAACTACTGTTTTATAAGTAATCAGCTCTCCAGAGAGCGTAACTTCTCCCAGATCAACTGTGCCAGACTCTTCGAATTTGAAGTGACTTTCTACTCCATTGTCTCGTGGGCTATTAGCTGCTGAACTACCGGGAGTGCCGTCAAAGTCAAGATGACCTATATAATTGTCTCCGTCCGGGTGATTCTGGCTAGGACGATTGATAGGGCCAAGCCAGATTTCAGGATAAACATTATTACTTTGTTCACTTTCACCCTGATAACTGCCGGATACATTTCCGCGCATAGTCAAGCTGACTTTTCTTGCGACATCTTCTTCCAGTAAAGTTTTGTTAACAGTAGTATTGCCAGTAGCAAACTGTTTGTTGTCCACAGTTGCCATGGCCATCTGGGCGTCTTTACCATAAGATACCGCAAAGTTATTAGCCTGAACGTTACTGTTACCGGCCGCAACGTTTACACCAAGGTTGCCGCTGTTTTCTGACAGGCTGCCACCATTAATAACCGCATCGTTATGGTTACCGTAGTTGAGAGTGGCATTGCCACTGGCTACCTGTGCGGAGCTTATTTCTGCATCAACCGCAGCACCCTTATCATCGAAAATCGGGAACAAGCCTCTACCTTGAGCAACGGATTCCCCGCCTACAGGGTCTGCTTCACTATCACCGAGTACCGTAATGGCTGCATTGTTGGCCTGAACGTTATTGTCACCAGAGGACATGTTAATGCCTACGTTACCAGCCAGGTCACTGGCTGTGCCTTCACCTCCCAATTTTGAATTGTTAGTGTTGCGGAAGTTGTTAATGGCTGAACCTTCCTGTCCAGCATTTGCATTGTTATTGGTAGAGTTTTGATAGCTGTCAATGGCAGCCATGCCCAGTTTATTCACACCTATTGCACCATAAACCCAGGCACTACCTCCAAAATCAATATCAGCAGAAACATCTATTTCTTTATAGATATCCATGCCGGTATCTTTTCCTTTTCCGCTTTCAGCGTTTGCATAACCACTGATACCGAGTATCACTATGGCAGCTACAGGTGCTAAAGTAAGCTTTTTCATTGTCTCTCTCCTTGAAAGCAATTAACTTTCTTTACCGTCTACTGATGCAGTAAAGTATCGGCATTATCTAACAGGAGCCGATATTCTGTTTACTGCGACATTGCCGTTGCCGGCAATCTGGTTTAACTGAATGGCACCGGAAGAGCCCTTCAGAGAATTTTGGCTTAACCTCACGTTTTTAATGGAATTGTCTGATTCAGCAGGTGTGGAACTTTCTGAGTGAGTATTTATTCCAATCAGAAGTTCATTGCTGACAATGGCATTCTTTCCAAATGCTATCGCCATTGAATTTAGCTGGGAATTTCCTCCGCCTGCTACTTGATTGACAGAAATAAGGCCGTGGCTGTTGTTTAGTGAGTTTTTGTGTATTTCTACTAAAGCACCGGAGCTACTCTCAGTCAAAGTTCTGTTATGAGTGTAGGAGCGAATTGATGAGCTGGCGTGATCATCAGCGGAAATTGACTTCAAGTTCACTTGAATATTGTTGTCTCCGGCAGCCATATTCAAACCCAACGAGCCCTTAATGCTATTTAGGGAGTTGCTTTCCAGGATGCTGGAATTAAGATGGGTGTCTGCAAAAGTCAAACAAGGCTGTGCCAAGCTCAGTGCAACAAATAGAGCAGGTTTAACCAAAAAACAGGTTCTGGACCGATGCCTTAAAATTTTTAGCACGTATTTCACGGTGCCGGACTTTTCCAATGTCACATTCATTGTCTTGCCTCAAATACAAAACAAGAAAATCTCCGGGTTTAAGTTTTGTTAACTTTTAGCTCTTCTCTAAGTGCCCAAGTTGCCCGAAGCTCCTGCATCTAGATAAGCCAGAAGTGTGCCAATGTGTAAATTTGATAAAAATCAAAGACTTACTTTTTTCTCATTACTTTTCTGGTCTCAGTTGTGAGTCAGCGCTTTATTTTTTGTCTTTTTTTTCAATGAGTTATATTGACTTTGATATGACGGCATCTTCTTATTTTCAAGAAAATAAGTAATTCAGTTATGCTTTCTTGATTTTTTATAACGTAAGGTTTTAAATTCAATGTTTGATACAAAGTAATCTAAGATTAGTTATCAGCTCGGATGGCTAAAGCAAGCAGGGAGCAATAATGGAGAACAAAATACGGCATGCAGGAAGACTGTTTATTCATCACAAGGATGAGTATTTTATAAATGAAATCAAAAGGATGGGTTGGGATGTGATTGACAGGCATAGCCTTTATTCAGGCTCGATGCAGGATGTCGCAGATGCTCTGGTTGGTGTCATTGAGATTAATGATAGCTCAAGCATAGACTCAATAGAATCTTTTATACGTACGCATAATGAGATTTTCTGGATTGCGGTGATCAAAGAAGCTCTGCTCAGAAGACAGGATGTGAAGATGCTTCTTAAAAGTTATTTTTATGATTTTCATACATCACCGCCAGACTATACGCGGCTTAAGTTCATTATTGGCCATGCGATGGGCATGGCGAGGCTCTGTGATTTCAAGCGGCAGCAAGTAAGCACCACTGCAACGCCACACAAACCGACAGAACTGATACTGGGTAACAGTACCTGCCTACAGCTTCTGAGAAGTCAGATTCAACGTTTATCGGAATGTCGTTTACCAGTTCTGATAACTGGAGAAAGTGGTACCGGCAAGGAGCTGGTGGCTAGACAACTGCATGAGTCATCTTCTTGTTCAAGGGGTCCTTTCATTCCGGTCAACTGTGGTGCCTTGCCCGCGCAGCTTATACATTCTGAGCTGTTTGGTCATGAGAAAGGGGCATTTACTGGTGCGAGCCAGCGTAAAATCGGAAAGCTGGAGGCAGCAAATAATGGCTCTTTGTTACTTGATGAAATCGGTGACCTGCCGCTGGAGGAACAGGTTAGTCTGTTACGCTTTTTACAGGAGAAAACCATTGAAAGAGTAGGATCAAATCAGTCTATACAGCTTGATGTCCGCATTATTGCAGCAACACATGTTGATCTTGAGCTGGCAGTTAAAAAAGATAAATTTAGAGACGATCTCTACTTCAGGCTCAATGTCATTCGTTTACGTGTGCCGCCACTTCGTGAGCGTGGAGATGATATCTTGCTGTTAGCAAGGCATTTTCTTGACCAGCAGCTCGAGAGTATGTCTTCCTGCCCTGTGCTTGCATTCTCTGAGCAGGCTGAAATTGCAATGCTTCAGCATGACTGGCCCGGTAATGTGAGGGAGCTTCTTAACAGGGTTCAGCGTGCCAGTGTAATGACGACAGGGCGTTATATTCAACCTCAAGATCTGGAGCTGGGTTGCCCGGGTTCAGGCAAGAAAGATGACAGAGTATGCCTCAGGGTGGTGCGTGAAACCGCTGAACGTGAAGCATTGGCCAAAGCTCTTAATGAGACAAACGGTAAAATCAGTAAAATGACTGAAAAGCTTAAAGTTTCACGAGCCACTCTTTATCGGTTGCTGGATAAGCACAGCCTGCTCTGAAGATATCTTGACAATACAAGAATCAAACGGCCGCCTCAGTGCGGCCGTTTATCATTATCTGCTCAGCCTTTAGCGCTGATTTTGTTATTCTGGCCTGCTTATCACCAGCATTAAGGAGCAAGAAGCGAATGTCAAAAGCGGCCAGGGGATTTGCACCCCGTTCATTACTGCGCTTGGTTCTTATCGCTTTTATCCTGGTATTGCTGCCGCTTATTTTGCTGGTCATTCAGAACAGCCGCACCCTGGAACAGGTTAACCGGCTGGCGGAAGAGGGCATACAGAGTGCGGTTATCGACACGCGCCGCGCCTCGGACATGAATGATCTGGCGCTGGATATGGAAAGGGCCATTCGGCGCTATGCGGTGCTGGAAGTGCCGGATCTGCGGCTGCATTATCTGCGGCTGCTGGAGCGTTATCGTATTGAGATGGAAGCACTGCTGAAGGTGGTGGATGCCGGTGAGCTGGATGCGTCACTGCGGGACCAGCTGATAGAGCTGGTGGACCTGGCTCAGGCCAGCGGTGCCGACATTCGTGAACGGGTAGGCATTTTTGATCTGTTCAGTCAGGCCAATGTAGAGCTGGACCGGCTGGCCCGGGAGCAGATTGATGTGCGTATCAGCCGCATTCGCGAGCAGGTGGCGGAAGTGCGCCGGCGCATGTGGCTGCTGAGCGGTGGTCTGGGTGGTGCCAGTCTGGTGCTGGCGCTGCTGTTTACCTATCTGATTATTCGCCCGGTACGTCAGCTTGAAAAACGTATTCTGGGGCTGGGAGACGGCATGGCACCCGATGAGCGTCCCATCAGTGGCCCCGCCGAGCTGGTGGAGCTGGGCGAGCGGCTGCGCTGGCTGCATTACCGGCTGAGAGAGCTGGAAGCCCAGAAATTGCAGTTTTTACGGCATTTATCCCATGAGCTGAAAACCCCCCTGGCCAGTCTCAGGGAAGGGGCCGACTTGCTGGCGGAAAAAGTGACCGGCCCGCTGACTGCTGAGCAGGAGGAAATTTGTGAGCTGCTGGTAGATAACAGCTACCGGCTGCAGGGCCTGATTGAGCAGCTGCTGGACTATAACCGCATTCAGCAGGTGCAGGTCTATCATCAGCCGGTGGAACTGAAACCGCTGCTGGATGAAAGCCTGGATGCGCATCGCCTTGCCATCGAAAACAAGGGCATGACAGTACAGCTGGAGCTGGATGATGAGCAGCCTCTGGCCGATAATCACCGGCTGCGGCTGGTGCTGGAAAATCTGATTTCCAATGCGGTTAACTACGGCGATAAAAACGGCAATATTCACATTTATACCCGAGCCTGTGAGCAGGAGTATGTGCTCAGTGTGGCCAACACCGGTCAGTCCATTCCCGAGGCGGACAGAGAGCGTATTTTTGAGCCTTTTGTGCAGGGTAGTCAGGAGCGCAAAGGCGTGCTGAAGGGCTCTGGCATCGGGCTCAGTATTGCCCGTGAGTCGGCCATCAGTATGGGTGGCCGGCTGACACTGGATTCTACCAAAACCGGGTGGGTTCGATTTGAACTGGGTCTGCCCTTACATGAGAGCAAGGAACCAAACCATGACTAAATTTCTGGTCTCCGGCGTGCTGGCACTGTTCCTTACCGGCTGCAGCAGCACCGGACTTTTCTCCTTTGGAGAGGAACAGATGCCCAAGATGCTGGAAGGCAGCAGCCATGATGATTTGATGTACTGGCTGGAGTTGTCGCATAACATAGTGCAAAGTGCTGAAGCCGAGCGCCTGAATGAAATCAAGCAGCTGCAGCAGTCACCCGCCCAGGATGAACTGGTGCTGGCACTCTGGCTCAGTCACCCCAAGGCCAACCTGGCTCAGCGTCAGCAGGCGCAGCAGCTGTTTGCCAGGGCGCTGCCCGGCGTTAACACTCGTCTGCAGCAGTTTTTTGCCATTCATCAGAGCTACAATCGAGAGATGATTACCTTTAACCGGGTGATCACCGACCGCCAGCAGCAGATTAATGTACTCACCCAAAAACTGAATGAGCTGGCCACCATTGATGAGCAAATCAGTGAACGGCGTTATCAGGGAGGTGAACAATGACCCGCAAGGCCCGCATTCTGCTGGTGGATGATGACGCCAGCTTGCTGAAATTGCTGGGATTAAGGCTGCGCAGTGAAGGCTTTGAAGTTGCGACGGCCACCTCTGGTGCCGAAGCGCTGGAATGGCTGGAGCAACACAGGCCCGAGCTGGTGCTCAGTGATTTGCGTATGGACGGCATGGACGGCCTGGCACTGTTTGATCGCATTCAGCACAAGCATGTGGGGCTGCCGGTGGTGATTATGACTGCCCATGGCTCCATTACCGATGCCGTGTCGGCTACTCGTTCCGGTGTGTTTGGCTTTCTCACCAAGCCGATTGATAAAGAAGCCCTGCGTCAGACTATTAACGAGGCGCTGGCGGTGTCTTTGCCGGCTTTTGAAGACGACTGGCAGCACGACATGCTGACCCGCAGCCCGGCCATGACCGGCGTGCTGGAGCAGGCCCGGCGCATTGCTCCGCTGGATATCAGCGTGCTGATCACAGGTCCGGCAGGGGCCGGGAAGGAGCTGATGGCGCGCACGCTGCACAAGGCCAGCCCGCGGCGGGATCACCCCTTTATGGTGCTGAACTGTGGCTCCCTGACCGAGCCTTTGCTGGAGTCGGAGCTGTTCGGCCATGTGCGCGGTGCCTTTGACGGGGCCGATGCCGACTACTCGGGGGCATTAATTAATGCTCATGGCGGCACCTTGCTGCTGGAAGAAGTGGATGAACTGCCGGTCCGGCTGCAGGCGCGGCTGCTGCGCGCCATGGAGCAGCAGGAAGTGCGCCCCAGGGGCAGTGAGCGCAGCATTACCACTGATGTGCGGGTGCTCTCGGCCACCAGCCGTGACATGGTGGATGCCATGGAGCAGGAGCGCTTTCGGGAGGATCTGTTCTACCGGCTGAACGTGGTGAATCTGGCACTGCCGGCGCTGAAAGAGCGTCCGGAAGATATTCCGCTGCTGGCCCGGCATTTTCTGGAGCAAATTCGCCAGCGCCAGACCACTCAGGTGACCGGCTTTGCCCCCGAGGCGCTGTCGTTACTGGCGGCGGCCCACTGGCCGGGCAATGTGCGCGAGCTGCGCAATCTGGTCGAGCAGGCGGTGGCCATGGCGTCGGCACCGGTGATCAGTGCCCAGCTGGTAGAAAGCATTCTGTCTGCCAGTGATGAGCAGTTTCCTACCTTTAATGAAGCCCGGGCCGAGTTTGAGCGAATGTACCTTAACAAGATACTGCGCATGACCGATGGCAACGTCACCCAGGCGGCGGGGCTGGCCGGGCGCAACCGTACCGATTTTTACAAACTGCTCAGCCGCCATGGCATAGAAGCCGGTACCTTTAAGCGCAAGAGCAGCTGACGAAAGTTTTTTCCGCGTATCATGCTCTTTGTATACAAGTTTCGTCTGCAGGAGTATTCATGTTAATCAGGGTTCGCAAAAAGTCTGAGCTGAAAGAGCATCAGGTTACCCCGGAAGCCATCTATAAGCAGCGCCGTCGCATTGTACAGGGGCTGGGGCTGGGTGCAGCCGCGCTCAGTCTGCCCGCCGGTGCCAATGTGCTCAGCAACCTGCTGGGCAAAGACGAGCCGGCCGCCGTCAGTGATTTTGGCCGCAAGCCACTGGTGTTCAGCCAGCCTGATGCTTACCAGCCGGCGCTGACGCCCACCGCCGAACAGGTGGCCACCAGCTATAACAATTTTTTTGAATTCGGTACCGACAAATCGGATCCGGTGCGGTTCGCTCAAGGGCTCAAAACCGAGCCCTGGACCATTGAAATTGACGGCGAAGTAGAAAAGCCCCAGACCATAGATGTGTGGGCCTGGATGGAAAAACAACAGCTGGAAGAGCGCATTTATCGCCACCGCTGTGTAGAAGCCTGGTCCATGGTCATTCCCTGGCTGGGGGTGCCTCTGGCCAGCATTATCAAGGCGGCCAACCCTACTTCCAAAGCCAAATACGTGGCCTTTGAAACCCTGTACGACCCCGAGCAGATGCGCGGCCAGGCCTCCCGCTATGTGGGCGGCGGCATTGATTACCCCTATGTAGAAGGGCTGCGTATGGATGAAGCCATGCACCCGCTCAGCATGCTGGTGGTGGGTATGTATGGCAAAACCCTGCCTAATCAGAACGGTGCACCGGTGCGGCTGGTAGTACCCTGGAAATATGGCTTTAAAGGTATCAAGTCAATTGTGCGCATCAGCCTCACCGAGCACGAGCCACCCAGCACCTGGAACAAGCTGGCTTCTTACGAATATGGCTTTTATGCCAACGTAAACCCCAACGTGGATCATCCGCGCTGGAGCCAGGCCAGTGAGCGCGCCATTGGTGCCGGCGGCCTGTTTGGCAGCGAGCGCAAACCCACGTTAATGTTTAACGGCTATGAAGAAGAAGTGGCCTCACTGTATGCCGGCATGGATTTGAGGAAGTTCTACTGATGCGACTGGATGCCACTCTCCTGCGCCGGTTGCGGGTGCTGGTGCATGGGCTGGCGGTGTTGCCGCTGCTGTGGCTGCCCTGGGGCTTTTCCGCGGGTTATTTCAGTGCCGATCCGGTGCCCGAGCTGCTGCATTATCTGGGTATCTGGGCGTTGCGCCTGCTGCTGTTAACCCTGTGCATTGCGCCCCTGGCCAGGCGTTTTCGCCTTGGGGCTCTGGTGCGGCTGCGCCGGGCGGTGGGGCTGTGGGCCTTTGCCTATGCCAGCCTGCACCTGCTGGCCTGGATGCTGCTGGACCTGCAGCTGGCCTGGGGCCTGATTGGAGAAGAAATTATCAAGCGCGGCTTTATTACGCTGGGCATGGCCGCCTGGCTGGTGTTGCTGCTGCAGGCCATTACCTCCACTCAAGGCTGGCAGCGCCGGCTGGGCAAGCGTTGGCAAATTCTGCACAACTGGATTTATCCGGCGGTGATAGTGGTGTGCATCCACTTCTGGTGGTCGGTCAAGTCCGGCTGGATAGAGCCCTTTATCTACTTGCTGGTGGGACTGTTTCTGCTGTCGCTGCGGCGGGAACGGCTGACCCGGCTGTTTCGCTGAGCCGGTGCTGCGTGCGCGGTTTTCCGTTACACTGGCGGCAATGACTATATTGCCGCCATGGAGTAACCGATGGACGATCAACTGTGGGCTGTATGCTACCTCGATGAAGGCATTGCCTTGTCCGTTATCAGCCGCAAAGAAACCCGCTGCCAGTGGCTGGCCGGCGAGAACCAGGCCAGAGAATTTATTCTTACCGATTATCTGCACCATGTGGCCGAGCTGGGCGAGCTGGATCCGGATCAGCACCTTGCCGCCCGGGAGCGCTTTGAACTGCTGATGATGCAGTTTCCTGATCCTCAGGTGCTTACCGAATACCTCAACGATCTCACCACCGGCCTGACCCGCATTGTCTGGTTCGGGCCGCTCGCTGCGCTGGCCGAAGACTATTCCGACTTTGCCCTGGCCCTGCGTGCCCACTACTGGGACGAATATGGCGAAGACGACGAAGACCCGGTAACGCCGGTGCCCGAGGCCGACTGGCCCTATCTGGTAGAAGCCATGGACGACTTTTTGCTGAGCGAGGAATACTGAGTTGCTGGCAGCGTGCTGATCCGGGAGAAAGCGGGTGATTCTTTATATTGCTGAAAAGCCAAGCGTGGGCCGGGCCGTGGCCGATGTGCTGCCCAAGCCGCACCAGAAAGGCGACGGTTACATTAAAACCGCCAACGGTGATGTGGTGACCTGGTGCATTGGCCACCTGCTGGAGCAGGCCGAGCCGGAAGCATACGATCCTGAGTTTAAAAAATGGCGGCGTGAGCACCTGCCCATTGTGCCCCAGGAATGGAAGCATGTGGTAAAGCCCGCCACCAAAAAGCAGTTTACTGTAGTAAAAAAGCTGATAAAAGACGCGGACGTGCTGGTAAATATGGGCGATCCGGATCGGGTGGGGCAAATTCTGGTTGATGAAATCATCAATTACTGCGGAGTGCCGAAAGCCAAGCGCGAAGCCGCTCAGCGTTGTCTGATCAGCGACATGAACCCCGATGCCATTAAGCGCGCGCTGAATAACCTGCGGCAAAATACCGACTTTATTCCTCTGGCTACCTCGGCCCTGGCCAGAGCCCGGGCCGACTGGCTTTATGGCATTAACATGACCCGTCTGTGCACTCTGCAGGGGCAGGCATCGGGCTATCAGGGGGTGCTCTCGGTGGGGCGGGTGCAAACACCGGTGCTGGGGCTGGTGGTAAACCGGGATCTGGAAATAGAAAACTTTGTTTCCAGGCCCTTCTATGAAGTGTTTATCGATCTCAAAACAGAAAAGGATCAGACTTACACTGCAAAGTGGAAGCCCAGCCCGGCCTGTGCGCCCTATATGGACGAAGACGGCCGGGTATTGTTAAAAAAGCTGGCCGAAACCGTGCTGACAAAAGTGGTGGGCCAGCCAGGCACAGTGATGGCCGTGACCGAAGAGCGTAAAAAACAGGCACCGCCTTTGCCTTATAACCTGTCTGCGCTGCAGATAGACGCCTCCAGACGGTTTAACCTGAACGCACAGAAAACCCTGGATATCTGCCAGCAGCTGTATGAAAGGCACAAGCTCATTACCTACCCCCGTTCCGACTGCCGCTATTTGCCCCAGGGCCACTACCACGACAAACGGACAGTAACGGCGGCCATTGCCAGCACCTGCGCCGCCCTTGGGGCAGCAGTAGATAATGCCGATCTTTCTGTTAAGTCAAAGGCATGGAACGACAGCAAGGTAGGTGCGCACCATGCCATTATTCCCACCAGCCGGGGAGTGGATGGCAGTCGCTTGTCATCTGATGAGCAAAATATCTATGAACTGGTAGCCCGGCAATATCTGATGCAGTTTTACCCGCATTTTCAGTATCAGGAAAAGCAGATTGATACTGAAGTTGGCGGCGGCACCTTTATCAGCAGGCAAAAAGAAGTGGTGGATAAAGGCTGGAAAGCGTTGTTGCCCGAGCGTAAATCCAGCAACGACGATGACGAATTTTCTGCGATAAAATTGCCCGATGTAGTCAAGGGAGAAGGGGTTTTGTGTGTGGATGGCCGGCTGGATGAAAAACAAACCTCACCGCCCCGGCACTTTACCGATGCCACCCTGCTCGCCGCCATGACCGGCATTGCCAGATATGTGACCGATACCGAGATTAAAAAAGTGCTCAGAGACACAGACGGCCTGGGCACAGAGGCCACCCGGGCCGGCATTATCGAGCTGCTGTTCAAGCGTGACTTTCTGACCAAAAAAGGCAAAGAAATCCATGCCACCGACGTAGGCCGCCGGCTTATTCAGTCGTTGCCGCAAGCCATGGTGTTGCCCGATATGACCGCCCACTGGGAAGCGCAGCTGGAAGCCATTTCTGAAAAGCGCATGAACTATGGCCAGTTTATGCAGCCCATGCTGCAAGGCCTTGGCACTCTCATTCAGCAAGTGGAGCAAATCCGCTTTGACGGCCTTAAAGGGCTGGGCAAGGCCCCGCGCAAATTCCGGCCACGCAAAAAAGCCAGAACCAGGTAAAGCCGACCACGGATGGCGCACAGCGCTGCACTTTGGTTAACCCTTGCGGCGTCTTGGGGTACACTGCAGCGGCATTTTTTCAGGATTTTACACCATGCCGAGCAACGCCCATTCCCTTTTGCCCTTTAATACCTTTGGCCTGGCTCAGAGCGCCAATAACATAGTGACGCTGCACCACAGAGATCAGCTGGCGGAGCTGGCCGAGCATGCCGGTCCGCGGCTGATGGTGGGCGAGGGCTCCAACCTGCTGTTTACCGCGCCTTTTGAGGGGCAGGTGGTGGTAAACCGGCTCAAGGGCATTCACGTCAGCGATGCCGGTGATGCCTGGCGGCTGACGGTGCAGGGCGGGGAAAACTGGCACCAGCTGGTGTGCTACTGCCTGGAGCACCATATGCCCGGGCTGGAAAACCTGGCGCTGATCCCCGGTACTGTGGGGGCGGCCCCCATTCAGAATATTGGTGCCTATGGCGTTGAGCTGTCCCGCTTTTGTGAGCAAGTAGAAAGTTACCACTGGCACAGCGGCGAGACGCACCTCTGGTCTGCACAAGACTGCGCTTTTGGTTATCGCGACAGCGTGTTCAAGCATGCTGCCAAAGGGCAGCTGATTGTCTCGGTAACGCTGTTGCTGCCCAAGGTCTGGCAGCCGGTGCTGGGTTATGGTCCGTTGGTGCAGCTGGGTGAGCAGGCCACGGCACAGCAAATTTTTGAGCAAGTATGTGCCACCCGCCGGGCCAAGCTGCCCAACCCCGCCGAGCTTGGCAATGCCGGCAGCTTTTTTAAAAACCCCAAGGTTATTCCGGCCCAGGCCGAGGCGCTGAAGCTGGCCTGGCCCGAGCTGCCGGTGTATCCGGCCGAAAACGGGCTGGTCAAGCTGGCTGCCGGCTGGCTTATCGACAAGGCGGGGCTGAAGGGCACTGCGGTGGGTGGCGCGGCTGTACATGAGCAGCAGGCGCTGGTGCTGGTGAACCGTGGCGGGGCCAGCAGTGAGGATATTTTGCGGCTTGCCGCTTTGGTGCGAGACAGAGTGGCTCAGCAGTTTGGTGTGCAGCTGGAGCCTGAAGTGCGCATGATTGGCCCTCATGGTGAAACCCATCTGGACGAGGCGCTGTCATGGCTGAACTGACGCCACTACGTGAGGCGCTGTTGCGCCACCTGGCTGATGGCCAGTTTCATTCCGGCGAACAGCTGGGCGACGCCCTGAGCATCAGCCGGGCGGCGGTCAGCAAGCATGTGCAGGCACTTAAAAGCCTGGGGCTGGATATTTACAGCGTGAGCGGCAAGGGCTACCGGCTGGCAGTGCCGCTGCAACTGCTGGACGCGGGCCGGCTCAGCCGGGAGCTGGCACCGGCACGGGTAGAGGTGGTGCCGGTCATCGGCTCCACCAACCAATATTGGCTGGAGCAGACAGAGCAGCTGAACAAGGGCGATCTCTGTTTGGCAGAATGTCAGACCTCGGGCCGTGGCCGCCGTGGCCGCAGCTGGATCTCGCCCTTTGGTGGTCAGCTGGTCATGAGCATGTACTGGCGGCTGGAGCAGGGCATGGCGGCTGCCATGGGGCTCAGTCTGGTGGTGGGCATTGCGGTGGTGGAAGCGCTTGAACGCGCCGGCTTTGGCGGTGTGGCACTGAAGTGGCCCAACGATCTGTATCTTAATGGCCGCAAGCTGGCGGGCATATTGGTGGAAATGTCCGGCACCGCCGGTGGTCCCTGTCATCTGGTTATTGGCATGGGGCTGAATATGGTGCTGCCCCAGAGTGAGCAGGATAAAATTACCCAGCCCTGGGCCGAGCTGGCGGAGCTGGGTAACATTACCGATCGCAACGGCCTGGTGGTTGCGCTGGCCACGGCCTGGCAGCAGGCGCTGGTGCACTTTGAGCAGGAAGGCATTGCCGGCTTTCGCGAGCGCTGGAACCGGCTGGATTATTTTAACGGCAAGCCGGTGCGGGTGCTGATGGGCGAGCTGCAGGTGCACGGCACCGCCCGGGGTATAGATGAACAGGGCGCTCTGCTGCTGGAGCTGGAAAACGGTGACATCAAACGCTATCTGGGCGGAGAAATTTCCCTGCGCGGCTAGCCAATCAGTGACCAGTGGTTATCCCATTGCCAGGGAGAGTAGAAGCGGGTTTCTTCACCCTGCGCATTGAGTTGGCTGATGCCGCCCATGCCACTGCCCAGCCAGATGTCGCCGTTACTGGCCGAGGCACCCGAAGCATCGGGCAGGGGCGCAATGCGAATCAGCTCACCGCTGTGTCTGTGCCACAGGCCATAGCAGTTGCCCGGAGGGGAAGTGGCGGCAATATGGTCATTGGTCACCGCAATACTGGCGATGTAGTGATTGAAGCGGGCCCAGTCCAGGGGCTCGCCACCCAGCGGCTGCAGTGCCTGGCCCCGGCGGTGGCGCACTATCAGCGGCGGATAATCGTCGGGGTTGCCGCGATATTGCTGGCCGGTAAAGACTTCGCCGTCGTGAGTGACCGCCAGATGGCGAATGGACAGGTGTTTATCCACCAGACTGCGTTGCTCCAGAATATCGCCATTGGCAGCCTTCAGATAACACAGGCTGGGATGCATGGTGTCCAGGTTTAATGGTTCCCGGCCCTGCGTGTGCACGCCGCCCACGCCCACCACCAGGTTGCCGTCGGGCAGCCGGCAAATTTCATGGGGGCCCAGACCAAAGCCCGAGAACTCATCCACCTTGGTCAGCCGTTCTTCCTCAAGCTCATAAACACCGATAATGCCCTCACTGGTGCTGCGCATGCCTTCGGTGGTGTACAGCAGCCGGCCGTCGGCGCTGAACACGCCGTGGCCGTAATAGTGGCGCTCGGGATCGGCATCGCGCAGCTGCAGCAGTGTGCCCTGTTCATGGTTGAACAGCGCCAGGTAAGCCCCGGGGCGGCGGGCATGGCACACCGCCAGCGGCAGAAACGGATGCGCCGCCATGCCATGGCCCCGGGCCGGCAGTGGCAGCTCATAGCGCAGGCTGCCATCCAGGTTCAGCGCCTGTACCACATAACGGTTGCCGTCCCGGCGGCCGCCGCCCACCAGATAGCGGCGCGGACCAGCGGGCAGGGCACAGCCCGCCAGTCCCAGACTGCACAGTACGCCGGCGGCAGACAGCCCCTTTAAAAATTGCCGGCGCTGCATCAGTCACCGTCCGTGGCATTAAAGCCAAGGCTGATCCCCAGTGCCTCGGGCAGGCGCAGTTTGAGCTTGCTGCCCAGGCGATCAAAGGAGAGCTTAAAGCGCAGCAGGGCGGCGTAGTTATCGCCTTGCAGCCAGTGGGCCAGGCTGTCGCCTTCGGGCAGGTGAGCCAGAGTATCGGCAAAGGCGTCGTCCAGCTCGGCGATCAGCGCGGTTTGCCGGCTTTGCTCAAGGTAAGTGCGAATGCCACCCTGCTGATATTCCCGCTGCAGGCTTTGCAGGCTGGTGCGCATAAAGTGCAGCGACTGCTCGCTGCGCCAGGCTTCGGCAAACAGCGGGCGGGGGTGCTCAACCGTGTTCAGAGGCAGATCCAGCTTTTTCTCGATGCGATCAAAACGATGGGCGAGCTGGCCGAGTATTTGGACCAGCACCACCTTGTCGCCGCCCTGAACCGTCATCTGCTCCAGTTGCTGCTGGTAATGAGACGGATTGTTCCAGGCCAGCTGCAGCCGTTCGCTGTTTGCTACCAGCTGGTCGTTCACTCTGGGCAGCAGGCGGCAGCGCTGTGCCTGAGTGAGATCTTCATAGAGCAGGTATTCCACCGCCCCAAGAGTAATGCTGGCCCCCTTGAGCTGGCCGGGCTGGTTCAGCTGGCTGGCCAGCTGGCGGCCCGTGGTGTCTTTTTTATCGGGCCACAGCTGAAAGGCGTAACTCAGGCCGGCGGCATCCAGCGGGCCGCCGCTCTGGCCCTGATGGGCGGTCCAGGCGGCAAAGGCCTGCTGCCATTGTTGCTGTACGGCACTCAGCGTCTGCTCACCGGCGCAATAGGCCTGGCTGCTTTGCTGCAGCCGGGTCAGGCCATAAGCCAGCTCGTCGGCCTGCTGGCGCATCAGCTTAAGGTGGGCTCCGGTGAGTTGCGACAGGGCCGGATTGGCCGGTGGCTGGCTCTGGCAGGCGGCCAGCAAGCTCAGGGCGGCAAGGGGTAACAGGCGCAGCATCATAATGACTCCAGAAAGGCGATAAGTTGTTCACGTTCTTGGGCGCTGGCGGCCAGCACCCGGTTACGGGCCGCCTCGGCCTCGCCGCCGTGCCAGATCACGGCTTCCAGCGGAGTGCGGGCGCGGCCGTCGTGCAGATAGCGGGCGGGCTCACCAGCCACTTCATCGGCATAGCCAAGGCCCCACAGCGGCGGTGTGCGCCACTCCCGGCCACTGGCAGCAAACTCGGGGCGGTTATCGGCCAGATCTTCCCCCATGTCGTGCAGCAGCAGATCCGTGTAGGGATAAATGGTCTGGCCGCTCAGCGCCGGGCTTTCATGCTCACCGGTGGTGTAAGACGGCGTGTGGCAGCCGGCACAGCCCAGCGCCAGAAACAGTTGCTCGCCGGCCTGTACCTTTGGATCGTTCAGATTGCGCCGGGCGGGCACGGCCAGATGCTGGCTGTAGAAGGTGACGGAATCGAGAATATCGTCACTGACTTCGGGCTTGCCGCCGTCGGGGTATTGCCCGCAGTTTTGCGCGGCGGTGCAGTCATCCCCCGGCACCAGGTTGGAGGTTAAGCCCATATCACCGGCAAAGGCGCTGGCATTTTGCTGGCGCAGGCTGGGCTGACCGGCCTTCCAGCCAAAGCGGCCCACCACGGTTTGTTCGAGCCTGTTGCTCCACACTCGGTTGGCGTGGCCGCGAATGCCGTCGTTGTTTGCATCGTTAATATCTTCCCGGGCCAGCAGACTGGCTTCGGGAATGGCTTCCAGCAGGCCCAGGCCAATCATGGGCGGCGCAATACGGACCGAGGTGAGCAGCTCATTACCGGGCGCGCCGTAGCCCGGGTTTTTTATGGTCAGGTGCGGGCGGCGCAGCGCCAGGGTGCTGCCATCGTTAAAGCGCACGGTTTCGGGCGTGTAGCGAATGGCTACCTTGCCCTCGGGAACGGCACCGGGAATGGCCATGTCCTGCAGCTGGCCGCCATAGACCGGATGGGGCACCACCCCAAGGGTTTGCAGATAGGCTATGTGCTGCTCGCTGTCATTGGCGGGAACAGACAGCCGCACCAGCATGCTCACCGCATTGTCACCGTCAAAGGTGGGCGGGTGGCCGCGGCCGTCTTTAACGTGGCAGCTCTGGCAGGCGTTGGTGTTGAACAAGGGGCCCAGGCCGTCGCGGGCATCTGTGGTGGCCGGGGCGGCAACCCAGGGATTGCGAAAGAAACTGTTGCCCACGGAAAAGTCGAGGCGTTTGTCAAAGCTCAGGTTGGAGGCGGGCATGGAAAAGGCGTTGGCACCGGTTTTGGTGGTGCTGGTGTCGCCGCCGGGTTTGGCAGGGTTGGCCTGAATGCTCAGGCTGCAGAGGGTGCCAAGCAGTAATGCGGTGAGTCGAAATAACATAAAGACTCCAGAGTAAAAGGGCCGTGCATTGCCGGCCCTGTTGTTATTGTTGTTACTGCACTCAGAATTCGTGATCGGCGGTATCCGGGTTCAGGTTGTTGATGCCAAGGGTGTTGGCGGCCAGTTCAATGGCACGGGTCTGCTCCACCAGCGCGCTGATGGCGTTTTCCACCAGCTGGTTACCTTGCGGATTGTCGGAGGCGATCAGCTGATCAAAGTGCACCTTGTTTACCTCGGCGGATTGTACCAGCTGATATACCGCCTGCTCACTGGTGCGGAACTGATCGCCGATTTGGGTGGCAGTCTTGCCATCCTGCTGGGCCACCAGCTGCAGCAGAGACGGGCCCTGCAGTGTGCTGCCGTCAATGCGCTGATATTCCCCGAACATCAGGTTGCTGATGCCTTTCTCGTTGTAGTAGTGAGAGTGGTGAGTGTTGTCGGAGAAGCAGTCGTGCTCGTCTTCCACCGAGTTGGCCACCAGCGCCACCTTCATGCGTTCACCGGCCAGCTCACCCAAAGACAGGGAGCCCATGCCGAACAGCATGCGGCGCAGGCCTTCTTCCGCCGGCAGGGCGGTCAGCTCGGCGCGGTAGTTATCCTGGTCTGGCTGCCACTGGCCGGCCATGTATTGCAGATCCTGAATAAGCAGGGTGCTTGCGGCCTGCAGGTAGTCGCGGCGGCGGTCACA
The DNA here is from genome assembly GCF_032842915.1 of Oceanimonas sp. CAM02. Taxonomy (NCBI): domain Bacteria; kingdom Pseudomonadati; phylum Pseudomonadota; class Gammaproteobacteria; order Aeromonadales; family Aeromonadaceae; genus Oceanimonas; species Oceanimonas sp. CAM02. The sequence goes on from NZ_JAWJBK010000018.1 coordinate 37,353, forward strand.
GTTGCCGTGGGTGCAGTCTGCGCCCAGAGCATAGTCGGTCCAGGGGCGTTCACCGGCGCCGGCGCTGGTCCCGTTCAGATCCTGACCCCACAGCAAAAATTCAATGGCGTGATAGCCGGAGGCCACGTTGGCTTCGGAGCCGGCCAGTTCGTTCAGGCTGGCCAGCAGCTCGGGGGTGATCTCGGATACGTTCAGCAGCTCACCGCCCACCTGCAGCTGGGTGTTGGCAATAATGTTGGCGGTGGCACCCGGGTTGCCCAGTTCGTGCTGATAGCCGGGGGCGACATAGTCGATCAGGCCTTCATCCAGCGGCCAGGCGTTCAGCTGGCCTTCCCAGTCGTCCACAATGGGGTTGCCGAAGCGGAATACTTCCGACTGCTGATAGGGCACCCGGGCAGCCAGCCAGGCGGTGCGGGCGGCATTCAGGCTTTGTTCACTGGGGTTGGCCAGCAGCTCGGCAATGGCCTTGTCCAGATCCTGCGCGGCGATTAAGGCGTCGCTGTAAACGGCATGAGCGATATCGGCGTAATGCTCGACAACCTGATCCTGGGTAACGGCGGGTGTGCTGGTCTGGGCACAGGCGCTCAGCAGGCCGCCAATGGCGGCAGCAAGGGCAAGCTTGCGTAATTGCATCTGTTTATCCTTATGAGGTTGCGAATTATTTGTATTGACAGGGGATTTTAACGGTAGCTCATGCAGAAAAACAATGAATAATTGGGTGACTATTCCGCGATTTGCGCGCAGGCAGCGTTAAGTAAACGTGCAATTTCTGCGGCGGAAATACCCACCGACAGCCCCCGCTTACCGCCGGATACCAGCACGGTATCGTGCTCTTGTGCCGAGGCATCAAGCACAGTGACCAGGCGCTTTTTCTGGGCAAAGGGGCTGATGCCTCCCACTTTAAAACCGGTCAGCCGTTCGGCCTTTTGCGGTGGCATCATCTCCAGCTTTTTCACACCGGCCGCCTTGGCCAGTCGCTTCAGGTTCACCTTGCCCGACGAGGGCACCAGCGCCACCACGGCACCCTGTTCTCCTTCCGTCAGCAGGGTTTTGAACACGCGCGCCAGCGGCACCCCCAGCTGTTCAGCGGCGTGCGCGCCAAAGTCATCCTGCGCCGTGCAGTCATACTGGTACAGGGTAAAGGCGGCCTTTTGTTTTTCCAGAAACACAATGGCGGGGGTCATGGGGTCAGTCCGGTGGCTTTAAAAGAAAGGAAAATTATGCAGATAAAAACAGCGGTAAGCTATAAGCCGGAAAAAAATAGGGCTGGGGGCTGTAGGCCCGAATTTATTCGGGCAAATGCGTTCACATGCTACATCGTTGCCCCGTTGAAACGGGGCCTGCAAAAATTGCAGGCACAATTGCGTGCCTGCAATCACCGCCGAGCTACTTATTATAGCTGACAGCTTAAAGCTTACGGCTGGGTTTAACCGGTGTTACGCATACCTGCGGCAATACCCGCTATGGTCACCATCAGCGCCTGATCCAGCACGGGGTGAATGTCACCCTGCTCCCGGGAGCGCTTGAGCAGCTCGGCCTGCAGCACGTTGAGCGGATCCGTGTAGGGGTTGCGCAGCTTGATCGATTCCTGAATCCAGGGTTCGCTGGCCAGCAGCTCGGATTTTTCTTTCAGCTTCAGCACCAGCTCGGTGCTGGCGCGCAGCTCGTCCCGCAGTGTTTTGCCCAGGGCTTTCAGCTCGTCGGGCACCAGCACGCTGTCGTAGTAGGCGGCCAGGCCGAGATCGGCCTTGAGGAACACCATTTCCAGCATGTCGAGGCGGGCGCGGAAAAAGGGCCATCCCTGATTCATGGCATGCAGGGTGGCTTCGTGGCCGTCTGCCATGACCTTTTCCAGCCCCTTGTGGGCCCCCAGCCAGGCAGGCAACATCAGCCGGTTCTGGGTCCAGGCAAAAATCCAGGGAATGGCGCGCAGGCTTTCTACACCGCCGTTGGGCTTGCGTTTGGCCGGACGAGAGCCCAGTGGCAGCTTGCCCAGCTCCAGCTCGGGAGTGGCGGCACGAAAGTAGGGCACAAAGTCGGGCTCACCGCGAATAAGCGAACGATAATGGGCGCAGGATACTTCCGCCATGGTGTTCATCAGCTCGCGCCACTCGGGCTTTGGCTCCGGCGGCGGCAGCAGGTTGGCTTCCAGCACGGCGCTGGCATAGAGTGCCAGGCTGTCGATGGCCACTTGCGGCAGACCGAATTTAAAGCGGATCATTTCGCCCTGCTCGGTGACCCGCAAACCGCCAATGGTAGAGCCCGGCGGCTGAGCCAGAATGGCCTGACGGGCCGGACCGCCGCCCCGGCCCAGGCTACCGCCGCGACCGTGGAACAAAGTGAGGGTGACCTTTTCCCGTTCGCTGATGGCCACCAGTTTTTCCATGGCGCTGTACTGGGCCCAGCCGGCGGCCAGCATGCCGGCATCTTTGGCGGAGTCGGAATAGCCAATCATGACGTACTGACGGCCCTGCATATAGCCGCGATACCAGGGCTGCTGATACAGCCGCTCAATCACGGCGGCACCCTGATTCAGGTCATCCAGGGTTTCAAACAGCGGCGCTATGGGCATGGCAAAGTTCACACCGCACTCTTTCAGCAGCAGTTGTACCGCCAGCACATCCGATGGCTCACCGGCCATGGAGATGATGTAAATACCAAAGGCATCCTGCGGATGGCGGGAAATCACCCGGCAGGTGTCCAGGGTTTCCTGCGTGTCGGCTGAAGGCTGCCATTGCCGGGGCAGCAGGGGCCGGCGGGAGTTGAGTTCATTGAGCAAAAATGCCTGCTTGTCGGCTTCGCTCCATTCGCCATAGTCACCCAGGCCCAGGTAGCGGGTAAGTTCCGCCAGCGCCTGAGCGTGGCGCTCACCGTCCTGGCGAATATCGAGTTTGAGCAGATGAATGCCAAAACAGGCGACCTTGCGGATCACATCCAGCAGCAGACCGTCTGCAATTTTGCCCAGGCCGCATTGCTGCAGCGAGCGGTAGCACAGCTCCAGCGGCTGGCGCAGCTGCTCGGTGTCGGTGATCAGATCCCTGGCATCGGTATTCTGGCCCTGCACCCGGGCGTTGAGGTGCAGCAGGGTCTCGCGCAAGTCTTCCCGCAGCTGGCGCAGCACCGCCCGGTAGGGCTCGTTGCTGTCGCCGCTGGCGGCGCGCAGCTCGGTGCTGGCATCCGACATTGACAGCTCGGAAACCAGCTCCTGAATGTCATTGAGGAACAGCGAGCTGGCCATCCAGCGCCCCAGCAGCAGCACTTCTTCAGTTACCCTGGCGGTGACAAAGGGGTTGCCGTCCCGGTCGCCACCCATCCAGGAGGTGAATCGTACCGGTGCCGCATTCAGTGGCAGACGTTCACCCAGCTCGCGCTCCATGCGCTGATCCAGCTGGCGCAAAAAGCGGGGCAGGGCAGGCCAGAGGCTGTTTTCAATCACCGCAAAGCCCCACTTGGCTTCATCTACCGGTGTTGGCCGCTGCGAGCGGATTTCATTACTGTGCCAGGCCTGAGTGATCAGCTGGTCGATACGGGCCAGCAGCTCGGTTTTTTCATCTTCCGGCAGATCCAGCTCCATGGCGGCCAGACAGTCATTGAGCTGTACATGTTTGTGAATAAAAGTGCGGCGGGTCACTTCCGTGGGATGAGCTGTCAGCACCAGATCAATATCCAGATTGGCCACGGCATCGCGAATATCCGCCTGGCTGACATTGGCACCTTTCAGGCGGGCAAATACCTCGTCCAGGGGGTTGGGGCCGGCATCTTTCCGGTAACCCCGGGAAATGGTGTGAAATTGCTCGGCCACGTTGGCCAGGTTAAGAAACTGGCTGAAGGCGCGGGCCACGGGCAGCAGCTCGTCATCACTCAGTTGCTTGAGGGTCGTCAGCAGCCGCTGCTGATCGTTATCGTTGCCCTGACGCGCCGACTTGGCCAGCTGGCGAATGGTTTCTATTTTGTCGAGGAAGGCCTGTCCGTGATGATCCCGAATGGCATCGCCCAGCAACTGCCCCAGCAGACCCACATTGGCCCTGAGTGCCGCATGATTATCCATATTCGCCTCTTTTGTTGATTTATTACAAAATAGTCACGTTTCCTCGTTTAATTCAGCCAGCTTTCCTTAATCTGGTCAATCCTTCGACCTGTTTGACTTCACACTTTGTAATTTAATTACTTAAACAAAAGCGGTTCACCAGTCGCTGCAGTACCTCTACCGTGGGTTTAACGAAGGAGAGATCCAGATATTCATCTGGCTGGTGCGCCTGAGCAATATGTCCTGGACCCAGCACTATGGTCTGACAACCCAGCTGATTGATAAAGGGGGCTTCGGTGCAGTAGTTCACCGCCTCGGCGGCGTTACCGGTAATATCGGCGGCGGCCCGCACCAGCTCGGCGTCGGGATCGGTGCCGTAGGGCGGAATGGGTTCATGCAGATGAGTCAGCTCCAGCGCATCAGGGTATTGCTCTTTGAGCGGGGCCAGGGCGTGATGCAGCAGACCCAGCAGCTCATCCGGGCCCACACCGGGAATGGGGCGCATATCAAAGTGCAGCTCGCAACAGGCGCAGATGCGGTTAGGGCTGTCGCCACCATTAATGTGGCCCAGATTGAGGGTGGGCTGAGGCACCTTGAAGTGAGGGTTGGCATAGTTTTCTTTCAGCTGGCGCTGCAGATCAATCAGCCGGCCCATGACCTGCTGCATAATTTCCAGCGCGTTCACACCATTGGCGGGATCCGAGCTGTGGCCGCTCTTGCCGGTAACCCGAATGGCTTCCGACATGTGACCTTTGTGCATCATCACCGGCACCAGGCCGGTGGGCTCGCCGATGACCGCATAGTCGGGCTTGATCGCCATGGCGCTGGCAATGGCGCGGGCACCGGCCATGGTGGTTTCTTCATCGGCAGTGGCCAGAATGCGAATGGGTTTGTTGAGCTTGCTCAGATCCAGATCCTTCAGCGCTTCCACAATAAAGGCAAAGAAGCCTTTCATGTCGATGGTGCCCAGACCATAGATACGGTCGCCTTCTTCGGTGAGTTTGAACGGATCCTTGTTCCAGCGGCCCGGATCAAAGGGCACGGTATCGGTGTGCCCGGCCAGCAGCAGGCCGCCATCGCCTTCGCCTTTGGTGGCCAGCAGATTGAATTTGCCGGGCAGATCGGGCAGTTCGGTCACTTCCACGTCAAAGCCCAGCTGGCTGAACCAGTCGGCCAGCAGACGAATGACCTGCTCGTTGCTCTGGTCCCAGCTGCTTTCGGTGCTGCTGATGGAAGGCAGTGCAATAATGTTGCGGTACATGTCCATAAAGTTAAGGGATGACATGGATCCTCCGTTGAAATCAGTCAAATTTAAATTCAATACGATTGCATAAATATGTCTTTGTTGCTAGTCTGCCACTCTGTCATTTTAGTGAACCGGCGGCATTTACCTCAGGGTGACACAGCCCCCGCAAACACGCCAGGCTGATGCCTGCTTATTGATACCAAGCTGAACGAGATTACGGACGAGACCATGTTGAAAGCTGCAATCATAGGTGCCAGTGGTTACACCGGTGCCGAGCTGGCCGGACTGATCCACGGCCATCCCCATCTGGAACTGGCCGGACTCTATGTGTCCGAGGGCAGCCAGGATGCCCACAAGCCGTTTGCCAGCCTGCACCCCCGCTGGCGTGGCGTGATTGATGCGCCGCTGCTGCCGCTGGATGACGAAGCCCTCAGCCGTATTCACACTCAGGCCGATCTGGTGCTGCTGGCTACCGCCCATGAAGTAAGCCACGATCTGGCACCGGGTTTTCTGGCCAAGGGCCTGCCGGTATTTGATCTGTCCGGTGCTTTTCGCGTACCCGGTGAAGGCTTTTATGACAAATTCTACGGCTTTGCTCACCAGCATGCCGACTGGCTGAATGATGCTGCCTACGGCCTGGCAGAATGGAACCAGGACGCTATCAAAGCAGCCAGCCTGATTGCCGTGCCCGGTTGTTACCCTACTGCGTCACTGAGCGCGCTCAAGCCGCTGCAGCAGGCCGGCCTGATTGCCGAGGGTAAACGCCCCATTATCAGCGCCGTGTCCGGCGTGAGTGGTGCCGGCCGCAAGGCAAGCATGGCCAACAGCTTCTGTGAAGTGAGCTACAAGCCCTACGGCGTGTTTACGCACCGCCATCAGCCCGAGATCAGCCATCACCTGGGCAATCAGGTGGTGTTTCAGCCGCATCTGGGTAACTTTATTCGTGGCATTCTGGCCACCATTTATGTGCAGCTGAAAGAGGGCGTGACCGATGAGCAGATTGCCGCTGCTTATCATCAGGCCTACAACGGTCAGAAAATTGTGCGGCTGGCAGGCCAGTGGCCCCAGATTAACGATGTGGCCGGCACGCCGTTCTGCGATTTACACTGGGGCCGGGACGGTGACCAGCTGATCGTGGTTTCTGCCATCGACAACCTGCTGAAGGGGGCCGCCAGTCAGGCCATTCAGTGCATTAATATCCATCAGGGATTCTCGCCGGTGGCGGGGCTGGTCAAGGAGTAACAACGCATGTCTGAACAACAACCGCTGGTGGTGAAGCTGGGTGGCACTCTGCTGGAAAGCGAACAGGCACTGAACGCGCTGTTCTCCACGCTCAAGGCCTTTATTGATGATTCGGGCCGTCCGTTGCTGCTGGTGCACGGTGGCGGTGTGCTGGTAGATAACCAGCTCAAGGCCATGGGTCTGACCTCCACCAAGAAAAACGGCCTGCGGGTCACGCCGTTCGAGCAGATTCCGGTAATCGCCGGTGCCCTGGCCGGCACTGCCAACAAGCTGCTGCTGGCTCAGGCCATTGCTCATGAGATTCCTTCCGTGGGCCTGTGCCTGGGTGACGGTGGTCTGTGCCGGGTCAGCCAGCTGGATCCTGAGCTGGGGGCGGTAGGCCAGATTGAAGGCGGCGATGCTGCCCTGGTGAGCTCATTGCTGGCAGGCAGCTTTCTGCCCATTGTCAGCTCTATCGGCATCACCTTTGACGGCAAGCTGATGAACGTGAACGCCGATCAGGCTGCCACCGCCATTGCCGAAATTCTTGATGCGGATCTGGTAATGCTGTCGGATGTGAGCGGCATTCTGGACGGTGAAGGCCAGCTGATCGCTCACCTGAGCGAGGCCGACGCTCAGCAGCTGATGGAACAAAACGTAATTAAAGATGGCATGGCCGTAAAGGTAAAGGCGGCGCTCAAGGCCACCAAAACCCTGGGCAAGCCGGTGGCCGTGGGCAGCTGGCGTCATCCGGAGCAGCTGTTGTCGCTGCTGGCCGGTGAGTCCGGCTACGGTACCCGTATTTCTCATTAAGGACGACTCATGCAGCATTTACTGAGCCTGAAAGACTACAGCAAAGAGCAAATCGAGCAGATCCTCACGCTGGCCAAAGACGTTAAGGCCAATCCGGCCAACTATGCCGATGCCCTCAAGGGCAAAAGTGTGGTCACCCTGTTTGAAAAGCCCTCGCTGCGCACCCGGGTGACTTTTGATATTGGCGTGAACAAACTGGGTGGCCATCCCGTCTATCTGGACAGCCAGAATGGTGCCATGGGCACCCGGGAAACCGTACAGGATTTTGCCGCCAATCTGTCGCGCTGGTGCGATGCCATTGTGGCCCGGGTCTATGATCACCAGACCCTGGTGGAAATGACCGAGCACGCCACTGTGCCGGTGATCAACTCCCTGTGCAATCTGTATCATCCGTGCCAGGCACTGGCAGATTTTCTGACCATCTCCGAGCATTTTGATGACTTGAGCAAGGTCCACCTGGCCTATGTGGGTGACGGTAACAACGTGACCCATTCGCTGCTGCTGTGTGGTGCCATTCTGGGTGCTACCGTCACTGCAGTCAGCCCGCGTGGTCACAATGTGGATGCACAAATTCTGAAGGAAGCCGAGGCCCTGGCGGCCGTCAGTGGTGCCACCATTCGCGTGACCGACAGCCTGGATGATATTGAAGGTGTGGATGTGATCTATACAGACACCTGGGTTTCCATGGGTGATAATACCCCGCTGGAGCAGGTGAAGGAGATTTACATGCCTTACCAGATCAATCAGGCCCTGCTCGACAAAACCGGAGCCACCAAGGTGCTGCACTGCCAGCCCGCCCACAGGGAGTGGGAAATTACTTCCGAGGTCATGGACGGTCCTGCCTCCCTGATCCTCGACCAAGCTGAAAACCGCATGCACGCTCAGAACGCCGTGCTGCTGACATTGATGAAGGGATAATTGTTAATGAGCCAATTCAAAAAGATCGTACTGGCCTATTCCGGCGGCCTGGATACCTCTGCCATCATTCCGTGGCTGAAGGAAAACTACGAAGGCTGTGAAGTGGTAGCCTTTGTGGCCGATGTGGGCCAGGGCGCGGAAGATCTGGAAGGCGTGGAAGAAAAAGCCATCGCTTCCGGTGCGTCAAAGTGCATTGTGGCGGATCTGAAAGACGAATTCGTACGCGACTATGTCTATCCCACCCTGACCACCGGTGCCATTTATGAAGGTACCTATCTGCTGGGTACGTCCATGGCCCGTCCGGTGATCGCCAAGGCCATGGTGGAAGTGGCCCTGGCCGAAGGTGCCGATGCCATCTCTCACGGTTGTACCGGCAAGGGCAACGACCAGGTGCGTTTTGAAGGCGCCGTGGCCGCGCTGGCCCCGCAGCTGGCGGTGATCGCCCCGTGGCGGATCTGGGATATGCGCAGCCGTGAAGATCTGCTCGACTACCTGGCCGAGCGCAACATCAAGACCACCGCCAGTGCCACCAAGATCTATTCTCGTGATGCCAACGCCTGGCACATCTCCACCGAAGGTGGCGAGCTGGAAAGCACCTGGAATGAGCCGTCCGAACAGGCCTGGACCTGGACTGTGTCGCCGGAGCAGGCGCCCGACAAGGCCGAGCTGGTTTCTCTGACCGTTGAAAAAGGCCACATAGTGGCAGTAGACGGCCAGGCCATGTCTCCTTATGAAGTGCTGACGCATCTGAACGAGCGTGCCGCCAAGCACGGCGTGGGCCGGGTAGACATAGTAGAAAACCGTCTGGTGGGCATGAAGTCCCGTGGTTGCTATGAAACTCCCGGTGGCACCGTCATGATGGCTGCCCTGCGCGCCATTGAAGAGCTGGTGCTGGACAAGCCGACCCGCGCCTGGCGCGAAAAGGTGGGTGCCGAGTTCTCCCATCTGGTGTACGACGGTCGCTGGTTCACTCAGCTGTGCAAGGGTCTGCTGGCTTCTGCCACCGCCATTGCCGAAGACGTGACCGGTGAAGTGGTACTGAAGATGTACAAGGGCCAGGTGACTGCCATCAAGAAACAGTCGCCCAACAGCCTGTACTCGGAAGAGTTCGCCACTTTTGGCGAAGACGAGGTGTACGACCAGAGCCACGCCGAAGGCTTTATCCGTCTTTACTCTCTGGCCAGCCGCATCAAGGCGCTGAAAGACCAGCAGAAGTAAACACCGAAAAAAGGGGGCTTCGGCCCCCTTTTTATCGAGCTGTAAGCTATAAGCTGTCAGCTGTAAGAAAAAACGCGTTATATTCACTGTCTTGCAGATGTCTCAGGCCTGGCAGGTGATAGAAGAAAACCACCGGCAACTCGGGCAGCTGATAGCTTACAGCTTAAAGCTTACGGCTTTGTTTTTAGAAAGGAGTAACAGAATTATGGCACTTTGGGGTGGACGTTTTACTCAGGCCGCGGATACCCGCTTCAAGCAGTTCAATGACTCGCTGCGGTTCGACTACCGGCTGGCGGAGCAGGACATAGTGGGTTCTGTAGCCTGGTCTCAGGCACTGGCCAAGGTGGGGGTATTGACCGGCGAGGAGCAGCAGCGGCTGGAACAGGCGCTGAACGAGCTCAAGGCGCGGGTCGTGGCCGATCCGGAGCAGATCCTGCAATCCGACGCCGAAGACATTCACTCCTGGGTGGAAGGAGAGCTGATTGCCGCTGTCGGTGATCTGGGCAAGAAACTGCACACCGGCCGCAGCCGTAACGATCAGGTGGCTACCGATCTCAAGCTGTGGTGCAAAGCCCAGGTGCCGCTGCTGCTGGAGAAAATCGATACCCTGCAAAAGCAGCTGGTAAGCGTGGCCCGGGAACAGCAGGGCACCGTGCTGCCCGGTTACACTCACCTGCAGCGCGCCCAGCCGGTGACCTTTTCTCACTGGTGCCTGGCCTATGTGGAAATGCTGGAGCGGGATTACAGCCGGCTGCAGGATGCGGCTGCCCGCATGGATACCTGCCCGCTGGGCTCCGGTGCTCTGGCCGGCACCGGCTTCCCGGTAGACCGCCATGAACTGGCCAAATCTCTCGGTTTTGCCGGCCCGACCCGCAACAGCCTGGACTCCGTGTCCGACCGGGACCATGTGCTGGAGCTGATCAACTGTGCCGTCAACTCCATGATGCACCTGTCCCGCTTTGCCGAAGATCTGATCTTCTACAACTCTGGTGAGGCCGGCTTCCTCGAGCTGTCCGACGCCGTGACCTCCGGTTCCTCGCTGATGCCCCAGAAGAAGAACCCGGATGCGCTGGAGCTGATCCGCGGCAAGACCGGCCGGGTGTTTGGTGCCTATGCCGGCATGATGATGACCCTGAAGGCCCTGCCGCTGGCCTACAACAAAGACATGCAGGAAGACAAGGAAGGTCTGTTCGACGCCCTCGACACCTGGTACGACTGCCTGGAAATGGCCGAGATGGTACTGCACGACCTTAAGGTCAACGAAGACAAGACCCGGGAAGCGGCGCAGGGCGGTTACTCCAATGCCACCGAAATGGCCGACTATCTGGTGTCCAAAGGCATTCCGTTCCGGGAAGCGCACCACATAGTAGGTGCCATCGTCGTGCACGCCATCGGCAAGAAACTGCCGATGGAAGAACTGCCGCTGGAAGATTTTAAACAGTTCAGCGACGTGATTGCTGAAGACGTTTATCCGCGGCTGACCCTGGAATCGAGCCTGGCCAGCCGCTGCGCCCTGGGTGGCGTGGCCCCGGAACAGGTAGAAGTGGCGCTCACTAACGCCGAGCAGCACCTTCAGGCCCGCAAGTAAGCCGGTAGTCTTCCATTATGAGTTATTCCGGCCATGGAGCCGGAATCCACTCTGCGGGCAGCTGGTTAAAAAATAACAAAGCGGGCTTGCAACACAGTGCCAATCCCGTATAATGCCGCTCGCTTGGTTAACTTTATCAAGCGAGCCGAAAGGTTCATGCCAGGTAGCTCCTGGCTCTTACAGGCCCCCGATATGGTGGGCACCGTTGTTAAATCACACCCCCTCTTTCATATGAAGGAGCAGGCGGTGCTGGTTTTATGTTCTTTATCCAATTGGAGCTCTGGTAATGCAGAACCAAAGAATTCGTATCCGTCTGAAGGCGTTCGATCACCGTCTGATCGACCAGTCTACTGCGGAGATCGTAGAAACTGCCAAGCGCACCGGCGCCCAGGTTCGCGGTCCTATCCCGCTGCCGACGCGCAAAGAGCGCTACACCGTACTGGTATCTCCACACGTGAACAAAGATGCACGTGATCAGTACGAAATTCGTACTCACAAGCGTCTGGTCGACATCGTTGAGCCCACCGACAAAACTGTCGATGCGCTGATGCGTCTGGATCTGGCTGCTGGCGTAGACGTCCAGATCAGCCTGGGCTAATAACGGAAAGAGGTTTTATCAATGGCAATCGGTCTAGTAGGTCGTAAGCTGGGTATGACCCGTGTCTTCACCGAAGACGGCGTGTCCATCCCGGTCACCGTTATCGAAGTAGATGCCAACCGTGTTACCCAGGTGAAAACACTGGAACAGGATGGCTACGCGGCCATTCAGGTGACCGCTGGCACCAAGAAAGCGAACCGCATCACCAAACCGGAAGCTGGCCATTTCGCCAAAGCCGGTGTGGAAGCGGGCCGCGGTCTGTGGGAATTCCGCCTGGGTGAAGGCGAAGGCGACAGCATCGAAGTGGGTGCCGAGCTGAAAGTCGACATCTTTGCTGATGTCAAGAAAGTAGACGTTACCGGTACTTCCAAAGGTAAAGGTTTTGCTGGTGCTGTTAAGCGCTGGAACTTCCGTACTCAGGACATGACTCACGGCAACTCTCTGTCTCACCGCGCTCCGGGTTCTATTGGTCAGAACCAGTCTCCGGGCAAGGTATTCAAGGGCAAGAAAATGGCCGGTCACCTGGGCGCTGAGCGGGTAACCACTCAGAACCTGGAAGTGGTTCGCGTTGATGTTGATCGTAACCTGCTGCTCATTAAAGGTGCAGTTCCGGGTGCGACTAACGGCAACGTCATCGTTAAACCTGCCGTTAAAGCGTAACGTCTGAGGAGATAGTAATGGAATTGGTAATGAAAGACGCGCAAGGCGCTCTTGAAGTTTCCGAAACTACCTTCGGGCGTGAGTTCAACGAAGCTCTGGTGCATCAGGTTGTTGTGGCCTATGCCGCCGGTGCTCGTCAAGGTACTCGTGCTCAGAAGACCCGTTCCGAAGTGTCCGGCGGCGGCAAGAAGCCGTGGCGCCAGAAAGGCACCGGCCGGGCCCGTGCCGGTACCATCCGCTCTCCGATTTGGCGTTCCGGTGGTGTGACTTTTGCTGCTAAGCCGCAAGATCACAGCCAGAAGGTCAACAAGAAGATGTACCGTGGTGCCATCAAGAGCATCCTCTCTGAGCTGGTACGTCAAGAGCGTCTGATCGTGGTAGAGAAGTTCGGTGTGGAAGCGCCGAAAACCAAAGAACTGGTTGCCAAGCTGAAGCAGTGGGATCTGAACGACGTTCTGATCGTCACCGGTGAAGTGGACGAGAACCTGTTCCTGGCCGCCCGTAACCTGTACAAGGTTGACGTGCGTGACGTGGCCGGTATCGACCCGGTTTCTCTGATCGCGTTCGACAAGGTACTGGTAACTGCTGATGCAGTTAAGCAAATCGAGGAGATGCTGGCATGATCCGTGAAGAGCGTATTCTGAAAGTTCTGAAGGCGCCGCATGTCTCTGAAAAAAGCACCATGGTTGCCGAGAAGACCAACACCATCGTGTTCAAGGTTGCCAAGGACGCTACCAAAGCCGAAGTAAAGGCGGCGGTCGAGAAGCTGTTCGAAGTTGAAGTTAAAGATGTTCGCACGTTGCTGGTGAAGGGTAAAACCAAGCGCACCGGTAACCGCATTGGCCAGCGTTCCGACTGGAAAAAGGCCTACGTGACCCTGAAAGAAGGTCAGGACATCGACTTCGACGGTGCCGAGTAAGAGAGGAGTAATTAAAAATGGCAATTGTAAAATGTAAGCCTACTTCTCCGGGTCGCCGTCATGTCGTCAAGATCAGCAACCCGGAACTGTACAAAGGCAAGCCGTTTGCAGCCCTGCTGGACAAGAAGTCCAAGTCCGGTGGCCGCAACAACAACGGCCGCACCACTGTTCGTCATATCGGCGGTGGTCACAAGCAGCACTATCGTATGATCGACTTCAAGCGCAACAAGGACGGTATTCCGGCCAAGGTTGAGCGTCTTGAATATGATCCGAACCGCTCTGCCAACATCGCTCTGGTGCTGTATGCAGACGGTGAGCGTCGCTACATTCTGGCCCCGAAAGGTGTTCAGGCCGGCGACCAGCTGCTGTCCGGTGATGCTGCTCCGATCAAGGCCGGCAACAGCCTGCCGATGCGCAACATTCCCGTGGGCTCTACCGTTCACGCGATTGAAATGAAGCCTGGCAAAGGCGCGCAGATCGCCCGTTCTGCCGGTACTTATGCCCAGATCCTGGCTCGCGAAGGCAACTACGTGACCCTGCGTCTGCGCTCCGGCGAAGTACGCAAGGTGCTGGCCGAGTGCCGCGCCACCCTGGGTGAAGTTGGCAATGCTGAGCACATGCTGCGTCAGCTGGGTAAAGCCGGTGCACAGCGCTGGCGTGGTGTTCGTCCTACCGTACGTGGTGTGGCGATGAACCCGGTAGACCACCCGCACGGTGGTGGTGAAGGTCGTACCTCTGGTGGCCGTCATCCGGTTACTCCCTGGGGTAAACCTACCAAGGGCGCCAAAACCCGTAAAAACAAGCGTACCGACAAGTTCGTGGTACGTCACCGTAACAAGTAATAGTTTTTTAGAGGTATCACCATGCCACGTTCTCTCAAGAAAGGTCCGTTTATCGACCTGCACTTGCTGAAGAAGGTAGAGAAAGCGGTGGAAAGCGGGGATAAAAAGCCAATTAAAACCTGGTCCCGTCGTTCAATGATCATTCCGAACATGATCGGTTTGACCATCGCTGTCCATAATGGTCGTCAGCACGTACCTGTCTACGTTTCCGATGAAATGATCGGACACAAGCTGGGTGAATTTGCACCGACTCGTACTTATCGCGGCCATGTCGCTGATAAGAAGGCCAAGAAGCGTTAAGGGGTAAAAGATGGAAGCTATAGCTAAACACCGCTTTGCTCGTACTTCTGCCCAGAAGGCGCGCCTGGTAGCCGATCAAGTTCGCGGTTTGTCCGTAGACAAGGCACTGGATGTCCTGGCGTTCAGCCCCAAAAAGGCTGCCGTTCTGGTCAAGAAGGTACTGGAATCTGCCATTGCTAATGCCGAGCACAATGAAGGTGCGGATATCGATGAGCTGAAGGTGACCAAGATCTTCGTTGATGAAGGTCCCACCATGAAGCGTATTCGTCCTCGTGCCAAGGGCCGCGCGGACCGTATCATGAAGCGTACCAGCCACATTACTGTGGTTGTGTCCGACCGCTAAGAGGCTAGGAGATAAGCAATGGGCCAGAAAGTACATCCGAATGGTATTCGCTTAGGTATCACCAAGCCTTTTAATTCGACCTGGTTTGCGAATACCAAGGACTTCGCTGACAACCTGCACAGCGATTTTGAGGTACGTCAGTTCCTGAACAAGGAACTGAAAAACGCCTCCGTTTCTCGCGTCGTTATCGAGCGTCCGGCCAAGAGCATCCGTGTGACCATTCACACTGCTCGCCCGGGTGTTGTTATCGGCAAGAAAGGCGAAGACGTTGAAAAACTGCGCAAGCATGTAGCCAAACTGGCTGGCGTGCCTGCACAGATCAACATTTCCGAAGTGCGTAAGCCTGAGCTCGACGGTCAGCTGGTTGCCGATTCTATCGCTTCCCAGCTGGAGCGTCGCGTGATGTTCCGTCGCGCCATGAAGCGTGCGGTACAGAACGCCATGCGCATTGGCGCCAAGGGCATCAAGGTGGAAGTGAGCGGTCGTCTGGGCGGCGCTGAAATCGCGCGTACCGAATGGTACCGTGAAGGTCGTGTGCCTCTGCACACCCTGCGTGCCGATATCGACTACGCAACTTCTGAAGCATCTACCACTTACGGCATCATCGGCGTGAAGGTTTGGATCTTCAAGGGTGAGGTACTGGGCGGCCTGCAGGCTGTGGCTCAGGAACCCGCTCCGTCCAAGCCCAAGCGCAAAGGCCGCGGTAAGTAAGGAGACTCGGACATGTTGCAACCAAAACGTACGAAATTCCGTAAAGTCCACAAAGGCCGTAACCGCGGTGTGGCGACCTCAGGCAACCTGGTAGCATTTGGTTCCTTTGGTCTCAAGGCGACTACGCGTGGACGTATCACTGCTCGTCAGATCGAAGCAGCACGTCGTGCCATGACTCGTCACGTCAAGCGTCAAGGCAAGATCTGGATCCGTATCTTCCCGGACAAGCCGATTACCGAAAAGCCCCTGGAAGTACGTATGGGTAAAGGTAAGGGTAACGTGGAGTACTGGGTAGCACAGATCCAGCCGGGTCGTGTTCTGTACGAAATGGATGGTGTACCGGAAGCGCTGGCTCGCGAAGCCTTTGCCCTGGCTGCTGCCAAACTGCCCGTAAGAACCACTTTTGTAACTCGGACGGTGATGTGATGAAAGCACAAGATCTGCGTGAGAAGAGTGTTGAAGAACTGAACCAGGAACTGCTGGGCCTGCTGCGCGAGCAGTTTAACCTGCGCATGCAAGCGAGCACTGGCCAGCTGGCTCAGACTCACAACCTCAAAACGGTACGTCGCGACATCGCGCGTGTTAAGACTGTTCTGAATGAAAAGGCAGGTGCCTAAGATGAGCGAACAAACCATTCGTACTCTGCAGGGCCGTGTAGTAAGCGACAAGATGGACAAGTCCATCACTGTGGCTATCAACCGCTTCGTGAAACACCCGATCTACGGTAAGTACATCAAGCGCACTACCAAGCTGCACGTTCATGATGAGAACAACGAGTGCAAGGCCGGCGACGTCGTGACCATTCGCGAATGCCGTCCTCTGTCCAAGACCAAGTCCTGGACCCTGGTAAAAATCATTGAGCGTCCGGTTAAAGCCTAACGTTCTCTGATATACTACTCAGGTCAAACGGCCCCTTGATGGGCCGTTTGTTTTTTACGCTACCCTTTCGCATTTGGCGGTGCTATAATGCCGCGCCTTCTTTGGCAGCCAACATGCCCTGAAAGGGGTTTTAACGTAGTAAATTTAGCGGAGCACTAACATGATCCAAATGCAAAGTATGCTGGACGTGGCCGACAACTCCGGCGCGCGCAGCGTAATGTGTATTAAGGTCCTGGGTGGCTCGCACCGTCGCTATGCCGGTATCGGCGACATCATCAAAATTACTGTTAAGGAAGCAATTCCGCGCGGTAAGGTTAAAAAAGGTGATGTAATGAACGCGGTGGTCGTACGCACCCGTAAAGGCGTTCGTCGTCCGGACGGCTCTGTCATCCGTTTCGACCGTAATGCGGCAGTGATTCTTAACAACAATCACCAGCCGATCGGTACTCGTATTTTTGGCCCGGTGACTCGTGAACTTCGTAATGAGAAGTTTATGAAGATTGTTTCACTGGCACCTGAAGTACTGTAAGGAGTCAAACGATGGCAGCTAAAATCCGTCGCGATGACGAAGTCATCATTCTTACCGGCAAGGACAAGGGCAAGCGTGGCACTGTCACCAAAGTCCTGACCGCGGAAGGTAAGGTAATCGTCTCTGGTATTAACATGGTCAAGAAGCACCAGAAGCCCGTACCCCAACTGGGTCAGGCTGGCGGTATCATCGACCTGGAAGCACCGATTGACGTTTCTAACGTAGCGCTGTTCAACTCTGCCTCTGGCAAGGCTGACCGCGTAGGTTTCCGGATTGAAGACGGCAAAAAAGTCCGTTTCTTCAAATCCACCGGCGAACTTGTGAAGTAATTGGAGTAATACGATGGCGAAACTGCATGATTACTACAACGAAACTGTAGTAAAAGAACTGATGAGCCAGTTCGGGTATAAGTCTATCATGCAAGTCCCTCGGATTGAGAAAATCACCCTGAACATGGGTGTGGGTGAAGCACTGGCTGATAAAAAAATCCTGGACAATGCTGCTGCCGATCTGGCTGCCATTTCCGGTCAAAAGCCGCTGGTCACCAAAGCTCGTAAATCCGTTGCTGGCTTCAAAATCCGTGAAGGCTACCCCATTGGTTGTAAAGTAACTCTGCGCGGCGAGCGTATGTGGGAGTTCCTGGAGCGTCTGATTTGTATCTCTATCCCCCGGATCCGTGACTTCCGTGGCCTGAACCCTAAGTCGTTCGATGGTCGTGGTAACTACTCCATGGGTGTGCGTGAGCAAATCATTTTCCCTGAAATCGATTATGACAAAGTAGATCGTGTACGTGGTCTGGATATCACCATCACTACTTCTGCTCAGTCAAACGAAGAAGGTCGTGCTCTGCTGGCTGCCTTTGACTTCCCATTCCGTAAGTAAGGTGTAGGGTTATGGCAAAACAATCAATGAAAGCTCGCGAAGTCAAGCGCGAAAAGCTGGCTGACAAATACGCAGCCAAGCGTCGTGAATTGAAAGCAATCATTTCCGACGTGAAGACTTCTGATGAAGACCGTTGGGACGCAGTGCTCAAGCTGCAGCAACTGCCCCGTGACGCAAGCCCGTCTCGTCAGCGTAACCGCTGCAACATCACCGGTCGTCCGCATGGTTTCCTGCGGAAATTCGGCCTGAGCCGCATCAAGGTGCGTGAGCTCATGATGAAGGGTGAAATTCCGGGCCTGAAGAAGGCTTCTTGGTAAGCGAACACGGGAGTAATACACAATGAGCATGCAAGATCCGATCGCGGATATGCTGACCCGCATCCGCAACGGTCAGGCAGCCAACAAAGTTGCTGTCTCCATGCCTTCCTCCAAAGTAAAAGTGGCGATTGCCCAGGTACTGAAAGAAGAAGGTTATATCACTGACTACGCCGTTGCCGGTGACACCAAGGCCGAACTGGAAGTTACTTTGAAGTACTTCGAGGGTAATCCTGTGGTAGAACTGCTGCAGCGCGTAAGCCGCCCCGGTCTGCGCATCTATAAGAAGCGCGACGAGCTGCCGAAAGTAATGGCCGGCATGGGTGTGGCCATCGTTTCCACGTCTAAAGGTGTGATGACCGACCGTGCCGCGCGTAAAGCCGGTATGGGTGGTGAGATCATCTGCTACGTTGCTTAAGGGGAGTAGATATGTCTCGCATAGCTAAGGCACCTATCGACATTCCTGCCGGCGTAGAAGTGACGTTGAACGGTCAGGAAATCACCATCAAGGGTAGCCAGGGTACGCTGAGCCGTACTGTTAATGCTGCCGTTGAAATCAGCCAGAACGACAACCAGTTGACGTTCGCCCCCCGTGAAAACGTGGATGGCGCCAATGCCCAGGCCGGTACTGCCCGCTCCCTGGTCAACAACATGGTTATCGGTGTTACCCAAGGCTTCGAACGCAAGCTGCAGCTGGTTGGTGTGGGTTATCGTGCCCAGATGAAAGGCAATGCAATTGCACTGTCTCTGGGTTTCTCTCATCCGGTTGAGCATGCGCTGCCTGAAGGCGTATCCGCTGAATGTCCTTCCCAGACCGAGATCGTTCTCAAGTCTGCCGACAAACAGCTGATTGGTCAGGTTGCTGCCAACATCCGTGCGTACCGCAAGCCAGAGCCTTACAAAGGCAAGGGTGTTCGCTATTTCGGCGAGCAGGTTCGCAGCAAAGAGGCTAAGAAGAAGTAAGGTAACACTATGGACAAAAAAGCAGCTCGTATCCGCCGTGCTACTAAAGCACGCAAAAAGATGCTGGAACTGGGTGCTACTCGCCTGGTGGTTCACCGTACTCCGCGCCACATCTATGCCCAGGTTATTTCATCAGACAGCACCGCTGTTCTGGCTTCAGCGTCTACCGTTGAAAAGTCTGTTCGTGAACAGGTGAAATCTACCGGTAACATCGATGCCGCCGCGCTGATCGGTAAAATCATCGCTGAGCGTGCGCTCGAGAAAGGTGTTAAAGAGGTCGCTTTTGACCGTTCCGGTTTCCAATATCACGGTCGTGTAGCCGCTCTGGCTGCAGCTGCCCGTGAAGCTGGTCTTCAGTTCTAAGGTGGAGTCGAAAATGGCAAAAATCGAAGCTCAAGCCGGTGAACTGCAAGAGAAGCTCATTGCAGTAAACCGTGTATCAAAAGTTGTAAAAGGTGGTCGTATCTTCTCCTTCACCGCACTGACTGTGGTAGGTGATGGTAACGGTCGCGTTGGTTTTGGTTACGGCAAGGCCCGTGAAGTACCCGCCGCCATTCAAAAGGCGATGGAACAGGCTCGTCGCAACATGCGTACCGTTGGTCTGAACAACGGCACCCTGTTTCACCCGGTCAAGGGTCGTCACTCCGGTTCCAACGTGTTCATGCAGCCCGCTTCCGAGGGTACCGGTATCATCGCCGGTGGTGCCATGCGCGCCGTTCTGGAAGTAGCTGGTGTGCACAACGTGCTGGCCAAGACCTACGGTTCCACCAACCCGAACAACGTTGTTCGCGCTACCATCGACGCTCTGGCTCATATGAAGTCGCCCGAGCAAGTCGCTGCCAAGCGTGGTCTGCGCGTTGACGAAATTCTGGGGTAATGCGCCATGACTAACAAGACTGTAAAAGTTACTCAGACTCGTAGCTCCATCGGTCGTCTGCCTAAACACAAGGCAACACTGCGTGGTCTCGGTCTGCGTCGCATTGGTCACACCGTTGAGCTGGAAGATACAGCTTGTGTACGCGGTATGATCAACCAGGTTTACTACATGGTTAAGGTAGAGGAGTAATCGCATGCGTTTGAATACTCTGTCTCCTGCCGCCGGCTCCAAGCCTTCCGCCAAGCGCGTAGGCCGTGGTATCGGTTCCGGTCTGGGCAAGACCGGTGGCCGCGGCCACAAGGGTCAAAAGTCCCGTTCCGGTGGTAAGGTTCGCAATGGTTTTGAAGGCGGTCAGATGCCGCTGAAACAGCGCCTGCCGAAGTTTGGTTTTACTTCGCGCAAGTCTCTGGTCAGTGCTGAAGTTCGCTTGAGTGAACTGGCGAAAGTTGAAGGCGACGTGGTGGATCTGAACACCCTGAAGCAGGCTGGCGTTCTGACCAAGAACATCCAGTTCGCCAAGGTTGTACTGTCCGGTACCATTGACCGTCAAGTGACTGTGGTTGGTCTCGGTGTCACCAAAGGTGCCCGTGCTGCCATTGAAGCCGCCGGCGGTAAAATCGAGGAATAATAAGTACTATGGCCAAGAAACCAGGATTAGAAGCTAAAAACGCACAGGGCGGGCTGAGTGAACTGAAAAGCCGTCTGCTTTTCGTTCTGATCGCGATTATCGTGTTCCGCACCGGCTCCTATGTGCCTATTCCTGGTATTGACGCCGCCGTACTTGCCGACTTGTTCCAGCAACAACAGGGCACCATCATTGAAATGTTTAACATGTTCAGTGGTGGCGCTCTGGAACGAGCGTCCATACTGGCACTGGGGATAATGCCGTATATTTCTGCGTCCATTATCATTCAGCTGCTGACTGTGGTTCACCCTCCCTTGGCCGAGCTCAAGAAGGAAGGTGAAGCGGGTCGCCGCAAAATCAGTCAGTATACCCGTTATGGTACGCTGGTTCTGGGCACCATTCAGGCCATTGGTATTGCCACCGGTCTGCCGAACATGATGCCTGGCCTGGTGATTAATCCGGGTCTTGCATTCTACTTTACGGCAGTGGTGAGCCTGGTTACCGGTACCATGTTTTTGATGTGGTTGGGTGAGCAGATTACCGAAAGAGGCATTGGTAATGGTATCTCGTTGATTATTTTCACGGGTATTGTTGCCGGCCTGCCTTCGGCCATCGGTGCCACGGCAGAGCAGGCGCGTCAGGGGGAATTGCACATTCTGTTGCTGTTGCTACTGGCCGTAATCGTGTTTGCTGTGACCTACTTCGTGGTATTTGTTGAGCGTGGTCAGCGCCGCATTGTGGTGAACTATGCCAAGCGTCAACAAGGCCGCCAGGTATTCGCGGCACAGAGTACACACCTGCCCCTGAAAGTGAACATGGCGGGGGTTATTCCAGCGATTTTCGCATCCAGCATTATTCTTTTCCCGGGTACTGTGGCCTCATGGTTCGGTCAGGGTGAAGGTATGGTGGCCAACGTGTTGCAGGAGATCTCTCTCACACTGCAGCCCGGTCAGCCGCTGTATGTAATGTTGTATGCCGCTGCCATTATCTTCTTTTGTTTCTTCTATACCGCGCTGGTGTTCAATCCGCGCGAGACGGCAGATAACCTGAAGAAGAGTGGTGCTTTTATTCCGGGTATTCGCCCGGGTGAGCAGACAGCGCGCTATATAGATAAGATAATGACTCGCCTGACCCTGGTTGGTGCGCTGTACATTACCTTTATCTGTCTGGTTCCACAGTTTCTTATGACAGCCTGGAACGTCCAGTTCTACTTTGGTGGTACCTCGCTGTTAATTATTGTGGTCGTCATCATGGATTTCATGGCTCAGGTGCAAACCCACATGATGTCTCATCAGTATGGCGATGTCCTGAGAAAAGCGAACCTGAAAGGCTACAACCGCTAAGGTTCGGTTATTTACGGAGTTAAGCAATGAAAGTCCGTGCTTCCGTTAAGGCTATTTGCCGTAACTGCAAGATCATCAAGCGTCACGGTGTGATTCGCGTGATCTGCACCTCTGACCCCAAGCACAAGCAGCGTCAGGGTTAAAGGCTAAAAAAGTTACGATTTAGCTTGAAAATTGAAGGCAGGCTGGCTAAAGTAGCCAGCCACCTTCGTTAGGTGAAAAGTTCAGCCATTACGTATCCTCGACGGGCTTTGTAATGGCTTTTTATTCGTTAATATGTAGGAGTGCATAGTGGCCCGTATCGCTGGCATTAACATTCCTGACCATAAACATGCCGTCATTGCTTTGACCGCTATTTATGGCGTCGGTCGTACCCGCTCCAAGGCTATTTGTGCCGCAGCCGGTATCGCTGAGAATGTGAAAATTAAAGAATTGGATGAAGCTCAGGTAGAATCTCTGCGTGAGCAAGTGGCCAAGTTTACCGTTGAAGGTGACCTGCGCCGCGAGATCTCCATGAACATCAAGCGTCTGATGGACCTGGGTTGTTACCGTGGCCTGCGTCATCGTCGCAGCCTCCCTGTTCGCGGTCAGCGCACCAAGACCAATGCTCGTACGCGCAAAGGTCCTCGTAAACCGATCAAGAAATAACGGGAAGGTAGATCATGGCTAAAACTCCGGCTCGTAGCGCACGTAAGCGCGTTAAAAAGCAGGTGAGCGACGGTATCGCCCACGTACATGCTTCTTTCAACAACACCATCGTAACCATCACCGACCGTCAGGGTAATGCTCTGTCTTGGGCAACTGCCGGTGGTTCAGGTTTCCGTGGTTCCCGCAAATCCACCCCGTTCGCTGCTCAGGTAGCTGCCGAGCGCGCTGGTGACGTTGCCAAGGAATACGGTGTCAAGAACCTGGAAGTAATGGTTAAAGGTCCGGGTCCGGGCCGCGAGTCATCCATCCGTGCGTTGAATGCTGCGGGTTTCCGCATCACCAACATCACCGATGTGACTCCCATCCCGCACAACGGTTGTCGTCCTCCCAAGAAGCGCCGCGTATAACGTTTCTTGTAGGATAGTTGGAGAAAGAACATGGCAAGATATCTGGGTCCCAAGCTCAAACTGAGCCGTCGCGAGGGCACTGACCTCTTCCTGAAGTCAGGTGTTCGCGCGATCGATTCAAAATGTAAAATTGATACCGCACCCGGTCAGCACGGCGCTCGTAAGCCCCGTCTGTCTGACTACGGTGTACAGCTGCGTGAAAAGCAAAAAGTTCGTCGTATCTACGGCGTGCTGGAAAAGCAATTCCGCAACTACTACAAAGAAGCTGCGCGCCTGAAAGGCAACACTGGTGAGAACCTGCTGCAGCTGCTGGAAGGTCGTCTGGACAACGTTGTATACCGCATGGGCTTTGGTGCTACCCGCGCCGAGTCTCGCCAGCTGGTGAGCCACAAGGCCATCCTGGTAAACGGTCAGGTTGTTAACATTCCTTCCTTCCAAGTTTCTCCCGAAGACGTAGTCAGCGTTCGCGAGAAGGCCAAGAAGCAAGCCCGGATCAAAGCTTCCCTGGAGCTGTCCGGTCAACGTGAAAAGCCGACTTGGGTAGAAATTGACGCTACTAACATGCAAGGCACCTACAAGCGCCTGCCTGAGCGTAGCGACCTGTCTGCCGAAATTAATGAACAGCTGATCGTCGAGCTTTACTCCAAGTAAAGCCAGCTTCTAAGAGAGGACACAATGCAGGGTTCTGTAACAGATTTTCTTAAGCCGCGTCTGGTTGATATTGAACAAATCACCCAGACTCATGCCAAAGTGACTCTCGAGCCGCTGGAGCGTGGCTTTGGTCATACACTGGGTAATGCGCTGCGTCGTATTCTGCTTTCTTCCATGCCCGGCTGTGCCATCACCGAAGTTGAACTCGACGGTGTTTTGCACGAGTACAGCAGCAAGGAAGGTATCCAGGAAGATATTCTGGAAATCCTGCTCAACCTCAAAGAGGTTGCCATCAAGCTGGAAGGCAAGGACGAGGTTACCCTGTCACTGACCAAAACTGGTGCAGGTCCCGTAACTGCAGGCGACATCACTCATGGTGATGACGTCGAGATCGTTAACCCAGAGCACGTCATCTGTCATCTGACTGGGGACGACGCCGAGATCAGCATGCGTCTGAAAGTGCAGCGCGGCCGGGGCTATGTACCTGCCTCTGCCCGCGCTCACACCGAAGATGACGAGCGTCCGATTGGTCGCCTGTTGCTGGACGCGGCTTACAGCCCCGTGGTTCGTATCGCCTATAATGTAGAGGCGGCCCGTGTTGAACAGCGTACCGATCTGGATAAGCTGGTTATCGACATGGAGACCAACGGCACCCTGGATCCTGAAGAGGCTATTCGCCGTGCAGCCACCATCATGGCTGAGCAGCTGGAAGCCTTTGTGGATCTGCGTGATGTCAGCGAGCCGGAAGAGAAAGAAGACAAACCTGAGTTCGATCCTATCCTGCTGCGTCCTGTCGACGATCTGGAACTGACAGTTCGTTCTGCGAACTGTCTGAAGGCAGAAGCGATCCATTACATTGGTGATCTGGTACAGCGTACCGAGGTGGAGCTGCTGAAGACTCCCAACCTGGGTAAAAAATCTCTTACCGAGATTAAAGACGTGTTGGCGTCTCGTGGTTTGTCTCTGGGCATGCGCCTGGAGAACTGGCCGCCTGCCAGCATTGCTGATGAATAAACCGGATCACAGGTTTTACCGATTTAGTTAGGAAGGATTAGGTCATGCGCCATCGTAAGAGTGGTCGTCAACTGAACCGGAACAGCAGCCACCGTCAGGCGATGTTCCGCAACATGGCCAGCTCCTTGGTTCGTCATGAAGTTATCAAGACGACTCTGCCCAAGGCAAAAGAGCTGCGTCGTGTGGTTGAACCTCTGATCACACTGGCCAAGAGCGACAGCGTTGCTAACCGTCGCCTGGCATTTGCCCGTACTCGCGACAGCGAAGTAGTTGGCAAACTGTTCAACGAACTGGGACCTCGCTACCAGGAGCGTCCGGGTGGTTACACCCGCATCCTGAAGTGTGGTTTCCGCGCTGGTGACAACGCCCCTATGGCTTATATTGAGCTGGTAGGTCGCGACATCGAAGCGCAAGAAGCAGCTGCTTCTGAAGAGTAAAAACAAAAGCCGGGTTCGCCCGGCTTTTTCTTTATTAGTCCATTTTCATTATCTTGCGTTAACCTTCCCCGCATTATCGTCATTCTGACTTCACTACTTTCTTTTTTCTGAAAGCCGGCTTCGTTTCGTACCTGTATTAGCAGGATGCTCTTTCCTGTGCTTCATTCTCTCATGCTGAGCAGCAGAACCTTTTCTGCTCCCTGTGTTAATCGTGCCCATTTGCCCATTTGCCCATTTGCCCAGTTATAGTCCTGTCGCAGGGGAGGTGGGTGTTCGGTGTGTGCAATAAATATGTGTAGTGACGAGCCAATGCCTCCCAATTTGTGCATAACTCTGTGGCTAACATGTGGTTTTGCTGGGTTAATAAGCGTTCGGTGTTGAAGGCCGTATTTTTGTCAAAAAAGCCCTTGCGCAAAAATCGCGGCTCCCTATAATGCGCATCCACTGACACGGGGCAACACGCCGACGGTCACAAACGTTGAAAGACAACGAAACAAAGTTTGATTCAACGCTTGACGAACACCAAGAGTTGCGTAGAATACGCAGCCCTGACCAGCGAAAGCGGTCAACGCTCTTTAAGCAGCCTTGAGCTGCAGAGCATCGCTCTTTAAAAATTAGTATCAAGCAAACTGTGTGGGCACTCGCAGTCGATTGAGAAACAAAAAATATTGTTTTTCAATGATTTGTGAAGTGCACTAGTAATAGCAGCAATTCAGATATTCATTGAGCATCAAATCTTTAATTGAAGAGTTTGATCATGGCTCAGATTGAACGCTGGCGGCAGGCCTAACACATGCAAGTCGAGCGGTAACAGAAGAGTAGCTTGCTACTTTTGCTGACGAGCGGCGGACGGGTGAGTAATGCTTGGGGATCTGCCCGGTCGAGGGGGATAACCGTTGGAAACGACGGCTAATACCGCATACGCCCTACGGGGGAAAGCAGGGGACCTTCGGGCC
>NZ_JAWJBK010000019.1:0-9118 GCF_032842915.1 Oceanimonas sp. CAM02
TCTGACTTCCTATGGCTTCCTTCAGACCCTGCCGTTGGCCCGCAGCGCCCTTGCCATTCGGATTATCTTCCCCTCAGTCAGGGTGATTCAGGTTTCTTTCAACCTGACGGGTTTGCCAGCTTCGCTGGGCAAACAAAAAAACCGGCCTTCATGGCCGGTTAAACAAAGAGAGAGTCAAAAAAGGGAATTGCTGAAAGTCAGTAGACACATCCTTATAGAGAGCGGCAACCGCATAAAGGTTCCCGCTCTTTTTTATTTTTTTCAGGATGTTTGCTCTTCCCGCCGGAACACCAGCTCGGTGGCGGTGGACTCGTCTTCTGCAAAGTAATAGCCGGCAGTATCAAACGCCGTCAGCTGGCTGACCTCGGTCAGCCGGTTTTCGATAATGTAACGAGCCATCATGCCCCGCGCCTTTTTGGCGTAGAAGCTGATGATCTTGTACTGGCCGTTTTTGCAGTCCTTGAATACCGGCGTAATAATCTGGCCTTCCAGCTGGCTTGGCTTAACCGCCTTGAAATATTCGTTAGAAGCCAGGTTGATCAGTACGTTGTCACCCTGGGCCGCCATGGCCTCATTCAAGGTTTCTGTAATCACAGCGCCCCAGAAGGCGTACAGATCCTTACCGCGGGCATTGTCGAGTTTGGTGCCCATTTCCAGCCGGTAAGGCTGCATCAGATCCAGTGGCCGCAACACGCCATACAGTCCCGACAGCATGCGCATATGTGCTTGTGCAAAGGCAAAGTCGTCGGCAGTCAGGCTTTCGGCATCCAGCCCCGTATAAACATCGCCTTTAAACGCCAGCAGTGCCTGCTTGGCGTTCTCCGGCGTAAATTCCGGCTGCCAGTCGGCAAAACGGGCGGCGTTCAGGCCTGCCAGCTTGTCACTGATCTTCATCAGCTTGCCAATCTCTGCCGGGGTCAGCTTTCGGGCCCGCTCAATCAGCTCGGCCGAGTGCGCCAGCAACTCGGGCTGGGTGTAATCGGCAATCACCGGCGGCGTGTCATAGTCCAGCGTTTTGGCAGGGGACACTACTATCAGCATAATTTCCTCAGGATTCGATGGTTACATTGTCGAACAGGCCGGAGTCGAGCCCGCCGCCGCCCTGCAGCTTGATCATCAGCCGCAGATCGTTGGGAGAGTCAGCATAGGCCAGTGCTTCGGTGTAGCCTATATGCTGCTGACTGTAGAGGTCAAACAGAGCCTGATCAAAGGTTTGCATACCGGACTCACGGGATTTGGCCATAATCTCCTTGAGCTTGTGCATGTCTCCCTGACGGATCACATCGGCAATCAGCGGCGTGTTCAGCAAAATCTCAAACGCGGCCCGGCGCTGAGTGCCATCCTGAGTGGGGATCAATTGCTGAGCCACTATGGCTTTCAGGTTGAACGACAAATCAAACAGCAGCTGGCGATGCTTGTTTTCCGGCACCAGGTGCATAATGCGGTCAATGGCCTGATTGGCGTTGTTGGCATGCAGGGTAGCCATGCACAAATGCCCGGTTTCAGCAAACGACAGGGCATAACCCATGGTTTCTTCCGAGCGGATTTCACCAATCAAGATGACATCCGGGGCCTGACGCAACGAGCTTTTCAGCGCAGCATCGAACGACTCGGTGTCGATGCCCACTTCCCGCTGAGTAATAATGGAACGTTGATGCTGATGGACAAATTCCACCGGATCTTCAATGGTCAGAATATGGCCGTCGGCATGGCCGTTGCGGTGGCCTATCATGGCCGCCTGAGTGGTGGACTTACCGGTGCCGGTGCCGCCCACAAACAGCACCAGACCGCGCTTGGCCATGGCAATGTCGCGCAGGGTTTCGGGCAGATACAGCTCCTCAAAAGACGGAATCCGGCTTTCAATGCGCCGCAGCACCATGCCGGCCTTGTCTTGCTGCCAGAAAGCGCTGACCCGAAAGCGGCCATGATCATCGTCGTGTATGGCAAAGTTGGCTTCTTTTTGCTGATGAAAAAGCGCCTTGTTTTCCGCCGTCATACACGATTCAACCAGCGCCAGCGTTTCCTGCTCAGTCAGTGGCTGCTCGCCCAGAGGCATGAGTTTGCCCTGGGTTTTGATGGTGGGCGCAATGCCCACCGAAATATACATGTCCGAGGCCTTGTGCTCGCACATGCGGCTTAATAATGACGCCAGTTCCATTGCTCTCTCCGGGGTATCAGATGCTTTGCGGATCTGCCGCACGCAGGCGGGCATCGGCAGGGGCCACCTGACCGCTGGCCACCAGCCGCTTGAGCGACTGATCCATGGTCTGCATGCCATGGGCCATGCCGGTTTGAATCACGGAATACATCTGGGCGACCTTGTCTTCACGGATCAGGTTACGAATGGCCGGCGTGCCCAGCATAATTTCATGGGCTGCTACCCGGCCGCCATTCACCTTTTTAAGCAGGTTCTGAGAAATCACCGCCCGCAATGATTCCGACAGCATGGAGCGCACCATGTCTTTTTCCGCACCGGGAAACACATCAATAATACGGTCAATGGTCTTGGCCGCCGACGAGGTATGCAGGGTACCAAACACCAGATGGCCGGTTTCGGCGGCAGTGAGTGCCAGCCGAATGGTCTCGAGATCCCGCAGCTCTCCCACCAGAATAATATCCGGGTCTTCCCGCAGCGCCGAGCGCAGGGCATTACTGAAAGAATGGGTGTCTCTGTGCACTTCACGCTGGTTGACCAGGCATTTCTTGTTGTCGTGCACAAATTCAATGGGATCTTCAATGGTCAGAATATGCTTGTTGAAGTTGTCATTGATGTGATTGACCATGGCTGCCAGCGTGGTGGACTTGCCCGAGCCGGTGGGGCCGGTCACCAGCACCAGACCACGGGAATACTCGGCAATGCGCTCAAAGATGTCCGGTCCGCCCAGTTGCTCCAGGGTCCACATGTCGCTGGGGATCACCCGGAATACCGCCGCCGCCCCGCGCGCCTGATGATAGGCATTTACCCGAAAACGCGCCAGCCCCGGCAGCTCAAAGGAAAAATCGACTTCAAAGTTTTCTTCCAGCTCCTTGCGCTGGCGATCATTCATGATGTCGTAGACCAGCCGGTGCACTTCTCTGTGATCCAGCACCGGCAAATTAATTTTGCGAATATCGCCATCCACCCGCAGCAGTGGCTGCACACCGGAAGAGAGATGCAGATCAGAGGCATTATGCTTTACACTGAACGCCAGTAATTCCGTAATATCCATATTTTTCCCGTTGCCCGAGGCTTAACTGAATTTATTCATATGAGTACTATCGCACAGCATCTTCAGGACGTTAACGCCCGTATGCAGGCTGCCGCCGAACAGGCGGGCCGCCCTGCTCACCATATTAACCTGCTGGCCGTCAGCAAAACCAAACCTGCCGAAGACGTGAAGACTGCCTATGCCGCCGGACAGCGCAGCTTCGGTGAAAACTATGTACAGGAAGCGGTAGACAAAATAACCAGCCTCAAACAAAGTTGCCCCGATGCGGTATGGCATCTTATCGGTCCGCTGCAGTCCAATAAAACCCGGCTGGTGGCCGAACACTTTGACTGGGTACAGACGGTCGACAGACTCAAGATAGCACAGCGCCTTAATGATCAGCGCTCGGCCCATATGTCACCGCTCAATATCTGCCTGCAGGTAAATGTCAGCGGTGAGGCCAGCAAGTCCGGGCTGACTCCCGCTGAAGCCGAAATCCTGGCCGACGAAGTGGCCCAGCTACCCAACCTGTGTCTGCGCGGCCTGATGGCAATTCCGGAGGCAACCGACAATTCCGAGACCTTGCGGGCACAATTACTAGAGTTGAAGCATCTGTTTGATAGAATGCAGAAAAAACATTCCGGCATGGATACCCTGTCCATGGGAATGAGCAACGATCTTGAACTCGCAGTGGCCTGTGGCAGCACCCTGGTTCGGGTGGGCACGGCTATTTTCGGCTCCCGCAACCCTTGAGTGATCATTGATGGAACACAGAAAACTCGCCTTTATCGGCGCGGGTAACATGTCCCGCAGCCTGATTTCCGGGCTGATCCGCTCCGGCTATCCGGCCAGTCATATTACCGCCGCCAACCCGTCCCGGCCCAAACTGGATGCCCTTGCTGCCGACTTTGGCATTAATACTACCCAAAGCAACCTGGACGCCGCGACTCAGGCCGATGCCATCGTGCTGGCAGTAAAACCCCAGATGATGGCCGGCATGCTGAGCGAGCTGCTGGCTGCCGGGGCTGACTTCAGCGGCAAGCTGCTGATTTCCATTGCCGCCGGCATCAGTGTAAGCCGCCTTGAACAAATGGCTGGCGGCCACCCTAATATAGTGCGCACCATGCCCAATACGCCGTCATTACTCGGCCTGGGCATGACCGGTCTGTATGCCGGCACAGCAGTGGCCCGGGCCGACAGAGACTATTGCCAGCAAGTGATGGAAGCGGCCGGCAAAACCCTGTGGGTCGCCGAAGAAGACGGCATAAACCAGATTATTGCCGCTGCCGGCAGTGCCCCCGCCTACTTCTTTCTGTTTATGGAAGCCATGGCAAAACAGGCCGAGCAAAGTGGCTTCTCTGCCGAAGATGCCCGGCTGCTGGTGCAACAAACCGCGCTGGGTGCGGCCAACATGGTGGCGGCCAATCCGCAATTATCTCTGGGGCAACTGCGTGAGCAGGTGACATCAAAGGGCGGCACCACCGCCGAAGCCATTCGCAGCTTTAATGACAACGGCCTCGACCGCCTGGTGGCAGATGCCATGAGTGCCGCCGTTGCCCGGGCCCGGGAACTGGAAAGTCAGCTTTAAGGACAAACCATGAACACCGCTTATTATCTGATTAACACGGTTTTCGACCTCTACCTGATGGTGGTGCTGCTGCGTATCTGGCTGCAGCTGGTCCGGGCCGATTTTTACAATCCGTTCAGTCAGTTTGTGGTAAAGGCCACCAACCCGCCGCTGAAGCCGCTGCGTCGTGTTATTCCTGGTTTTTTTGGTATTGATATGGCCGCCGTGGTACTGGCACTGATAGTGGCTACGGTCAAATTTACGCTGCTTAAAGCGATGAATGTGTTCATAGCGGACTGGAGCGTGGTATTGCTGGTAGGCGTCATCACAGTGCTGAAAAAGGCCGGTGTGATGCTGTTCTGGATTCTGATTATTCGCGCTTTGCTGAGCTGGGTCAGCCAGGGGCGCAGTCAAATTGAGTATGTGATGTATCAGCTGACCGAGCCTTTGCTGGCACCGCTGCGCCGTATTATTCCGCCAATGGGCGGGCTGGATCTCAGCATTCTGGTGGCCTTTATCGGTCTGCAGGCACTGAACTGGCTGATGGGCGATTTGTTTGGCTCACTCTGGTGGCAGCTATAACCGGCGGAACTCCTGAGCAAGGCGTTCTAAACTAATCACTGTCAGCCTCAGGTTAAAAGGGGAATTCTTATGTTTAAAGCCATTATCGCCACTCTGGCCTTGCTGTTTACTTTTCAGGCTTCAGCCGAAGAGACCCGCATCGGCGACTGGACCGTACACTACAGTGCCTTTCCGTCTACCTTTCTGGCACCGGATGTTGCCAGAGACAACAATATTGAACGCAGCCGCTTTAATGGTCTGCTCAATATTGCAGTGCTCGACGCCGACGGCAAGGCCGTTCAGGTGGCTCTTAAAGGCCAGGGCAAGAACCTGCTGGGTAATGTACGTCAGCTGGAATTTCAGACCATTCGTGAAGGTGAGTCTGTTTACTACATTGCCCAGTACCCCTACCGCAATGAAGACAATGTGCTCTTCACCATTGATATCAGCGGCCCCAAACAGGGCGGCGAGCTGAGCTTCCGTCATACCTTTTACACCGAGTAAGTTGTTCTGTTGTGACTCAAAAAATTGTACTGGCCTCCGGCAACGCCAAAAAAGTTGCCGAACTGCAAAGCCTGCTGGGCGAACTGGGCATGAGTGTGGTGCCGCAAACCGAGCTGGGCGTGACTGACGCCGATGAAACCGGCACCACCTTTGTGGAAAATGCCATTATCAAGGCCCGTCACGCCGCACAAATAACCGGCCTTCCCGCCATTGCTGATGACTCCGGCCTGGCGGTGGCAGCTCTGGACGGCCGCCCCGGCGTTTACTCGGCCCGCTTTGCCGGCCCAGGTGCGACAGACCAACAAAATCTGGAGCTGCTGCTGGAGCAAATGCAGCAAGTGCCCGAAGGCCAGCGCCAGGCCACTTTCTGGTGTGTGCTGGTCTATATGCGCCATGCCGACGACCCCACGCCGCTCATTTGCACCGGCCACTGGCAGGGCGAAATTACCCTTGCTCCTGAAGGTGAGCACGGCTTTGGTTACGACCCTGTTTTCCGGGTGCCGGAAGCGGGCAAAACCGCTGCCGAACTGACCCCTGCCGAGAAAAACCGCCACAGCCACAGAGCCAGTGCCCTGCATCAGCTGCAACAACTGCTGCAAGAAGCGATGCAATGCTGATACTGCCACCTTTGAGTCTGTATATTCATATTCCCTGGTGTGTACAGAAATGCCCTTACTGTGACTTTAACTCTCATGCCTTGAAGCACGATATTCCCGAGCAGGAATATATCGATGCCCTGCTGCAGGATCTCGACGCCGATCTGCATTTTGCACAGGGGCGCAAACTGCACAGCATCTTTATTGGTGGCGGTACGCCCAGCCTGGTAAGCCCCGAGTCCATCGGCCGGCTGCTGGCCGGGGTGCAGCAGCGTCTGCCCTTTGAAGACGATATTGAAATTACCCTGGAAGCCAATCCGGGCACGGTGGAAGCCGGCCGCTTTGGCGGCTTTCAACGGGCCGGCGTTAATCGTATTTCTATTGGTGTGCAGAGCTTTCAGGCCGACAAGCTCGAACGCCTGGGCCGTATTCATGACCCCGCACAGGCCCGCTTTGCCGCACAGGAAGCCGCCGGTGTGGGGCTGAACAGCTTTAATATTGATCTGATGCACGGCCTGCCTGAACAACGCCTTGAAGACGCTCTTTATGATCTGGAGCAGGCACTGGCGCAGGCACCGCCGCACCTGTCCTGGTATCAGCTCACCATAGAGCCCAACACGCCGTTTGCTTCTCGTCCGCCAGCGCTGCCGGAAGACGACACCCTGGCAGATATTTATGAACGGGGTCACGCGCTGCTGCTGGCTCACGGCTATCAGCAATATGAAGTGTCTGCTTATGCCAAACCCGGGTTTGAGGCCAGACACAACCTCAACTACTGGCGCTTTGGCGACTATCTCGGCATTGGCTGCGGTGCCCACGGCAAAATCACCCTGCCGCTGCAGGGGCAAATACTGCGCACCGTCAAGGTCAAGCATCCCCGGGGTTATCTGGACTCAGGCCGGCCTTATCTGGATCAGCACTGGCATATAGAGACGCAGGATCTGTCGCTGGAATATTTTATGAACCGGCTTCGCCTGTTCGAACCCATTCCCTGCCACGAATTTACTGACCTCACCGGCTTGCCGCTGGCGCAGCTGCAGGCCCCGCTGGCTGAGGCCTGCCGGCTGGAGCTGCTGGAAAACACCGGCAGCCACTGGCGAGTAACACCGCTGGGCCGGCGTTTTCTTAACCGCCTGCTCGATTTGTTTCTTGAGCAATGAAGCGGGTACACTTGCGCCATTAATGCCTCGAACTACAGGCCAAGCAGCTTATGTCATCACTGGTTTACGAATTTCCTCTTAATGAAAAATGCCGTAACTATTTACGGTTGAATGAACTGCTGAAGCAAATTGAACAATGCCGCAAACTGAATGCTCCCGGCCAGGCCACCGCCCTGTTCAAGGCGCTGCTCGACGCCCTGGAGTTACTGGAACGTTGCGACTTGCGCAGCGATCTGGCCAAGGATCTGGAGCTGCAGAATAATAAACTGGAAGCCTGGGCCCAGGTGCCCGGCGTGGATGCTACCGCTTTGCAGCAGTTCTCCCAACAGCTGACCTCCCTCAGCCAGCAGCTGCCCCGCAGTGCCCGGCTGGGCCAGACCCTGCGGGAAGACAGGCTGCTGTCGGCGGTACGCAGCCGTTTTGCCATTCCCGGCGGCCTTTGCTCCTTTGATGTGCCTCAGCTGCATCACTGGCTGCATCAGCCCGCCGAGGTACAGCAGCAGGATTTGGATGCCTGGGTCGGCCAGCTCAGCCTGCTGCGTCAGGGCCTGGATATGCTGCTGACGCTATGGCGGGAAAGCAGCCAGTTCAGTGCCCAGCAGGCCAATGCCGGCTTTTTTCAGGACAGCGCCGAAAACACCAACATGATCCGGTTGCGGCTGCCCACCGAGCAGGCGGTTTATCCGGTAGTCAGCGGTAACAAATATCGTTTTACCATTCGTTTTATGCCGGTGGGCAACACCGACATCGGCAATATCGACTTTGAACTGGCAAACATCAAATGAGCAAGATAACCACAGTCCCCTGCCCCACCTGCGGAACAGCAGTAGAATGGGGCGAGCAGAGCCCGTTTCGTCCCTTTTGCAGCAAACGCTGCCAGCTGATTGATCTGGGTGAGTGGGCCGATGAAGAAAAGCGCATTCCCGGCGATCCCGCCTGGCTGCCGGAGCAGGATGGCGAAAATGAGTACTAAGGGTAAAAAATCGGTACTGGTGGCAGTGGGCGTGATTGAAAACGCCGCCGGCGAGATTTTTGTCTGCCGCCGGGGCGAAAGCCAGCACCAGGCCTTTAAATGGGAGTTTCCCGGCGGCAAGGTAGAAAGCGGTGAAACCGTGCCCCAGGCCCTGGCCCGGGAGCTGGAGGAAGAAATCGGCATTCGGGTTACTGTGTGCGAGCCCTTAATGCGCATTGAGCATGAC
Organism: Oceanimonas sp. CAM02; assembly: GCF_032842915.1. NCBI lineage: Bacteria > Pseudomonadati > Pseudomonadota > Gammaproteobacteria > Aeromonadales > Aeromonadaceae > Oceanimonas > Oceanimonas sp. CAM02. Next base: position 8,776 of record NZ_JAWJBK010000019.1, read on the forward strand.
TATGGCGACAAACAAGTCACCCTGGATATTCGCAGAGTCACCGCCTTTACCGGCGAGCCCCACGGCCGTGAAGGCCAACCCAGCCGCTGGGTATCGGTGAGCGAGCTGCACAGCTACGACTTTCCCGCCGCCAACAGCCCGATAGTGGCAAAACTGCAAAACCCATAGCGGGAAGCCAGAAGCCGGAAGAATTGGATGTAGGTGCTGGACTGGCCCGAGAAAAGTAGACACCTTCATTTAATGAGAAGGTGTTATGAAATACAAACCCCGCCGTCGCTTTAGCGACACATTCAAACGTGAGGCCGTCGAGGCCTCGCTGTCTACCACCGAGACACAAGCTCAG
>NZ_JAWJBK010000020.1:0-43436 GCF_032842915.1 Oceanimonas sp. CAM02
TGCCTGGCGGCCATAGCGTTGTGGAACCACCTGACTCCATGCCGAACTCAGCAGTGAAACGCAACCGCGCCGATGATAGTGTGGCAGCTGCCATGTGAAAGTAGGTCACTGCCAGGCACCCAATAAGAAAAAGCCCTTCACTGATGTGAAGGGATTTTTTCGTTTCTGCTTATTTTCCACCAAGTTTGACTCAGTTCACATTTTTTACTCTAATACCGGCTCGTTTTTCGAACATATAAAGGAAAAATCATGCCGATTCTTAATATTGCCCTGATCGAAGGTCGCAGCAATGAGCAGAAGGAAGCCCTGATCAAGGAAGTGACTGATGCCTGTGTACGCGCTCTGGATGTAAAGCCGGAAACCGTACGTATTCTGCTGCAGGATATCGCCACTCAGGACTTTGGTGTGGCTGGTGAGTCCGTTCGGGCCAAGCGGGAACGTCAAGCCTGAGCCATTCGGCCATAGGTTTTTGATTTCGGCCGGCGTAAACTGATGTGATGTTACTTTACGCCGGTTGATCATGAAAACCCTGTTATTTGTGGCTTTTGGCGGTGCTGTGGGTGCCGCACTGCGCTTTGTTATTACCGAGCTGATGAGTCGCTGGCTTGGTCGTTCTTTTCCGTTTGGAACTCTCACCGTTAATCTGACAGGCTCTTTGCTGATAGGCATCTTTTTTATACTGGTGCAGCAGCAGGCGCTTAATGTTCACACCTGGCGTCCCTTTATGATGGTAGGCATGCTGGGTGCGCTGACCACCTTTTCTTCTTTTTCTCTTGATACGCTTCTGCTATTTGAGCACGGACAATGGTTTAAGGCCGGTCTGAATGTGTGCCTCAATGTGGTTTGCTGTATGATATTTACCTTTGTAGGAATGCAGATCACTCAAAGCCTGCTGGCTTCCCGTTAGTCCGGCCGGTGCATTTGCAGTACACTGGCTTACTTCGATTTTTACAGGTGTCTTGAGAATGTCAGAACAGCACAAGTCGACGACCCATTTCGGTTACCAGACCGTAAATGCCGATGAAAAAGAGCAGATGGTGGCCAGCGTATTCCACTCGGTGGCAGCCAAATATGATGTGATGAACGATTTGATGTCTTTTGGCATTCACCGCCTGTGGAAGCGCTTTACTATTGATTGCTCCGGCGTACGCCCGGGCCACAAGGTGCTGGATCTGGCTGGTGGCACTGGTGATCTGACCGCCAAGTTCTCCCGCATGGTAGGTGATCAGGGTCAGGTGGTACTGGCCGATATTAATGACTCCATGCTTAAGGTGGGCCGCGACAAGCTGCGCAACAAAGGCCTGGGCAGCAATATTGCCTATGTGCAGGCCAACGCCGAGGCGTTGCCTTTTCCGGATAATCACTTTGACCTGATCACTATCGCTTTTGGCCTGCGCAATGTCACCAACAAGGATAAAGCGCTGGCGTCCATGCAGCGAGTGCTCAAGCCCGGCGGCCGGCTGCTGGTACTGGAGTTCTCCAAGCCTCAGCATGAGATCATGAGCAAGTTGTACGACTTCTACTCCTTTAATGTGTTGCCAAAAATGGGTGCACTGGTGGCTCAGGACAGCGAAAGCTATCAATACCTGGCCGAGTCGATTCGTATGCATCCGGATCAGGAAACCCTCAAGCACATGATGGAAGAGGCCGGCCTGGAGCAGGTGGAGTATTTTAATCTCACCGACGGCGTAGTGGCGCTGCATCGCGGGTTCAAGTTCTGATGAAGGCTTTGCTGTTACCGCTATTGAACGGCACTCTGGAAACGGCTATTAACCGGATGCTGCAAAGCTCCGGCAGTGCACAAAAGCTGAAATCTTTGCATGGTAAAGCATTGCAGCTTACGGTGACCGAGCTGACCAGCTTTTACCTGTTGTTTACCGGAGATCGCCTGGAGTTGCTGGGCAAGTATGAAGGCCCGGTCGACAGCCACCTCAGTCTCTCTCTCAGCGCGCTTGGTCTGCTAAAAGACAGAGGGCTGTTGATGCAGTACATACGCGATGGTCATATCGATCTGCAGGGGGATCCGCAACCCTGGCAGGATTTGAGTAGTGTACTGCGGGATAACCCTGTTGATATCGAAGAAATGCTGGTGCCCTATACCGGTGATGTACTGGCGCACCTGATTTGTCGCCATGGCCGTGAGACCAGACTGGCTTTACAAAAGCGCGTTATCGAAGCCCGGCTGCATCTTGGTGACTTTGTACGGGAAGAAGCCCGGCTGGCGGTGGGGCCGCTGGAGCTGGCCGACTTTGGTGATGAAGTGGACGAGTTAAGCAAACGATTGAACCGCCTGCAGGGACGCCTGGCGACACTGACCGACAAGGTGACCCATTCATGAGAAAACTGCGGGAGCTGCGCCGTCTCTACCAGATTGGCCGTACTCTGTTTGACTACGGCCTGGATGAGCTGATTCCGGTCCGGCTGCAGATCTGGCCGGCTCGTATGGCTCGCAAAAGCCTGTTCTGGCTCAAGAACAAGCATCCGGACTTATCCCGGGGTAAACGTATTCGTCTCGCGCTGGAAAGTCTGGGGCCGGTGTTTATCAAGTTTGGCCAGATGCTTTCCACGCGGCGTGATCTGCTGCCGCCGGACATTGCTGAAGAGCTGGCCATGCTGCAAGACAGGGTCCCGCCCTTTGATGGCAAACTGGCCCGCCAGCAGATTGAACACAGCCTGCGTCAGCCCATTGAAACTTTGTTTGATGACTTTGATGAAAAGCCCCTGGCATCGGCTTCCATTGCCCAGGTGCATACCGCCCGGCTGAAAAGCGGTCAGGATATCGTGATCAAGGTGATTCGTCCGGGCATTGAGCGCACGATAGAGGCTGATGTCAGCCTGATGCATTCCATGGCCAGCTTAATCGCGCGGCTGGTGCCCGAGCGCAGCAGCCGGCTGCGGCCGGTAGAAGTAGTAGAGGAATACCGCAAAACCCTGCTTGATGAGCTTAACCTGCTGCGTGAAGGGGCCAACGCCATTCAGTTGCGCCGTAACTTTGAAGGCTCCCGTACTCTCTATGTGCCCGAGATCTACTCCAGTTACTGTCATGAAAATGTACTGGTGATGGAACGTATCTATGGTATACCGGTATCCGATATTGCAGCCCTGGAAGCTAACGGCACCAATATGCAGCTGCTGGCGGAGCGAGGCGTTGAGGTGTTCTTCACCCAGGTATTCCGGGACAGCTTTTTTCATGCCGATATGCACCCTGGCAATATTTTCGTGTCTTATGAGCACCCGCAAGACCCGCAGTGGATTGGTATTGACTGCGGCATTGTCGGCACCCTGAACCGGGACGACAAACGCTATCTGGCAGAGAACTTTCTGGCCTTTTTCAACCGTGACTACCGTAAGGTAGCCGAGCTGCATGTGGAGTCGGGCTGGGTGCCTGCCGACACCAAGGTGGAAGAATTCGAGTCGGCCATTCGTACTGTGCTCGAGCCCATTTTTGAAAAGCCCCTGTCAGAGATCTCTTTTGGCCATGTGCTGCTGAATCTGTTTAACACCGCCCGCCGCTTTAATATGGCGGTGCAGCCCCAGCTGGTGCTGCTGCAGAAAACCCTGCTCTATGTAGAAGGAGTCGGGCGGCAGCTTTATCCGCAGCTGGATCTGTGGAAAACCGCCAAACCGTTTCTGGAAGACTGGATGCAGAAGCAGGTGGGTTACAAAGCGGTGATCAATGGGGTTAAGGAAAATGCACCTTACTGGGCGGAAAAACTGCCGGAAATTCCGGAACTGGTTTATGACGCTTTGCGGCAGGCCAAGTTTCAGCAGCGGCAGATGAACGGCCTGTATGAGCGCTACGCTACTCATGATAAACGTCAGGGGCAGGGCCGTTTTTTGCTGGCCATGGGTGCCTCCACCCTGCTGGCCAGTACCCTGTTGCTGGGCATGGATGAAAGCCGGCTGGCTCTGTCTGGCATGGTGCTGACTTTGGTTGTATGGTGGCTGGGATGGCGGCGAATAGCACGATAGTTTGATCCGGTATCAAATATTCGTCATATACCTGCAATATAATGGCCTTTTATCATTATCTGTTTGCAAAGGAAACGTGAGTTATGGGTGGAATCAGTATCTGGCAACTGCTTATCGTGGTACTTATTGTGGTACTGCTGTTTGGAACCAAAAAGTTGCGTGGCATGGGAAGTGACCTGGGCTCGGCAGTAAAGGGCTTTAAGAAAGCCATGAGCGACGAAGATCAGGATAAGAAAGACGCCGACTTCGAGCAGCAGAAGCTGGCCGACAAGAAAGAGCAGGCGGAGCCACAGAACGAGCAGGACAAAGCCAAAGATAAAGATCGGGTATAAGTCATGTTCGATATCGGTTTTTGGGAACTGGTGGTGATTTCCGTGATCGGGTTGTTGGTGCTGGGACCCGAGCGCCTGCCTGTTGCTATTCGCACCGTGTCCCGCATGTTTAAAACAGTACGGGATACCGCCAATGCGGTGAAAACCGAGCTGTCCCAGGAGCTGAAAATGGAAGAGCTGCACCGGGATCTGAAAAAAGCCGAGCAGCTCGGCATGAAGGATCTCAGCCCCGAGCTGCAGCAGTCCATCGACCAACTTAAGGACGCCGCCGCTTCCGTTAACCGGCCTTATGAAAAACGGCCCGAGCAAAGCGCGGATGAGTCCGTTAACACAGAGCCCCGGAAACCATCTGAATGACTGAATCACAGCAGCCTCTGATCAGCCACCTGGTGGAGCTGAGGACACGCCTGTTGCGTGCCCTTGCCTCCGTGCTGGTGGTGTTTCTGGGGCTGGTTTATTTTGCCAACGATATCTACAGCCTGCTGGCTACGCCATTACTCAAGCAACTGCCGGAAGGGGCGGGCATGATAGCCACCGGAGTGGCCACGCCGTTTTTAACCCCTCTTAAACTGACGTTGATAGTGTCATTTTTTGCGGCCATTCCCATTGTGCTTTATCAGGTCTGGGCTTTTATTGCGCCGGGCCTGTACAAGCATGAAAAACGGCTGATAGCCCCTTTGGTGTTTTCCAGTGCTCTGCTGTTTTATGCCGGTGCGGCCTTTGCCTACTTTGTGGTGTTTCCGCTGGCCTTTGGTTTTTTCACCAGTATGGCACCGGAAGGGGTTACCATTGCCACCGATATTGCCAGTTATCTGGATTTCGTGCTGGGGCTGTTTATTGCTTTTGGCATCGCCTTTGAAATTCCTATTGCCACCATACTGCTGTGCTGGACCGGCGTCACCACGCCTAAGGATCTGGCCGCCAAGCGACCCTATGTGGTGGTGATCGTCTTTATCGTCGGCATGCTGCTTACGCCGCCCGATGTGATCTCCCAGACCCTGCTGGCCATTCCCATGTGGCTGCTGTTTGAGATTGGTGTTTTCTTCGGGCGCTTCTATGTGCGTAAGCAAGAAGACGATGAGCAGGAAACTACGCCGTGATTGATATTGGCGTTAATCTCACCAGCTCTCAGTTCGATAAAGACAGAGAGGCGGTGTTGGCGCGGGCTCATGCTGCCGGCGTTACCGGCCTTATTCTGACCGGTACCAGCCTGACAGAAAGCCGGGCGGTGGCAGAGCTTGCTGCAGAGCGGCCCGGCTTTTGCTATGCCACCGCCGGGGTGCACCCCCATGATGCCAAAACCTTTGACGATACCACTCTGAATGAGTTGCGTGAGCTGGCGACACAACCCCAGGTGGTAGCCGTGGGGGAGTGTGGTCTCGATTTTAACCGGGATTTTTCACCCCGGCCCCGGCAGGAGGCGGCCTTTGAGGCTCAGCTGGCCCTGGCCGCCGAGCTGCAATTGCCGGTGTTTATGCACTGCCGGGATGCCCATGAGCGGTTTATGGCCATTCTCTCACCATGGCGGGATCGCCTGCCGGCGGCAGTATTGCACTGCTTTACCGGCACTGAGGATGAGCTGAACGACTGCCTGGCACTGGACCTGCATATCGGCATTACCGGCTGGATCTGTGATGAGCGCCGGGGCAGAGAGCTGCAGCGGCTGGTATCACTGATCCCGCCTGAGCGGCTGATGATGGAAACTGACAGCCCTTATCTTATTCCCCGGGACTTGTCCCCCAGGCCGGCCTCCCGTCGCAACGAACCCGCTTATCTGCCCCATATTGCCGGGCGTATTGCCGCCTGCCGGGGTGAACATACCGCTGAGCTGATTGCGGCAACCACCGCGACCAGCAGGCGCTTTTTTCAACTTCAGGAGTGAACATGACCAAACAAGTGATGGGTGGCTTTCCGGGCCGCCGCCTGCGCCGCCTGCGCAAGCATGATTTCAGCCGTCGCCTGGTGCGCGAGCACACCCTGACCGTGGATGATTTAATCTATCCGGTATTTGTGCTGCCCGGCATTCAGCGCCGTGAGGCGGTAGAGTCCATGCCCGGAGTGGAGCGTATGTCCATTGACCTGCTGCTGAAGGAAGCCGAAGAGCTGGTGGCACTTGGTATTCCGCTGCTGGCCCTGTTCCCGGTGGTGAATGCTGCCGAGAAAACCCTGCTGGCAGAAGAAGCATACAACCCCAACGGTCTGGTGCAGGAAGCGGTGCGGGAGCTGAAAGCCGCCTTTCCTGAACTGGGCATCATGACCGACGTGGCCCTGGACCCTTACACTGTGCACGGTCAGGACGGCATTCTCGATGAAGACGGCTATGTGCTGAACGACGTGACCACCGAAGTGCTGGTGAAGCAGGCGCTCAGTCATGCTGCCGCGGGTGCCGATATGGTAGCCCCGTCCGACATGATGGACGGCCGCATTGGTGCCATTCGTGAAGCGCTGGAAGCAAACGGGTTTATCAATACCCAAATCATGGCCTACTCGGCCAAGTACGCGTCCAACTATTATGGCCCTTTCCGCGATGCCGTCGGCTCTGCCGGTAACCTCAAGGGCGGCAACAAGGCCACTTACCAGATGGATCCGGCCAATACCGATGAAGCCCTGCAGGAAGTGGCCTACGACATTGAAGAAGGGGCCGACATGGTGATGGTCAAGCCGGGTATGCCCTATCTGGACGTGGTACGCCGGGTCAAGGAGCAGTTTGGTGTGCCTACCTTTGCCTATCAGGTCAGTGGCGAATACGCCATGCACATGGCGGCCATTCAGAATGGCTGGCTCAAGGAGCAGGAAACCATTATGGAATCACTGCTGTGCTTCAAGCGTGCCGGTGCCGATGGCATTCTTACCTATTTTGCCAAGCGCGTGGCCCAGTGGCTGAAAGAAGATAAATAAAAAAGCGCCGAAAGGCGCTTTTTTATGCTTCCACTATATGCAGCGGCCAGCCCATGGCCGCTTGTCGCTCAGCTTCTGTGTTCAGCTCACTGGCCCGCAGATGGTGACCTTTACACCAGCCGGCAGGTAAGGTGAGTGTCAGTTGGTTACCTTGTTGCCTTAACTGAAAGGCCGGCACCGTGCCCTGAGTACGGCGCAAACACAGAATAATGGCCAGGCGCAGCAAACGAGCCAGCAGTATGGCTCTGTCAGCCTTGATGGCGCACTGAGACGTCAGTGCCTCAGGGTAGAACTCATCTCTGTGATTCAGCAGCAGCGCCGCCAGCAGGCTTTTCTGGGGAGCAGTAAAGCCCGGCAGATCAATATGACGAATAATATAGGCAGCATGCTCCGGGGCACGCTTGTACTCAATACACAGGCCCAGCTCATACAGCATGGCGGCCCGTGCCAGCATGCAATGTTCGTCACTGCTGGCGGCGGGTTGCAATTGTTTCAGTGTCATAAGGGCGGTGTTGCGTACTCGTTCGCCCTGCTCCCGGTCCAGCTGATAGCGAGCAATCAGACTGTCCAGGGTTCTGTCCTGGGCGTCACAGTCCTGCCGGGTGCCCAGCATACTGTAGATAAGCCCTTCCCGCAGGGCACCGCCCGCCAGCACCATGTGTTCAATGCCAAGCGTGTCGAACAGAGCAATTAAAATGGCCAGACCCGAGGCAAATACTGGTGCGCGCTCGGGTTTGAGCCCGTGCAGTTGCAGCTGTTCTACCTTGCCGCAGGCGATGGCCTGCTCTTTCAGCCGGTACAGCTTGGTCAGGGTAATGTGTTCGTTTTCCCCCTGAGCCATCATGATTTCCTGAATGGCCTGTACCGTGCCGGAGGCACCAAAGGCATGCTGCCAGCCCAGCTTGAGATAGCTGGCCGCCACCGACGACAGCTCACGCTGGGCTGCCTGAATAGCCTGTTGAAAGTTGTCGTGAGTCAGCTCATTGTCCGGAAAGTAACGCGTCAGCCAGGTTACACAACCCATATTCAGGCTGTTCAGCAACCCCGCAGAGGTCCCCTCACCAATAATCAGCTCAGTACTGGCTCCGCCAATATCGATAACCAGACGGCGGCCGGTGCCGGAAGACGTCCAGGCCACGCCCTGATAAATGGTAGCGGCTTCTTCCTCGCCGGAAATAATCTGTACTGGGTGGCCGAGAATAGCCTCAGCCTGCTCAAGAAAAACCCCAATATTGGTGGCCAGCCGTAATGTGGCGGTGCCCACAATGCGCACCTGACCGACGGGCACATCCTGCAGTTGTTCGGCAAACAGTTTCAGACAGTCCCAGCCTCGCTCCATGGCAGCGTTATCCAGGCTGCCATCCGCCTGTAATCCCGCAGCCAGCCGTACTTTGCGTTTGACCTTGGCCAGCGTACGGCTGGCTCCTGCCACCTGTTGCACCACCAGCATGTGAAAACTGTTGGAGCCCAGGTCAATGGCGGCATACAGAGACGGGTTCTTCACGCTGGCTCAGCCCCGGTTACCCTGCGGCCGGCGACGGCGGTTGCCGCCGGGGCGGCGCTGATTACCACCCTGGCGATCCCGTACATTACGGTTCATGCCAGCTCTGTGATGGTGAATACGTTTGGGTGGTGTTACATCGTCCAGCAGGGCAGCACTGTCATATTTACTGACCGGAATTTCATGCTCAATGTAAGCCTCTACCGCTGGCAGGTTGAACACATATTCTTCACAGGCAAAGCTGATGGAGCAGCCGCTGGCCCCGGCCCGGCCGGTACGGCCAATGCGATGCACATAGTCTTCGGCGTCGTCGGGCAGATCGTAGTTGAACACATGGCTCACATCGGGAATGTGCAGACCGCGGGCGGCCACGTCGGTGGCCACCAGAATATCGAGGGCACCACCGGTAAAGTCTTCCAGAATTTTCAGGCGCTTTTTCTGGGGTACGTCACCGGTGAGCAGTCCTACACGGTGGCCATCAGCGTCGAGCCAGGCGAATACTTCCTCACAGCTGTGCTTGGTGTTGGCAAAAACAATGGCTTTATCGGGCCATTCTTCTTCCATCAGCGTCAGCAACAGCCGCATTTTTTCTTCCTGTGCCGGATAGAACAGTTCTTCCTTGATGCGTACGCCGGTTTTTTGCTCCGGCTCCACCTGTACATGTTCAGGATCGTTCATGTGCTCATAGGCCAGCTCCTGTACTCTGTGCGACAGAGTGGCGGAAAACAGCATATTCTGGCGCTGAGTAGCCGGCGGCATGCGGCGGAATAAAAAGCGAATGTCCTTGATAAAGCCCAGATCGAACATGCGATCCGCTTCATCCAGCACCACCACCTGAATGGCGTCCAGGCTAATCACTTTCTGCTTGAAGAAGTCGATAATGCGGCCTGTGGTACCGATCAGAATGTCCACCCCTTCATTCAGCACCTGAGTCTGCTTTTCATAGCCATCGCCGCCATAGGCCAGCCCCAGTCTCAGACCGGTGTGCTCACTCAGGGTGTCGGCATCGTTATGGATCTGCACCGCCAGCTCCCGGGTCGGAGCCATGATGATGGCGCGGGGCTGATTGGTTTGACGGTTGGCCGGAGCGGGAGTGGTCAGCAGATGATTAAAAGTGGCGGCAAGAAAGGCAATGGTTTTGCCGGTGCCGGTCTGGGCCTGACCGGCGATGTCTTTGCCGGTAAGCAGGGGCGGTAACGACAGCGCCTGAATGGGCGTGCAGTTATGAAAACCTTTGGTTTCCAGTCCGGCCAGCACTTGTGGCTGCAGGCCCAGCTGGGTGAATTTGGTTTCAGTAAGGTGTGTCTTGCTCATAGCATTCAGATTATCAGGTTAGGCTTGCAATAATAAACAGGATCATTTGAAATAGGCCAACTAAATTGCCCTTTTGTTGTGTGTTTTTGAAGGGTAAAACTGACTGGAGTTGGATATGAGTGACAAAATTGTTCAGCTGACCGATGCCAGCTTCGATGCAGACGTCATCAAGGCTGAAGGCCCGGTGCTGGTAGATTTCTGGGCTGAGTGGTGTGGTCCGTGCAAAATGATCGCCCCCATTCTGGAAGAGGTGGCCGGTGAGTATGAAGGCAAGGTAACCGTTGCCAAGCTGAATATTGATCAGAATGCAGAAACCGCTCCCAAATACGGTATTCGTGGCATTCCCACCCTGCTGTTGTTCAAGAACGGCGAAGTGGCAGCCACCAAAGTCGGTGCCCTGTCCAAGACTCAGCTGAAAGAGTTTCTGGACGCCAACCTGTAATCTCAGCAAGGGGTGCGCAAGGCACCCCTTGTGGTTTTTGCTAGACGCATTTCCTTTTTGGTGCTAGTTTATTGTTCGTTTGCTAGCCTATTTTGTGCCTTTAAGGCTCTTCTTAATTAATTCATCAATCCGGCAGATTATTTCTGACCATTTGACATTCCTGGTTGATAGACACTCACCACTATGAATCTGACTGAACTCAAGAATACCCCTGTATCTGAGCTGATAAAGCTTGGGGAAACCATGGGCCTGGAAAACCTCGCCCGCTTGCGCAAGCAAGACATCATCTTTGCTATCCTCAAAGCCCATGCCAAAAGTGGTGAAGATATCTTCGGTAATGGCGTGCTCGAAATTCTGCAGGACGGCTTTGGCTTTCTGCGCAGCGCCGACTCTTCCTATCTGGCCGGCCCAGATGACATTTATGTGTCTCCCAGCCAGATCCGCCGGTTTAACCTGCGTACCGGTGACACCATAGATGGCAAGATCCGGCCTCCAAAAGATGGCGAACGTTACTTCGCTCTGCTCAAGATAAGCCAGGTCAATTTCGACAAGCCCGAAAACTCCCGCAACAAGATCCTGTTTGAAAACCTCACTCCCCTGCATGCCAATGAGCGCATGAAAATGGAGCGGGGCAATGGCTCTACCGAAGACATTACCGCCCGGGTGCTGGATCTGGCTTCTCCTATCGGCAAGGGCCAGCGTGGTCTGATTGTGGCACCGCCCAAAGCCGGTAAGACCATGCTGCTGCAGAACATTGCCCAGAGCATCACCTATAACCACCCCGAGTGTGTGCTGATCGTGCTGCTTATCGACGAGCGTCCTGAAGAAGTGACCGAGATGCAGCGCATGGTCAAGGGTGAAGTGATTGCTTCTACCTTTGACGAACCGGCGGCCCGTCACGTACAGGTGGCCGACATGGTCATCGAGAAGGCCAAGCGCCTGGTTGAGCACAAGAAAGACGTGGTCATTCTGCTCGACTCCATTACCCGTTTGGCCCGTGCCTACAACACTGTGGTGCCCAGCTCTGGCAAGGTGCTGACCGGTGGCGTAGACGCCAATGCCCTGCACCGTCCCAAGCGTTTCTTTGGTGCGGCCCGGAATGTAGAAGAGGGTGGCAGCCTGACCATCATCGCCACGGCTCTGGTAGATACCGGCTCCAAAATGGATGACGTTATCTATGAGGAGTTCAAAGGCACCGGTAACATGGAACTGCACCTGTCCCGCAAGATCGCCGAGAAGCGCGTCTATCCGGCCATCGACATCACTCGCTCCGGCACCCGTCGCGAAGAGCTGCTCACTACCAGTGACGAGCTACAGAAGATGTGGATCCTGCGCAAAATCGTGCACCCCATGGGTGAGATTGACGGCATTGAGTTCCTCATCGACAAGCTGGCCATGACCAAGACCAACGACGAATTCTTTGACGCCATGAAACGTCAGCAGAAGTAATCGTTGCTCAGCATAAAAAAACCGCGGCTTGCCGCGGTTTTTTGTTGTAATACAAGCAGCTGCAAAGCGAAGCAGGTATAATCCGGTCACCTGAACGCTGTGTAATATTGTCAGCTGAATTCGTGCCACTGGAATCAGCAGCAGGGTTGCGCTGCGCCGACACGCTGCTAGCCCATCCCTGGGGCGCTCGGCACATGCCATCCCTGGCATGTGACGGTCGGCTCCGGCAATCCCTGCTACTGCTTCCTGTTACCATCGGAGCTGCTTGTAGCTGGCAGCACCGGGATGAGACAGGAGGTCAGGGGGCGTCTGTGTCGACGCACCCTCTGCGCCATGGAAGGCGCAGCGGAGCCCCCATGGATGGGTTCACGGCGTGTCGGCAACACAGTGGCCACTGGCCGACGAAGCTGCACGGCATCACCGACGGTTGCAGCCTTTGAGCAGGCATCAGCCTTAAAGCCACTCGATACACTCGGAACAACCTATGAAATACAAGGATTTACGAGATTTTATCGCGCAACTCGAAGCCCGGGGGGAGCTGAAGCGCATTCATCAGGAAATTGACCCCTACCTGGAAATGACCGAAATTTGCGATCGCACCCTGAAGGCGGGCGGTCCGGCGCTGCTGTTTGAAAATCCCAAAGGCTTTGATATGCCGGTGCTGGGTAACCTGTTCGGCACGCCCAAGCGGGTGGCCATGGGCATGGGCCAGCCCGATGTGGGCGCGCTGCGGGAAGTGGGTCGCTGGCTCTCCTATCTGAAAGAGCCTGAGCCGCCCAAGGGCCTGAAAGAGCTGATGGAAAAGCTGCCCATCTTCAAACAGGTGCTGAACATGCCGGTCAAGCGGCTGAAAAAGGCCCCTTGTCAGGAAGTCATTCAGGAAGGGGAACAGGTCGATCTCACTCGCATTCCGGTACAGCACTGCTGGCCTGGTGACGCAGCGCCCTTGATCACCTGGGGCCTGACCATTACTCGCGGACCTTATAAAAAGCGCCAGAATTTGGGCATCTACCGTCAGCAGGTGCTGGGCAAAAACAAGGTGATTATGCGCTGGCTCAGCCATCGTGGCGGCGCCCTCGACTTTCGTGAATGGCAGGAAGCCAACCCCGGCAAACCCTATCCGGTGGCAGTGGCCCTGGGTGCCGATCCGGCTACTATTCTCGGTGCCGTAACCCCGGTGCCCGACACCCTGTCGGAATATGCCTTTGCCGGCCTGCTCAGAGGCAGTCGTACTGAAGTGGTCAAATGCATCGGCTCGGATCTGGAAGTGCCGGCCAGTGCTGAAATTGTGCTGGAAGGCTATATCTATCCTGATGACATGGCCCCGGAAGGCCCTTATGGTGACCACACCGGTTACTATAACGAGGTGGATGAATTTCCGGTGTTTACCGTGGAGCGGATTACGCGCCGCCGCGATGCCATTTATCACTCCACCTATACCGGCCGGCCGCCCGATGAACCCGCGGTGCTGGGGGTGGCACTGAACGAAGTGTTTGTGCCCATATTACAAAAGCAGTTTCCGGAGATTGAAGATTTCTATCTGCCACCGGAAGGCTGCTCCTACCGCATGGCGGTGGTGACCATGAAAAAGCGCTACCCCGGCCATGCCAAACGTGTCATGCTGGGCGTTTGGTCGTTTTTACGGCAATTCATGTATACCAAATTCGTTATTGTGTGCGACGACGATATCAATGCCAGAGACTGGAACGATGTGATCTGGGCCATTACGACCCGAATGGACCCGGCGCGGGATACCACATTGATTGAGCACACGCCCATCGACTATCTGGACTTCGCCTCACCGGTTTCCGGCCTGGGCTCCAAAATGGGTCTGGATGCCACCAACAAGTGGCCCGGAGAAACCAACCGCGAATGGGGCGAAACCATAGTGATGACGGATGAGGTTAAACAACGGGTCGATGCGCTGTGGGATCAACTTGGTATCCTGAGCACGAGTGCAGAACAGAATGAGAACAAAGGATAGTCATGCAAAAAATTAGCTGTAAAGTCGAAGCCATTCACGAAATGGCCGACACCCTCTGGTATGTGCGGCTGAAGCCGGAGCAGGTAGTGGATTTCAATGCCGGCCAGTATTTGCTGGTAGTGATGGCAGACGACGACAAACGCCCCTTTTCCATTGCCAACAAGCCACAGGAAAACGGTGAGGTCGAACTGCACATTGGTGCCTCACCCGACAACACCTATGCCCTGCAGGTGCTCAGACGCATGCAGGAGCAGGGCCATATTGAGGTACAGCTGGCAGCGGGCAAGGCCTATTTGCGTGAATCCCGTCATCCGGTGATCCTGATGGCCGGTGGCACCGGCTTTGCCTATACCCGCTCCATTTTGCAGCAAATGCTGGCCGACGGTCTGCATAAGCCGGTATTTATCTACTGGGGCGTGCGCCATCAAGAGCATTTATACGCCCATGAAGAACTGACAGCCTGGGCTGCCGAGCATAAAGAGCTGACCTATGTGCCTGTGGTGCAGAATGGCGGCGAGCAGTGGCAGGGACGCAGCGGTCTGGTGCATGAAGTCATTATGGATGATTTCCCCAGCCTGACCGGTTACGACATTTATGTGGCCGGCCGCTTTGAAATGGCAGGCGTGGCGCGGGAAGCCTTCAAGGAAAAAGGCGTGGATGCTGAACGCCTGTTTGGCGATGCTTACGAGTTTATTTAAACAGCTCGTCGAGTAAAGGAGCAGCGTCCTTTAGCTAAAAATAATGCCGGGCTTGCCCGGCATTATGCTTTTCAGCGGCAACTATTCCTGCTCATTGCGGCCATCGGCCAGCTGCTGTTCCAGCAGGGCCAGGCGGGCTTCCAGTTCGTTCAGTTTTTCCCGGGTGCGCAGCAGTACCTTGGTCTGCACATCAAACTCTTCCCGTGTTACCACATCCAGTTTGCCCAGCTGAGACTGCAGCACGGTGCGAATGCGTTTTTCTGCTTCCTCACCCATGTTCTTCAGGCCGGCGGGCATATTGCTTTGGATCTGTTTGGCGATCTCTTCCAGTTTTTTCGGGTCCAGCATGGTCGCTCTCCTTAAAATATTGCTGCTATTGTAACCCAATACTGCTACTCATGGGGATTCGGGATTGGCCTGCTGCAGCGCAATTTGACGAAAGGCACGAATAAGCGGATCTTCCAGCCGTTTCTTAAGCAGACAGACGCCCACCTCAAAGGGTTTCAGATCCGGTGTCACCGCCAGCCGCTGAATTTTATCGGCCATGGGGCTGTGGCGAATGACCGCTGTGGGCACCAGCGCCACGCCACAGCCCAGCGCCACCATGCCGACGATGGCCTCGTTGCCGGCCACTTCGGCATACACATTCGGGCTGATGCCCTTATTACGAAACCATTGATTGGTGCGCTTTCGGGCCACACCCTGCTCCGGAAGAATCACCGGAATCTTGCCCCAGTCGGCGGGACTTTGCTGCAGCAGCTCGTTGGCCAGGCAGGGAATGCGCGGCGCAATAAACACCAGCGGCACCGTTTGCAGCCGAATAAACTCCAGCTTGGCGGGCAGCGCATCGGGGCGGGCGGCAATGGCCAGATCCGTTTCCTCATTCAGTACCTTGTCGATGGCCAGCGCCGGGTCACCGGTTTCCAGCCGCAGCTCCAGTTGCGGATAGCGGGTACGAAAGCGGGCCAGAATGTCGGGTAACAAAAAGTAACTGGCGGTTACTGAGCAAAACAGCCGCAGCCGGCCCTGCAGAGGGCTGTCGTTATGCTTGAGCCGGTCGCGCATCTGATCCCAGTCGCCCAGCCAGCTTTCGGCAAACTGCTGCAGCTGCAGCCCGGCCGGCGTCAGTGCCACGCTGCGGTTGTCCCGCAGCAGCAGCTCGCAGCCCACTTCCTGCTCCAGCCGCTGAATGGCCCGGCTCAGGGTAGACGGGCTCACTGCCATGGCATCGGCAGTGCGGCCAAAATGCAGGCTCTGGCTGAGGTGAACAAATAATTCAAGATTGCGTAAGTCCATTTTGTTGCACCAAATGAAATACTCTGTTTCGAATATATCATTTCCGGCAACGAATGGCCTGGGGTATAGTGCTGGGGTCGTCACCGAAAACGGTGCAAGCATTCAAAAATAACGGATTAATTGGAGCAAAAGGTCATGGCTACTAACTATTTCAACACCCTGAACCTGCGTCAGCAGCTCGAGCAGCTGGGCAAGTGTCGCTTTATGAACCGCGAAGAATTTGCCGACGGTTGTAACTACCTGAAAGGCAAAAAGGTGGTTATCGTTGGTTGTGGTGCTCAGGGTCTGAACCAGGGTCTGAACATGCGCGATTCCGGTCTGGACGTGGCCTACGCCCTGCGTGCTGAAGCCATTGCCGAGAAGCGCAAGTCTTTCGTGCAGGCCACCGAGAACGGCTTCAGGGTAGGCACCTATGAAGAATTGATCCCGACCGCTGATCTGGTGATGAACCTGACTCCGGACAAGCAGCATACCTCTGCCGTTAACGCCGTTATGCCGCTGATGAAAGACGGTGCGGCCCTGGGTTACTCCCACGGTTTCAACATTGTTGAAGAAGGCATGCAGATCCGTAAAGACATCACAGTGGTGATGGTGGCGCCCAAGTGCCCCGGCACTGAAGTGCGTGAAGAATACAAGCGTGGCTTTGGTGTGCCGACCCTGATCGCCGTTCACCCGGAAAACGACCCCAAGGGTGAAGGGCTGGCCATCGCCAAGGCCTGGGCCTCTGCCACCGGCGGCGACCGTGCCGGCGTGCTGGAATCTTCCTTCGTAGCCGAAGTGAAATCCGACCTCATGGGTGAGCAGACCATACTGTGCGGTATGCTGCAGGCCGGTGCCATCGTGTGCCACGAGAAGATGGTGGCCGACGGTATCGACGCTGGCTACGCCGGCAAGCTGATCCAGTTTGGCTGGGAAACCATCACCGAAGCCCTGAAGCAGGGCGGCATCACCAACATGATGGATCGCCTGTCCAACCCGGCCAAGATCAAGGCTTTCGACCTGGCCGAAGAGCTGAAACAGCTGATGCGTCCGCTGTTCAACAAGCACATGGATGACATCATTGAAGGCAACTTCTCTGCCGGCATGATGGCTGACTGGGCCAAGGACGACCACGATCTGCTGACCTGGCGTGAAGAAACTGCTGAAACCAGCTTTGAGCAGTACCCGGCGACCGACGTGGTGATTGGAGAGCAGGAATACTTCGATAACGGTATTCTGCTGGTAGCCATGGTGAAAGCTGGCGTTGAGCTGGCATTTGAAGCCATGACCGCGTCCGGCATCATCGACGAGTCTGCTTACTATGAGTCGCTGCACGAACTGCCGCTGATCGCCAACACCGTTGCCCGTAAGCGTCTGTACGAGATGAACGTGGTTATCTCCGACACCGCCGAATACGGTAACTACCTGTTCGCCAACGCTGCCGTACCGCTGCTGCGCGAGAAGTTCATGCCCAAGGTAGGCACCGATGTGATTGGCAAGACCATCACCGTTGAGTCCAACTCCGTTGACAACCGTCGCCTGATTGATGTGAACGAAGCGATTCGCAACCACCCGGTAGAAATTATCGGCAAGACCCTGCGTTCTTATATGACCGATATGAAAAACATCGCCGTTGGCGGTTAAACAAACAAAACAATAAACAGAGCTGTAAACAGGGAGACTTCGGTCTCCCTTTTTTGTTTGGTGAGCAGGGATTTGGGAATGGGGACTGGGGAGCAGATGGTTGGTAGCTGCCGCTTTAGCCGGCAGGGCCTGCCTGTGCAACAGGCCTGAATACACTGTTGTCAGCCATCCCTGCCACAGTCGAACAAATTGACTACTTCCCGACACGCTTCAAGCTCATCCATGAGACGCTCGGCAAATGCCATCCATGGCATTTGATCGGTCGTGAAGCAGTTCACTTTGTCCTCCTTTTCGACCTTCGAGCTGCCTTTGATATAATATCCAGCTGAATTCTGCGGGAGTGAATAATGAGTTTTGACGAGCGTTTCGGGGGCATTGCCCGCCTGTATGGTACTCGGGCCCTGGCCCGGTTTGCCGAGGCCCATGTATGTGTAATTGGCATTGGCGGTGTGGGCAGCTGGGCGGCGGAAGCCCTGGCGCGTTCCGGCATTGGCTCTATTACCCTGATCGACATGGACGATATCTGCATTACCAACACCAACCGGCAGATCCACGCCCTCAGCAATCAGATTGGCGCAGAAAAGACTCAGGCCATGGCTGAACGCATTGCCCTGATCAACCCGGACTGCAAAGTAACTGTGGTGGATGATTTTATCAGTGCCGACAACCTCAGTGAGCATCTGCTGGCGGGGTTTGATTATGTGGTGGATGCCATCGACTCGGTGCGTGCCAAGGCGGCACTCATCGCTTTTTGCAAGCGCAACAAGATCCCGGTGATCACCGCCGGCGGTGCCGGTGGCCAGATAGATCCTTCCCAGATCCAGTTAAAGGATCTCAGCAAGACCATTCAGGATCCACTGGCGGCCAAGGTGCGTGGCGAGCTGCGCCGCTTCTACAACTTCAGCAAGAACCCCAAGCGCAAGTTTGGTGTGGATTGTGTGTTTTCCACCGAGCAGCCCCGTTACCCGGACGGCGAGGGCGGCATCTGCAGCGCCAAGCAGGAATCGGACGGCACCATGAAAATGGACTGCGCCTCCGGTTTTGGCGCCGTCACCCACATCACTGCCACCTTCGGCTTCTTTATGGTCAGCCGGGTGCTTTCGCGGCTTGCTACGCAAGCAGCTGTAAGCGATCAGCTATAAGCTGTAAGTCGCTCATCAGCTGGCTATGGCTTCTGAGCCGTGCTTGTTTACCCTATGCAGTATATCACTCCGGCGAAGGCCGGAGTCTATTGCTCAGGCTGGAGTCTGCAGAAACGTGCACTACCGTCGGTCAAAGCGTACTGCTTCTCCGGCACGCTGTGAATACCTCCCTGTACGCTCCGTCGCGCCATCCCTGGCGCGAAGGGCACGGCGAAGCAGACACCCTTTGCCCTTCTCGGAACGCTCTGAGCCGACTGGCAGCATGCAGGCAACGTCGATGTTTCACGAAGCAGCAGTGGGGATTGCCGTAGACGACCGTCACCTGCCATGGAAGGCAGGTGCCGAGCGCCCCATGGATGGGCTCGAAGCGTGTCGGCGGAGTGCAACCGCACTGATGCTTCGCATGACGATCGGCTCAGCTTTCGGCTTTGGCTTTAATCGCCGAAACCACCGCTCGCAGGCCGTTGCCCCGGGACGGGCTCAGGTGGTTGAGCAGCTGCAGCTCCTCAAAGTAGGCATCCATATCAAAGGCGGCGATCTCGGCGCTGGTCTTGTTGCTGAGGGCCGCCAGTACTACCGCCATCAGGCCTTTGACAATGCGGGCGTCGGAGTCGCAGTGAAACTGCCAGCGGCCCTGTGCATCCTGCTCAGCCAGCAGCCAGGCCTGGCTTTCGCAGCCGTGAATGGCGTTGGCATCCACTCTGTGTTCGTCTGCCAATGGCGGCAGTTGTTTTGCCAGCTTGATCAGCTGCTTGTAGCGGGCTTCCCAACCTTGGGCGGCAGCGAACAGGGCGCGCACCTCGGTGTCGGTGATCTCGGTACCAAAAGGGTGGGTCATTACAGCAACTCCCGGGCCTTGTTGATGCCGGCCAGCAGTGCGGCCACGTCATCAGCAGTGTTATAAAAGGCAAGCGAGGCACGAACCGTGCCGTTTTTCAGCCCCAGGGCCTGCATCAGCGGCATGGCACAGTGGTGACCGGTGCGTACCGCAATGCCCTGCATGTCGAGCAGGGTGGCCAGATCCTGCGGGTGGACTTCGTCCATGGTAAACGACACTGCCCCGGCCTGAGGGCGGCCAATCACGCGAATATCATTCATGGCAGCCAGCCCATTCAGCAGTTGCGTCAGCAGCTCATGCTCGTGGCGCTGCAGTGCGGCTCTGTCCAAGTCCAGCAGGTAGTCTACTGCCGCGCCAAGCGCAATGGCACCGGCAATATTGGGGGTGCCTGCCTCGAACTTGAACGGCGCTTCGGCAAACTGAGTGTGCTCAAAGCTGACGGTTTTGATCATCTCGCCACCGGTCTGCCAGGGGGGCATCTTTTTCAGCCACTCGGTTTTGCCATAGAGCACGCCAATGCCGGTGGGCGCAAACATCTTGTGGCCGGAAAAAGCGTAAAAGTCACAGCCTAATGCCTGCACATTCACCGGAAAATGCCCCACCGCCTGAGCGCCGTCAATCAGGGTCACGGCACCCACAGCTTTCGCCATGGCAATCAGCTTGGCCACCGGATTGACCTGGCCCAGGGCATTGGACACATGGCCCACGGCCAGCAGCCGGGTGCGTTCGTTAATCAGTTGCTCAGCAGCGGCCATGTCCAGCTCGGCGCTGTCGGTAAAGGGAATCACCCTGAGCACGGCACCGGTGGCGGCGGCCACCTGCTGCCAGGGCACGATATTGGCGTGGTGCTCCGAGGCGGACACCAGTATTTCGTCACCGGCGTTCAGAAAATGCCGGCCAAAACAGAACGCCACCAGGTTAATGGCTTCTGTAGTGCCGCGCGTCCAGATAATCTCTCTGGGCGAGGGGGCATGAATAAAGCGCGCCACTTTTTCCCGGGCCTGCTCAAAGGCGCGGGTGGCCTGGCCGCTCAGGGCATGAGAGGCTCTGTGCACATTGGCGTTGGTATCCCGGTAGTAATGATTGAGCGCATCCAGCACGGCCTGTGGCTTTTGGGTGGTGGCGGCATTATCGAGATACACCAGCGAATGGCCGTTAACGATTTGCGCCAGGGTAGGGAAGTCGCGTCTGAGTACTCGAATATCCACGATTATGCATAACCATTAGAAAAAACTGTCAGGATCATGAGCCAAACCCAAGCCGATGACAAGGCGGCCTTCACCCCGAGCGCCCATGGCGGTAAAATCACCGACCTTTAAGTTATTACCAAGCCAGCTGCTGGATATGAGCGGAAGGGCGAAGGAGGCGGTTTCACGACCGATCAAATGCCAGGGACGGCATTTGCCGAGCGTTACACGGAGGTACTTGAAGCGTGTCGTGAAACTGTTCCTTTGCCCTGAGTGCCAGCAGTCACCGTCAGCGCAGACAGGAGCCGCCATGAAGTTAAACCCCGCCCAGGATGAAGCCGTTCGCTACATTGCCGGACCCTGCCTGGTGCTGGCCGGTGCCGGCTCCGGCAAGACCCGGGTGATCACCAACAAAATCGCCTATCTGGTGCGCCAGTGCGACTATTCCGCCCGGCATATTGCCGCCGTCACCTTTACCAACAAGGCGGCGCGGGAAATGAAGGAGCGGGTGGCGCAAACCCTGGGCAAGAGCGAAGCCCGCGGCCTGATGGTGTCCACCTTTCATACTCTTGGGCTGGACATTATTCGCCGTGAGCACAAGACCCTGGGGTTAAAAGCAGGCTTTTCCCTATTTGACGATCAGGATCAGCTGGCGCTGATCCGAGAGCTGACCGAAAAGGAGCTGGAAGGGGACAAGGAAAGGCTCTCCCAGCTGCTGAGTGCCATTTCCAACTGGAAAAACGATCTGGTGCTGCCGTCCCGTGCCGCCCGGCTGGCCACCGATGCCGAAACCGTGCTGTTCGCCCAGTGCTACGAGCGCTATCAGCGGCACATGAAGGCCTATAACGCCCTGGACTTTGACGATCTCATTCTGATGCCCACCCTGCTGCTCAAGACCAACGCCGAGGTGCGAAGCTACTGGCAGAACAAAATCCGTTACCTGCTGGTGGACGAATATCAGGACACCAACACCAGCCAGTATGAGCTGGTCAAGCTGATTGCCGGCGAGCGCGCCCGCTTTACCGTAGTGGGGGACGACGATCAGTCCATCTATTCCTGGCGCGGTGCCCGGCCCCAGAACCTGGTGCTGCTGAAGGAAGATTACCCCAGCCTGAAAGTGATCAAGCTGCAGCAGAACTACCGCTCCCGGGGGCGCATTCTGCAGTGCGCCAACATTCTGATTGCCAACAACCCCCATGTGTTCGAGAAAGAGCTGTTCTCGGAAATGGAATACGAGGCCTCGGTGCGAGTACTGTTTGCCAAAAGCGAAGAGCACGAAGCGGAGCGGGTGGTGGCCGAGATCATGGGCCACAAGTTCATGAATGCCAGCAAGTTTGGGGAATACGCCATTCTGTACCGGGGCAATCATCAGTCCCGGTTGCTGGAAAAAGCGCTGATGACCAACCGCATTCCCTACAAAATCAGCGGCGGTACCTCGTTTTTCTCCCGCACCGAGATCAAGGACATCATGGCCTATCTGCGGCTGCTGGTGAATCCGGACGACGACAACGCCTTTCTGCGGGTGGTGAACACCCCCCGGCGGGAAATTGGTCCCACTACCCTGGAAAAGCTGGGCACCTATGCCAACGGCCGGGGCAAAAGCCTGTTTGCTGCCAGCTTTGAGCTGGGGCTGGAGCAGACTCTGACGGGCAGAGGCCTGGTGGCGGTGCGTGCCTTCAGCGACTGGCTGGTGCGACTGGGGGATGAGGCCGCCCGGGGCAACGCGGTGGAAGCGGTGCGCGACATGATCAAGGACATTCACTATGAGGAATGGCTGTATGAAAGCTCGCCCAGCCCCCGGGCCGCTGAAATGCGCATGCAGAACGTGTCCACCCTGTTCAAGTGGGTCAGCCAGATGCTGGAAGGATCGGATCTGGAAGAGGCCATGACCCTGCCGCAAGTGGTTACCCGACTGACCCTGCGCGACATGATGGAGCGGGGCGAAGACGAGGACGACGGCGAGCAGGTGCAGCTGATGACACTGCACGCGTCCAAGGGCCTGGAGTTTCCCTTTGTGTTTATGGTGGGCATGGAAGAAGGCCTGCTGCCGCACCAGAGCAGCATTGACGAAGACAACATAGAGGAAGAGCGGCGGCTGGCCTATGTGGGCATTACCCGGGCCCAGCAGGCGCTGACCTTTACCCTGTGCCGGGAGCGGCGGCAATACGGTGAAACCATTCGCCCCGAGCCCAGCCGGTTTTTGCTGGAACTGCCCCAGCAGGATCTGGACTGGGAGCACAACCGCAAACCCCAGAGCGAAGGCGAACGCATGCAAAAGGGCCAGGCCGGCGTGGCCAGCCTGCGGGCCATGTTCAAGAAATAGCCATCAACCGAAAAGACAGCCATCAGCGGTAAGCTGTCAGTAAAACCATTGGTGCTGGCGAGGGACGTACAAGGCAGGGAAACTTCGCTCGTGCTTGCACACAATGCAAATCTTGCCCGAAGCAGTAGCGGGGATTGCCGGAGCCGACCGTCATCATGCCATGGGTGGCATGTGCCGAGCGCCCCGGGGAAGGGCTTGAAGCGTGTCGGCGGAGTGCAGCCGCGCTGCTGCTTCTTACGGCAGGCATAAAAAAGCCGCATTGCTGCGGCTTTTCACGTTACTGATGGTCGCGCTCAGATTGCGTCCAGCATATAGTCAATGGCGTTACCAATCTCCTCATCGGAGCAGTTGCCACAGGCACCACGGGCGGGCATGGCGTTAAAGCCATTAATCGCGTGGCTCAGCAGGGTATCGCGACCCTTGTCAACGCGGGGGCCCCAGGCAGCAGCATCACCTTTTACCGGCGCACCGGCGGCACCGGTGCCATGGCAGGCGGCGCAAGCGGCGTTATACACGGCTTCACCACTGCGGGGAGCAGCAGGTTCGCCGCTGTCACCACCGGCGGCGGCAGTGTCGATAATGCCTTCCAGATCGGCGGCAGAATACACACTGCCCACCGGCTTGGTGCGCTCGGCAACAGCTTCAGGCGACATATCATTGGCGGCGTAGGCCATACCACTCAGTGAAGCAGCGGCAACACCGGCAAGCAACAGGTTTCTAAACAGGCTCACCTTTTCATTCTCCCAGTTGGCTTTCATTATTTTTCCATTCAACCCGGCGAGTATACCCCAAGAATCATGGCCATTAAATGCTCCAACCATACCAACATCAGGGAATATCCCGAGATGAGAGCGGGGTTTACGTTACCGGCTTTGTGATACTATACAGATGTCTTGATATCAAAATGGCTTCCTGGAAGAACCAATCACAATGAACCATAACCACACGCACTCATCAGACAACATCATGGATCAAATTGACCGTATCGTCACGCTTTGGCACCGGGCCCGCCCGGATCTCAGTTTTAACAGCACTGAGGTCATTGGCCGTGTAGTAAGGCTGGAATACTTTATTACCCGCCGGGTACTGCAGGATCTGGCCCATTACGATCTGAACGTAGGTGAATTCGACGTGCTGGCGGCGCTGCGCCGGCATCCGCCCAGTTTTCAGCTGTCTCCTAATCAGTTGCAGTCCATGGTACTGATTTCATCCGGTGCCCTTACCAACCGCATTAACCGGCTGGAAAGCCGGGGGCTGGTTACCCGGGCGCAGGCAGATCATGATCGCCGGGGCGTAATCGTCACTCTCACCGATGAAGGCTACAAGGTAGTGGAAGAGGCGGTAAAACATCACCTGGCGGCAGAAGCCGAGCTGGCGGCAGCCCTTACTGAAGAAGAGCAGCAACAGTTTGCCGCTCTGCTGAAGAAAATGCTGCTGTCGGTTGAAGACTGATCCCTGTTTTTATCACATACTCAATTGGTGACATATTTTTGTAAAATTTGTCGCCAATTTGTCATTCTCCGCCAATACTCAAACTAGATCTGTGTCAGGTTGCTGCAACCGGCACAACTCCAGTTGTGTTCAGGAGGTTTATTTAAATGAAATTATACTTCAAGCTCGGTGCCTGCTCTCTGGCTCCGCACATAGTGCTGTGCTGGATGGAGCAGCCCTTTGAGCTGGAGCCGGCCAACACTCAGGATCCGGAGTTTGTAAAAATCAATTACATGTCGGCGGTGCCGGTACTGATGACAGACGACATGGGAGCCTTGTATCAGACCAGTGCCATTCTGCGTTATCTGGCCCGCTTACCTGCCGGTGAGCACCTGGGGCCCATTAACGATCCCGTGCTGCAGTATCAGTGTGATTACTGGCTAAGCTTTTTTAACACCGACGTTTACCGCGTTATGGTGCCCTGGTTTGCCCCACACAAACTGACCACAGACACTACGGATGCCGCTCATGATGCCATCAAGGCAGCGGTGCCCGAGCGTATCGCCCCCTGGCTGCAGCGCATGGACAATCATCTGGCCAGCCGCACCTGGTATATGGACGAGCACAAAAGTATAGTGGATGCCTGTGCCTTTGTGTTTGAGCTCTGGGCCACACAAATTCTGCCTGATGGCTTAAGCAACTACCCGCATGTTGCCCGGCACTTTCAGGATCTGAACGAAGACGCCGGTGTGCGTCGCGCCCTCAGTGCAGAAGGCCTTAACCTTTAACGAGTCACTATCAGGGCCGTGCCAATCACTGTGACCAGGGCGCCCACCCAGGCGCCACTGGCAGGGCGGCGCTTCATGATCAGCCACAACAGCGGCAGCACCAGCACCGGGCTTACCGAACTCAGCATGGCCACCATGCCCACCTCACCATGGCGCAGTGCCAGCAAAATCAGGGTCATGCCCACGCCCATGGCCAGAAAAGCATTCAGCGCCACCATGCCAAACACCGGCCAGTTAATGCGCTGCAGGGGTTTGGCCACCGCCAGCCCGCACCACAGCAGTGCCATATGAGCGGCAAAGGCGGTGGTCATGCGTACTGCCGAGGCCGCTACCGGATCCACATTGCCTTCCATTACCGGCTTGACCATTAACGTGGCCACCGACTGACACAGCGCCGACAGCAGGCCAAGGGCAATGCCTGGCCAGAGGCTGCCGTTGTCCTGCTCCCAGGCATGGGTTTCATTGCCGCGCTTGCCAAAGAAAATGGCGGTCATGACACCGCCCACCAGCAGTACGCCGCCGGCCAGTGCCTGAGCGCCAATGCGTTCATCAAACAAGGCAAACCCCAGCACCACGGAAAAGAGCGCATGAGTGGCAAACAGCACACTGGCCCGGCGTGGCCCCAGCCGGTTCATGGCGGCATAAAGTGCGGTATCACCGATAAAAATGCCAATCAGGCCAGAAGCCGCCATGACGCCCAGTGCCGGCGTACTCAGGCTGGCCCAGCCGCCGGTGACCATGGCGGCGGCCCATAGCATCAGGCTGACGCAGAACATGCGCCAGCGGGAATAGGCAAACGCCCCCAGATGGCGGGCGGCACTGGCAGACAGCAAACTGGACACTGCCCAGCAGGCAGCGGCTGCCAGGGCAAGAAAATCGTAGGAAAATGGCATAATAAGCGGCGCTGGAAATGAAAGCATCAGTCTAGCAAGTTTTGGGCCGGCACCAAGCGAGTTTGCCTTTGGCCGGTATAGCGGTGCTAATATTTGTCATTTATTGAAATTTCAAGGGCTTCCATGCGCATTCTGCACACCTCCGACTGGCACCTGGGCCAGCATTTTATGGGCAAAACCCGGCTGAATGAACACGCCGCCTTTCTCAACTGGCTGGTGGCTCAGGTAGAGCAGTACCAGATTGATGCCGTGCTGGTAGCGGGTGATATCTTTGATACCGGCACGCCTCCCAGTTATGCCCGTGAGCTTTATCATAATTTTGTGGTGCAAATCAGCCGCAGCGGTGCCAGCCTGGTGCTGCTGGGAGGTAACCACGACTCTGTGGCCATGCTCAATGAATCCCGTGAGTTGCTGGGTGCGCTGAATGTTCGGGTGATCCCCGGGGCCATGGCCGAGCCTGAACAACAGATTATTACGCTGGCCAACCGCGCCGGCGAGCCCGGTGCCGTGCTCTGTGCCATTCCTTTTTTGCGCCCGCGGGATCTGCTGGAAAGCCGGGCCGGCGACAGTGCCGATGACAAGGGCCGTGCTCTGCAACAGGCCATTGCCGCGCACTATCAGCAGTTGTATGAGCAGGCCCGGGCACAAAATGCCGGTCTGCCCATTGTGGCCACCGGCCACCTCACCACGGTGGGGGCCAGCCGCACTGATTCGGTGCGTGACATTTATATCGGTACCCTGGAGGCTTTTCCTGCCAGCGCCTTTCCTGCCGCTGACTATATTGCACTCGGGCATATACACAGGCCGCAAAAGGTGGGGGGCTGTGAGCATATTCGCTACAGCGGCTCGCCCCTGACCCTGAGCTTTGATGAGACCGGCCAGCAAAAAGAGGTGTTGCTGGTAGAGCTGTCGAATCGCGGCCTGGAAAGCGTCACCCCGGTGCCGGTGCCGGTGTTTCAGCCCATGGCAAGAGTGGCAGGTTCACTGAACGAGTTGGCTGAGCGTTTGCCCGAGGCCGCCCGGGCAGGCACTGACACGCAGCCGGTATGGCTGGAAGTGACTGTGTCTGAAGACGATTACCTGAGTGATCTGCAGCCCAGGGTGCAGGCCCTGAGCGAGGGGCTGAATGCCGAGGTGCTGCTGGTGCGCCGGGAGCGCCAGGGGCGCAATGCTGCCTTGCTGGCGGAGCAGAAAGAAACCCTGAGCGAACTGACCCCAACTCAGGTATTTGAACGGCGGCTGGCGCAGGAAACCCTGAATGAGCACGACCTGCGTGAACTGAACCAGCTCTATGCTCAGGTGCTGGCCAGTCTGGAGGAGCAAGCATGAAAATTCTGAGCCTCAGGCTGAAAAATCTGAACTCCCTGCAGGGCGAGTGGAAAATTGACTTTACTCAGTCGCCCTTTGCCGACAGCGGACTGTTTGCCATTACCGGCCCCACCGGGGCGGGCAAAACCACGCTGCTCGATGCCATTTGTCTGGCGCTCTATCACCAGACGCCACGAATGAAAACCGTCTCTGCGGGCAGCAACGAGCTGATGACCCGGCACACCGCCGATTGTCTGGCAGAAGTGGAGTTTGAGGTAAAGGGCGAGGGCTACCGGGCCTTCTGGAGTCAGCGCCGGGCCAGAGGCCAGGTTGGTGGCAAACTGCAGGCGCCCCGTGTTGAGCTGGCAAAGCGCAGCGGTGAAATTCTGACCGATAAAATCAATGACAAGCTCAGGCTGACCGAAATGCTCACCGGTCTCGACTTTGGCCGCTTTACCAAATCGATGATGCTGGCCCAGGGCGGTTTTGCCGCCTTTCTGCATGCGGATGCCAACGAGCGTGCCGAGCTGCTGGAAGAGCTGACCGGCACCGACATTTACGCCCGTATTTCCCAGCGGGTGTTTGAACAGACCCGGGAGCACAAACAGGCGCTGGCCGAGCAGGAAGCGCAAGTTAAAGGCGTGGCTCTGCTGGGTGAGGAGGAGCGTGGCGAAATTGAACGCCAGCGCACCGGGACGGCTCAGCAGCTGAGTGCAGTGCAGCAGGCATTGCAGCGCACCCGGACCGAGTTGGTACAGCGCCAGCAGTGGGATCGGAATGAGCAGCAACTGGTGCAGGCCAGCCAGGCACACCAACAGGCGCAGGCCGCGTTGAACGAGGCGGCCCCTGAACAGCTGGCGCTGGAGCAAAGCGAGCCGGCTGCCCGCTTGTATGTGCAGTGGCAGCAACGCCAGCAGCATCAGCAGCAACAACAAGTCCTCGGCCATCGAATAAGCGAGCGTCAGGCTGAGCTGGGCCGGCTGACACAAGAGCAGCAGGTGTGCCACTGGCGCGGCCTTTCATTCAGCCGGCAGCATCATCAGGCACTGCAGCAGCAGGATCAGGCTCTGGAGCAACAACAGCAGCAGCTTGCCGACGCCATGGCGGCCAATCCTGCCGGTGAGCAGCTGGGAGAGCAGCTGGCCGGCTGGCGGGGTGATATTAAACAGCTGGATAAACTGCACCAGCAAATACAACAGCTTACGGCACAGCACCAGCAACACGGCCAGCAGCAACACCAGCTGGCGCAACAACAACAGGTACTGCAGCAGCAACAGCAGCAGGCCAGCCAGGCTGAGCAAACCGCGCAGGCGCGCTGCCGGCAGCAGCAGGATGCACTGGCCGGCGTGCTTGGCCATGCCACTGAAGCGGAGTTAAAAGCACAATGGCAGGCGCTGCGCAGCCAGCAGCCGCACTGGCTGGCCCTGGAGCAAACCGCCGGGCAACTGCAGGAGCTGAAACAGGAGCAACAACAGCAGCAGCACACCCTGAACCGGCTGACACCACAATGGCAGCAGGGCGAGCAGCAACTTGAGCAAACCCGGGAGCAATATCGTCAGCTGCAGGAGCAAATAAAAGACAAGACCCGGCTGCTGGAACAGGAGCAGCTGATCCGCTCCCTTGAGCAGCACAGGGCTCAGCTGCAGCCCGGCGATGCCTGTCCGCTCTGTGGCAGTGAGTCTCACCCGGCCATTGTCGCTTACCAAAACCTGAATAACAGCACTGCCGCCGAGCTGCAGCAAAAGCGCCATGAGCTGGAGCAGATCGAGCAGGCCGGTGCCTCGTTGCGCCACCAGCAGGCGGAGCACAAGGCGAAGCTGGATTATACCGGCCAGCGCCTGCAACAGCTGAGCAGCCGCCTTCACGAGCTGCAGGAAAAACAAACGGCGCTGTTACAGCAGCTGTCTCTTGATGCCAGCGACTGGCAATCTCAGCTGCAGGCGCGTCGCCAGCAGCTGGCTCAGCTTGAGCAACAGGCAGAGCAGCTTGAGGCGGCCAAAGCCGCGCTCCATCAGGCTGAGCAGGCCCGACAGGCGGCAGTGGCACAAACCGGCGAGCTGGCGCATCAGCAACAGCTGCTGACACAAAAAATGGACACTCTGCAGCAGGCACAGCAGCAGCTGCACAGCGACATTCAGGCCTGTGAGCAGCAGCGCTGCGAGCTGGAGCAGCAGCTGCTTGCCGGCATTGGTCATCAGCCCGGTAACTGGCAGGCCTGGCTCAGCCACACCGAGCAGCAATGGCAACAATGGCGGCAGCAGCAAAACAGCGTCAGTCAGCTGAAAGAGCAGCGCCAGCAGCTGGCCATGGCCCTTGGTGAAGCCGAACGCCGGCTGGCACACTGGCAGCAGGGCTGGGATCAGCTGGCCCTGCCTGATGATGCGCCGGTAACAGCCGCCGATCCGGACGCGGCAGCCAGTGAGGCTGAAATCCGGCTGGCCGAACTGAAAGATGCCCTGCAGCGTCAGCATCTGCTGCTGGAGCAGGATCAACAGCAGGCCACAGAACTGCAGAAAACGCTGAACGAAGCCAACACCGGCTGGCAGCAGGCGCTGACCGACAGCCCCTTTGCCGATGAGGCAGCATTTCTGGCGGCACATCTGCCGGAGCCAGAGCGCCAGCGGCTGCAGGCACGGCTGCAGGCGTTGCAACAGGCGCTGGCACTGGCTGCCGACCGGCTGGCTCAGGCGCAGCAGGCAAAACAGCAGCTGGGAGACACAGCGCCGCCGGCGCTGGCCGAGCTGGAGCAGCAACAGCAAAACCAGCAACAGGCGCAAAATACCGCCCAGCAGCAACTGGGCCGGCTGGAAGAGCGCCTGGCGCACGATGCCGCTCAGCGTGAGCGCCAGCAAAGTTTGCTGCAGCGTATTGAGCAGGGCCGTCAGCAACTGCAGCGCTGGGAGCAGCTCAATAGTCTGATTGGCGCTGCCGACGGTGCCCGTTATCGCCGTTTTGCTCAGGGGCTGACCCTCGAGCATCTGGTATATCTGGCCAACCGCCGGCTGGAGCGGCTGCACGGCCGTTACCGGCTGGCGCGCAATCATGCCGCCGAGCTGGAGCTGTCGGTCATTGACACCTGGCAGGCGGATGTAAGCCGGGATACCCAGACCCTGTCCGGTGGCGAAAGCTTTCTGGTGAGTCTGGCGCTGGCGCTGGCGTTATCGGATCTGGTGAGCAGCAAAACCCGTATCGACTCGCTGTTTCTGGATGAAGGCTTTGGCACCCTGGATGCCGACACTCTGGAAGTGGCACTGGATGCGCTGGATGCGCTGAATGCCAGCGGCAAGATGATAGGCGTGATCAGCCATATAGATGCACTGAAAGAGCGGGTGCCGGTGCAGATCAGGCTCAGCAAGGGCCAGGGGCTGGGATTGAGCCGGCTGGCGCCGGAGTTCGCTTTTAACGGTGAGGGGTAAAGGAAGAGAGGAGTGAGGGGACAGGGGTGAGAAGAAAATACCGGGGAGTTGCTGTGGGTCTCCTCACTCCTCACCCCTCACTGCGCAGGTAATAAAAAAGCCGGAGCAATGCTCCGGCTTTTACATTATCGGGAAACGTTACTCTGCGGTGATCAGCGCCGGAATACCCGGCAGCATGCCCACCGCCGCCATAATGGCCAGCAGAATGACAAAGGTAATGCCCGGAATCACCCAGCGGTCCATCAGGCGCAGTTTCTTGCCGCGTTCCTTGTCGCCAATCAGGCCCAGGTTGTCGAGCAGCATGGTCATGGACCAGCCAAATACCGGGTTAACAAACGCGGAGGCGAACACCACAATGCCGGCAGACTGGCTGCTGGTAGTGTTACGGGTCATCTGCATGCCCGCTTCCAGCAGTGGCATAAATACCCCCACAATCAGCGCTACCCGCAACACCGGTGCCCACACCGCCAGATCCATGGGGTAACCCCAGAGTGCGGCAATCACACACAGAATGCCGGTCAGTACGGCACCCGCCGGAATGGGGCGCTTGGCAATGGCCGCCGGAATAATATAAGTCCCCCAGGAAGAGGCCAGATTACCGCCACCCAGCACACTGCCTACTGCCTGGCGTACTGAGGCCACACCCATGGTGTCGTCCACGTTCATCAGTACCTTGGTGGCTTTTTTGGGATAGTTCAGCTCCTGGAAAACCCGCTGGCCCATAAAGTCAGGAGACCACATGGCCACTGCCAGCACCGCAAAGGGTGCCACACTGACAAAGTGATGCAGCTCGGGCCAGCCCATCTGCCAGCCGGTATTCTCACCCCACCAGTAAGACGGGCTCAGGTTGGGAATGCCGGGCTCGGTCACAAACTCAAAGGGCGCGCCCAGGGCAATGGCAATAATAAAGGCAATGCCGGAGCCCAGCGGAATGGACAGCCAGCGCATTTCCAGCCGGGCCAGCAGGGCATACATGATAATGGTGCTCAAAATGACCACAAAGGCGACGTAGCCCATATCAATGCCGTTGGCCCAGGCGGTCAGTGCCTTGATCTGGCTGAGCAGGCCCATGGCCCCCAGATAAATCAGCAGGCCGCCGCGTACACCATCACTGGTGAGCGCCATCAGTTTACTGCCGCCTTTAGTTAAACTGAGAATTAAGCCAAACAGCCCCACCAGCAAGCCCAGCGCCAGCGGGTGCCCCCCCGAGGCTACAATCAGCGGGATCAGCGGAATCATGGGGCCGTGGGTGCCGGCCAGGTTGGCGTTGGGGTTAATAAAGCCTGAAAACAGAATCACGAACAGCAAGGCCGCTATCAGCATTTCAAAGCGAACGTTTTCTACTACAAAAGCGTCACTCAGCCCCAGCGGACCGGCAAAGGCCGCAACCACGGCGGCAACCATAACAATTTTGCCGATAGTCGCCGCCAGTGCCGGCACAAAATCTTCGAACTCAAAGCTGTAGTCACGAAATGGCAGGTTGATCCCCCAGCGGCGGGGCGACAATATAGACAGCTCATGCTCCAGATAGGCGGCCCGGCTGTCGAAATCTTTGCGGGGCTTGCGCTGGGAGCGGTAGGTCTGGGAGGGTGCGTCAGACATGATCATCTCCTCGATGAATAATACTTTCCCTGTTTAATCACAAGGCATGCTAGCGTCTGTTAACGAATGTAACTATTCGACATAAGTCTTAAAACATAACTGTTACATTCTTGATGCAAGACAAATCATTCAACGTGAAACGGAGATATTCATGATTACTCTGCATTATCTGGAAGACTCCCGCGCTCAGCGCATTCTGTGGTTGCTGGAAGAGCTGGGCCTTGAATATGAGCTGGCCCGTTACTCCCGCAACGCCGGTTCAGGCCTTGCTCCCGATAGCCTGAAGCGTGTGCATGCCCTGGGCAAGTCACCGGTGATCACGGACGGCAACCTCACTCTGGCAGAATCGGGTGCCATTGTGGATTATCTGGCCCAGCGTTACGGTGCAAAGCAGCTGTTGCCCGAGCACGGCACCGACATCTGGTGGGATTATGTGTACTGGCTGCACTATGCTGAAGGCTCGCTGATGCCGCCGCTGCTGATGCGCTTTGTGTTCGAGCGGGTAAAACAGGCTCCCATGCCGTTTTTTGTGAAGCCGCTGGTGAAAAAAATAGTGGCAGGTGTTAACAGTGCCTTTCTTGACAAGCAGATACATACTCACCTTAATTTTGTGGCGGATCACCTTGCCTGTCATGAATGGATGCTGGGTGAGCAGTTCAGTGCTGCCGATATTCAGATGAGTTTTCCGCTGGAAACCGTGATCAGCAACCCCGAGCTGGCCGACAGCTACCCCAGGCTGCAAGCTTATGTAGCGGCGCTGCAGGCCAGGCCAGCTTACCGTAAAGCCCTGAAAGCAGGCGGAGCCTATCGTTATGGCCCGGCTAATTGATGAGTACTATGTCAGCCGGTAGCATGATGGCTGACTATTTAACCTGTGAGTGAGAGCAATGGATGAGGTAAAAGATCTGGAAGGCTGGTTGTTGCCCTGGCTGAATCAATACGTTCCCCAGTTTGCCAAGCTGGCCTATACCGGTATTGCGCTGGCACTGATTGTTATCATTTCGCTGGGCATTCACTTTGTGCTGCACCGGGTGGTATTACGCTGGGTGGAAGGGCGCACCCGGGGCACTCAGCGCATCTGGCGGCGGGCCTTTTTTGAGCGCAAATTATTTGGCCGGCTGGCACTGACCCTGCAGGGCATCATTATTTACATACAAGCCGGGCTCTGGCTGAAAGGCGATACCATATTATTACCTGCCATTCAGACCGCGGTAAATATGTGGATCCTGCTCTACGCCCTGCTGTCGCTCTATTCCCTGCTGGATGCGTTGCTGGATATTTTTCGTCAGCGTCCGGCAATGCGGACTTTTCCGTTGCGGGGCATTTTTCAGAGCATAAAACTGATTGCCAGTATCTTTATTGGCCTGCTGATTATCTCTGCCCTGATCGGCAAGTCACCGGTGATCCTGCTGAGTGGTCTGGGTGCCATGACGGCCGTGCTGATGCTGGTATTTAAAGACCCCATCATGGGGCTGGTGGCAGGTATTCAGCTTTCAGCCAACGACATGCTGGCGGTGGGGGACTGGCTGGAAATGGGGCGTTACGGTGCCGACGGCGAAGTGATTGATATTGGCCTGACCACCGTAAAAGTACAGAACTGGGACCACACCATTACCACCATTCCCACTTATGCCCTTATTTCCGACTCCTTTAAAAACTGGCGGGGCATGAGCGAATCTGGCGGCCGGCGCATCAAGCGCAGCGTGCTGCTCGACGCCAGCAGCGTGCGCTTTCTTAACGAAGACGATATTCAGCGGCTGCAGAAGTCTCGCTTGCTCGGTGATTATCTGAATGAAAAAGTACAGGAAATCACACGTTATAACAGTGAAAAGCAGACAGACATGAGCCTGCTGGTGAATGGCCGGCGGCTGACCAACCTCGGCACCTTCAGAGCGTATCTTGGAGTGATGCTGCGCGAGCACCCGCATATCCATCAGCAAATGACCCTGATGGTGCGTCAGCTGGAAGCCAGCAGTAATGGTATTCCTGTTGAAATTTATGCCTTTACCAATACCACCAGCTGGGTAGTTTATGAGGGCATACAGTCTGATATTTTCGATCATATCTTTGCGGTGCTACCCGAGTTTGATCTGCGAGTACATCAAATTCCCACCGGTTATGATATGCGCATGCTGGCTCACCATGAGCAGTCAAAGCTGAAAAAGGTGATGTAAATAAAAAGGCCGGAATATTCCGGCCTTTTTTGTGCAGTGTGATTACGGCTTGTTCGGATGGTTGGGATAGCTGGCAGTGCCCAGCACGCTGCCATTGAACTCTTTGCCATACTGGCTGTATCCACCGTGAAATTTTTCCACGGTTTCTTCCAGTGAGCCCTTGTTACGCGGATCTTGCGGGCGCTCCTGAGTGTCGAGATACATGGCCACGTCCCAGGCCTGCTGCTCGGTGAGTTTCTCGGGCTGCCCCAGGGGCATGTTTTTGTGAATAAAGTAAGCGGCCGTATTCACCCGCTGCATGCCGGCACCCCAGTTATAGGTGTCCGGCCCCCACAGCGGCGGGAATACATAGCGGTCATTCACTTTCTGACCTTCACCATTGGCACCATGACATACAGCACATTCCTGTGCATATACGGCTTTGCCACGGGTAATATCAGGCTCCTGCCCGGGGTCAGACAACTTGGGGTAGCCCCGGCCCGGCGTTTTCACTTCAGCGGTGCCGCCATTATCCAGATAAGCCTGCATAAAGGGGAAGTCATCACGCTTGCCGCCCTTGAGCAGGTCTTCATCGCTGGGAATGGCCATCTTGGCCGGATCAAACTGTTCACCTGTCATGGTGCCCTGAGCCAGCCAGTAAGCGTAGGCAGACAAGTCAACCAGCACCGGGTTCATATGCTCCGGCGGCGTGCCGTTCATGGAATAGAGGAAGCAGCCCTGAATACGCTCTTCATAGCTGTTGATGCGGTCATTCTTTTTGCGATAGGCCGGATAGCTCATATAGGCAGCCCACAGCGGCGCGGCATTTTCTTTTTTGCCGGCATCCATATGGCAGTTCACACAGTTGAGGCCGTCACCCACAAACTCCGGTGACAGTGACTGAGTATTTACAAAATAGTTGTAGCCACGAATGATCTTCTCACCAAACTCGCCCTCGGGCAGTTTGTCCCAGCCGGGAGGCGTCGGGTATTCACCGGCGGCCTTGCCCACGGGTAATTCTTCCTGAATGGCCAGCTTATCGGTGTTCACCGCATGTGCAGCGGTCATACCTGCCAGAGACAGGCCCAGCATAATGGCAGAAATCTTGTTCATGTTACTGACCTCCCAGGCTTGCGAAGTAGCTGGCAACGGCGGTAATTTCTTCTGCTGTCAGCTTTTTGGCCACCGGGGCCATCAGGCCGTGAGTGTCGGTAACGCGGCTGCCGCTTTGCCAGGCTTTCAGCTGGCTTTCTATGTAATCGGCATGCTGCCCGGCCAGGTGCGGAAACACCTCACCCACACCGACGCCTTCCGGGCCATGGCAGGCCACACAGCTTGGCAGATCACGTTGCCAGTCGCCCTGATAGGCCAGCTTTTCGCCCAGCTCCATATTTTGTGGAGCGGGCTTTTCACCGCGAAAGGCGGGATCTTCCGGCAGTGATACCGGCAGGCTGGCAAACCATTGGCTCACCGCTTCAACACCGGCGTCGTCCAGCATCATGGCCATGGGCTTCATAATGGCATTATTGCGAGCTCCGCTCTGAAAGTGGCGCAGCTGCTCTGCCAGATAAGGAGCCGGCATACCGGCAATGGAAGGGGCCACATTGGCCATGCCAAGGCCGTTGGCCATATGACAACTGACACAGACACCCGCCTGTGGCGGCATTTCTGCCATCACAGGAAGTGCGCCGGCTCCCAGCAAAGCTCCCAGTAGTATGGTCTTGGTCATTGTTATTATCCTCGATTGGAGGTGGGTGTTACTCAGCGCTAATTCTAGAACCCGAACCCGAGGGCGAGTATACGTATATTCCACATAAAGAGCGGGTTCTTAATTGTTTTTAAAAGAAAAATACGTCTTGCCTGAAAAAAGCGCCGTTAACCGGTCTCAGGCTTGCCTGACATGATCCCGCCACAGCAGCCAGAGCCGGGTATCCAGTTCCAGCTGATGATAGTCAGGCTCCATATGACAACATAGTTGATAGAAGGCCTTGCCGTGTTCTTTTTCCCGAAAGTGGGCCAGCTCATGAACGACTATCATGCGCAAAAACTCCGGCGGCGCTTCACGAAACAGGGCGGCCACGGTAATGCTGTTGCGGGTTTTGAGTTTGTTGCCCTGCACATGGGCACGGTAGGTATGCAGACCCAGCGCCTGTTTCACCACGTTCAGTTTGCTGTCATAGCGAGCCTGACTAAGCGGCGCTGCTTTTTTCATATAGCGGCTTTTCAGCGCGCTTACATAATCGTAAAGCGCCTTGTCGCTCTGCACGTGATGAGACTCTGGATATTTTCGCGTCAGGTAGGTGCCAAGACGGCCATCAGTCAGCAGCCTGGCGGCCTGTTGCTGCAGAGATGCCGGATAGCCGGCGAGGTAGTCTGGAGTGCTCAAAATATTATGCCAGGCCGATCAGTGCCTGAGCCTGCTGTTTGGCCGAGCGGCCATAAACACCGGCAATCACTTCATTGCGCTGCTGCATGGGACTGTTGGGATCGCGCTCAGCGGAGGAAACCGGTTTGCTGCTGGCGTCTTCCTGTTTGCCGTCCCGCAGCTCTGCGCGGGCCTGGGCGATGAGTTGTTCGGCCTGGGCGGCGGCATTCTTGTCGGCCTGGGACGGCTCTGCCGGTGCCATGGCAGCCGCCTTTATCTGCTGCATTTTATCGATGGTGGCCTGTGGATCGCCGGGCACCGGTGACATGTCAACCTGCACATGGCCTTCTACCGCATATTGTTTGCCATCGGGGCCGGTTTCATATTCGTAGTTGGGTGAGCCTGCATGCTGACCACCCACGGCAGCGTGCTGCTGTTCATGGGTGCGCACTTCCTGATCCCGTAACTTGAGATCGTTCAGCTCCAGCACTTCTTCTTCGGTCATGGGTTCGCCCGAGGGTTTGCTGGGGCGAGCGCCAGCTTCGGTGCTGGCCTGCTCATTCCCGGCTTTTTCTTTGCTGTCTGCAGGGGGATCGGCAGAGTCGGTTTCAGTGCCGGTTTTCTGGCCACGGGCATCATACAGGGCGATTTCTTCGCCGCCACGCTCACGGCGCTCGTCCTGACCGGCAAAGGCATCGGCCGGCTCGGCGGGAGCCACCCGCTCCAGCTTGTCGTTGTCCTGACGCGACTGAGTGCCGGCGGTTGGTGCCGGAACAAACAGCGGATCATTAAGCCGGTTGTCGATATTCATGGAAATCTCACCGAATAAAAGTCAGGAAACGATGGCTTATTAAACATAAGAATCATGGTTAAAGAAAGCAAATAAAAAAGCCCTCTTGCAAGAGGGCTAAACAGCAGGCGTAAATCAGGTGATCAGAAACGAATATTAGTAGACAACCAGAGACGACGGCCTTCTTCCAGCACACCGTCCGTGGAGCGACCGCTCTGGGTGTAATCAGAAGCCCAGTCATTACCATTGTTATAGAAAGTGCCTGTGGTGAAGTCTTTGTCGAGCAGGTTATAAATGGTGGCGTTCAGGGTTACCTTGTCGGATACCTGATAGGAGCCTCCCAGGTGAAACAGCTCATAGCCCTGAATGTCGCCTGCCGCGTCGAGCAGGGCCTGCTGATCGGTGTCCAGGTTTTCACGCTTGCTGAGGAAGCGGGCGCGATCGCTGCGGTATTCACCCTGCAGCCACAGGGTCAGCTGTTCTGTGGTGTTCCAGCTCAGTTTGGCATTAACCATGTGTCTTGGCGTGTTGGTCAGAGGTTCACCCTGGTTATCACCGCTTTTCTGCTCGCTGTCGGTCAGGGTGTAATTACCGGAGAGTTTCCAGTCCGGAGCAAACTGCCAGCCGGCAGCCA
Source organism: Oceanimonas sp. CAM02 (assembly GCF_032842915.1). Lineage (NCBI taxonomy): Bacteria > Pseudomonadati > Pseudomonadota > Gammaproteobacteria > Aeromonadales > Aeromonadaceae > Oceanimonas > Oceanimonas sp. CAM02. The sequence continues at coordinate 38,380 of NZ_JAWJBK010000020.1, forward strand.
GCTCTATCCCCTGAGTCACGGCTTTATCCACGTTGACTTTCTGCGAGCAGGTACCACCCGCATTGCCGGCACAAAGCGGGTCACTGACGGGATCACCGTCTGCGATTTTATCGCTGAACTGAGTATGGAACAGGGTCACATTGGCATTGAGGCCGGTAAGGCTGTCGTAATAGGCACCTACTTCGGTATTAATGGTGGTTTCCGGCTGCAGATCCGGGTTGCCGATATTAATGACAGTGCCCTGTCCGCCAATACCGTTAATGCCATCATGCAGGTCATTCAGACTGGGGGTTTTATAGCCCTTGCTGACACCGCCCTTGAGGGTCCAGTTGTCTGTGGTGTTCCATACCAGATAACCGCGGGGGCTGATATGACCGCCAAAGGCATCATGATGGTCATAGCGGGCCCCCAGCGTCAGGGCCAGATCGTCGCGCAGCATCCACTCGTCTTCACCAAACAAGGCCCAGGATTTTTGCTCAAAGGTTTCGGTGGAAATACCGTCTTTCAGCTCGGAATCCTGCCACTGGCCGCCGATGGTGGCAATATGGGTATCACCGACAGGGGCTACCAGCTTGCTGTCGATAACCAGTTCGGTGGCTTTCAGCTCCCGGTCATTGCCGACGATAATGGAGGGAAAACCATCATAGCTGCTGCCAATAGGTTTGAAGTTGGACTGACCGGCTCGTCCGCCCGGAATGGTGCGGCCCAGGGTTTCGGTGGTGTTGTGGGTAATGCTGCTGTCAAGGTTGCCGAATCCCAGCCGGGCACTGTGCGTAAGCGCCAGCTGATCCCGCTCAAAGCGCAGCTCATCCTTATAGCCGTTGGCCTGGGTGGGCTCTTCCTGAGAGCAGCCGTTTACCGCGCTGCCGCCGGTTTTACCATCCAGAGTGCCCAGCTGACAGTCGTCATTGTTATAGACCTGACGGCCCCGCTCCATATCCAGAGAAATATCGTGATCTTCGTTGGGTGTAAAGGTCAGGCGGCCACCGATGGTATAATTTCGCCCCTCTACCGGCGACACACCGCGCTTGTTGACGGTTGAGCCATTATCAAAGGTCAGATCAGACGCTCCCCGGTCGTATACACTGCCGCGCACCGCCAGGCCCAGCTTGTCTTCCATCAGCGGGCCGGAAGTATAAAAGCTGACATTACTTGAATCGCCGTAGTCGCGATCTTCCTGGAAGGTGTGATCCAGGGTGACCGAGCCGCTCCACTCATTTGCCACTTTTTTGGTGATGATATTGATCACCCCACCCATGGCATCGGAGCCATACAGGGTGGACATGGGACCGCGGATCACTTCAATACGCTCAATGGCGGACAGAGGCGGCATAAAGCTGGTAGCGGTGTCGTTAAAGCCGTTGGGAGTGGCGTTGCCGGAGGTATTCTGGCGGCGGCCGTCGATCATGATCAGCGTATATTCGCTGGGCAGACCACGCATGCTGATATTAAGGCCGCCGGTTTTTCCGGTGCCCTGGCGAATATCAATGCCTTCTACTCCATCCAGTGCCTGCGCCAGGTTGCCATAACGTTTTTGCTGCAGTTCCTGCTGGCCGATAACGGTAATGCTGGCCGGCGCGTCAGTAACGTCCTGTTCAAAGCCGGACGCACTGACCACCACGGTATCAAATACCTGAGCGGTCTGGGCTTGCGCGGTGGCGAGGGTGGCGGTGTTTAACAGCACCAAAGAAATAGCGCTGGCCAGACGACTGGGCATGAGCTTGGGCATGACTACTCTCCTGTGTACAAATATGCCGACTTCGATAAAAATGAGCTTGTTAATGATAATTGTTATTGAAAGCGATTGGCATTGTAGAGAAAGCCTTTCCAAAAAGTGACATCAATTAATGGAACATTTCATTCCGTTAATGGAACAGCGCCTTGGGCTTTTGGGTGATAGTGATGGAGCCGGTGTCTGGTGTTTTTTCCATTCGCTAATGGCTGCCCGTCGTTGTCCGCAGCCGGGCTTGCCAGGTCATGTTGATAATTTTATGGGAGCGCTATGCAAGATTTGTTTGAGCTGGAAGGCGTTGTCACTGTGGTGGCCTGTGGCAGCCTCACGGAGGCTGCACGGCGTCTTGGTGTGCCCAAGTCGACCTTAAGCCGGCGGCTCAGTCAGCTGGAGTCCCGGCTTGGTCAGCCATTGCTGCATCGCCGTGGTAACCGCCTGCAGGCCACTGAAGCGGGTGTATTGTTTGAACGGTATAGCCGGCAAATACTGCACCTTGCAGAGCAGGGGCGTCAGGCCATGGATGACCTGAAAGAAGAGATAAGCGGCGAACTGGTCATAAAAGTGCACAGCAGCTGTATCAGAGGGTGGTTTCCTGGTGTGCTGCAGCAGTTTATGGCGGACTATCCCGGTGTGAGCATCTCGCTCTATAGCGAGACCCGGGCACCGCCTGCGAAAGCCGGGCAGAATGAAATATGGCTATGGGTGGGCGATGATCCTCAGTGTGGCCTGCGCCATGAGGTGCTTGGCCACTGGCCGCGCAGACTTTATATGAGCCCGGATTATGCACAGCGCCATGGTGTGCTGCGGCACCCTCAGGAGTTGCCGGAGCATGTCTGGATAGACAGGCTCAGCGAGCGTCATCATGCGCTTTTGCTGCGCCATGAGCATGAAGGTGAATATATTTTTCAGCCGTTACCTTCCCGGCTGAAGGCAGATGATTACATACTGCAGCTGGATGCCATTGCCAACGGGCAGGGCATTGGCGTACTGCCCGAGTACTACGCTGAAGCATACCTTAAGGCGCACCCGGGGCGCTTGCAGCTTTGTCTGCCCGAGTGGCGGCTGCCGCCGTTGCCGGTGGGGTTACTCTACTCCTTTGGCCGTCAGCCCAAAAAGCAGGCAGCGCTGCTGTCGTATCTGCGTCAGTCGGTACCGGCAGAGTGGACCATGTTGCCAGTCCGGGAAGGTTAACAGCACTGTTGCTGACGCTCGGGACGGTTACCCATTGTCGCCAGGCGGCTCAGGGCCGGTGCAATATAATGTTGAAAATGCTGATGGGTCTGGTGCAGCAGTGTTTTGCTGCCGTTATCCAGGTCGTCGGCAAGACGATAATACACCCACTGGCCGGCGCGGCGGTCGGCCAGCAGGCCGGCCTGGCGCAGCAGGGCCAGATGGCGGGAAATTTTGGGCTGGGTTTCATTAAGCGCGTGAGTCATTTCACACACGCAGATTTCACCTTCAGCCACGATCAGCAGCACCAGCTGCAGACGCGTATCATCGGCCAGCGCCTTGAACAAAGACAGGGGAGACGTTACCACAGGGTTTTCTCCTGCCGGTCCTGTACCAGCACCAGTAACTTTATACGTTCGTAAATTTCCTGGGTGAGCTTGCTGGCATCAGTTTCGCTGCAGCAGGGAGTGTCGGTAAAGTGCCAGGCCATAAAGCGTTCTGCCGGCACAGCACCGGCAGCCGCTTCTGCCTGCTCACACAGGCTGACAACAATATCAAAATATTCGTCGGCAACCGCATCCAGGCCCTTGCTCTCAAGGCCGCTGGTGTCAACGTTCAGTTTATTCAGCGCGGCCAGCGCATTGGCATCGATGGCCACCGGCTGCACACCGGCACTCATTACCCGGTAGCGATCTGCCGCCAGATGATTAAGCAATGCCTCGGCAATGGGGGAGCACACGCTGTTGCTGTGGCAGACAAAAAGCACAGAAGTCATGGCAAGGCCCGTATTCTTGATAATGCGCTCATCTTATATACGGACCTTCGCATGTCAACGCCGTTGTCATTCGCCTGTCATATTTTGCGCGGCAGGTCAGAAGCCCTGCTGTTTAAAACGGGCGGCCAGCTGGTGAGCGCTGGTAAAGGCGGCTTCTACCCGGCCCCCCAGGCACCAGTCACCACAGGCAGCTAGCTTGCGCTCGCTGTCCAGCACATACCCCGAAGGATCATGCCCCAGCGCATTCTTGGTTACTTCTGTGGCCAGAGCATAGCGCCAGCGGTGCAGCTGTGCTTCCTGTACGGCTTGCGGGCTGACGCCGGTCAGTGCGCAGAATTCGGCGGTTAGCTGGTTCCGTACCGTATCCTGACAGTCTTCCAGATGGTTGGCAGCCCAGTCGGCGGTGCTGTGAGCCACCACAGCACCCAGCTCCCTGTTGCGGCCGGGCAGGCGATGGTTAAAGGCAATCCAGCGCAAGGAAGAATCATTCACTTTGGCTGCATCCCACACCGGCAGATCACTGTCGTTGACTTTCAGCATCAGGGCGTAGCAGGGCAGCATGCCAAAATCGGCCCAGGTGTCGGGCGCAAAGGGCAAGAGCACTTGAGTTTGCGGCAGCGGTGCCGAGCTGATTACCCAGTCAAACTCGCCCAGCTCCGCCCCTTTGTCATCCAGCAGCCGCCACTTGCCATTGTGCTGCTGCAGGGTTTCAACCCGGGTTTGCAGAGCAATGTTCAGCCCCGGACTCATGGCCTTGAGCAGGCTGTTCATGCCCGGTGCGGCCACATAATGAGGCTCAAACCAGGGGCGCTTGTAAGCGGGCTGACAAGGGGAAAGGGTGGTGATATTGGGTTGCCACTCCACCACGTCACCGCTGGCAATAAAGGGCTTGAGCAGTGCCTTGAAAGCACGGGAGCGGGCGGTAAAAAACTGGGCACCATGATCCCAGCGATGCTCATCGCGGCGGCGGGTAGACATGCGTCCGCCCAGCCCCCGGGCCTTTTCAAACAGGCTGATGTTGGCGTGTTCGCTCAGTTCCCGGGCCAGGGTTAAACCGGCCAGACCGGCACCGATAATGGCAATGTCAGCTTTCATCAATTTTGCGCGGGAAACCCCGTCCTTTCAAGGCGGGGAGGGATAGCACGGCGGCGTCAGCCGCCCCTGTTCCCGCTCCTCCTTTTAAACTGGCTATCTATACAGTAGTTTACTAAACTAAGCACATGACGAAACGCGCTTATAAATATCGGTTTTACCCGACCCTCGAACAAATTGAGCTGTTGGCTCAGACCTTCGGTTGTGTGCGTTTTGTCTATAACGCGATACTGCGCTGGCGTACCGATGCTTTTTATCAGCGTCAGGAAAAAATCGGCTACGTTGGTG